>JAHJSS010000010.1 GCA_018830225.1 Nanobdellota archaeon
ACAACCGCTTAACTTTATTAACCAGCTTTTTTTCCTTCCTCATGGTGGAGGTGCCTCTCCACCCCCTCATTAGGTCCTCACGGGCCTTTGAGGGTTATAAACATTACGGAGATTTTCTACACGGAGATTTTCTACAGAGCCGGGTCCTGCGAAACTTTTATAAATACCCCTAAAACCCGTATGCCTGGCAATATGCCCCCGTAGCTTAGTGGTTGACGCGCAAATGGTTACGCGCATTTGATACGCAAGGCTAAGGAGGGTCTCGCTTAACGCTCAACCCTCCGAGCGGGATAGCTTTAAAGAGCGTCAAATCATTTGGCATGAAAATGCCCCCGTAGCTTAGTGGTTGGAGCGTGCGGCTGTTAAGCTTTGATGCTGAAACCGCAAGGTCACCAGTTCGAATCTGGTCGGGGGCGTTTACGAGCCCGTGGCTTAGCCTGGCTAGAGCGCTCGACTGATATCAAGACTTTGTCTTGGAACCTCCAAGACTTTGTTTTGTAGGTAATCGAGTGGTCCCGAGTTCAAATATTGACGCTTGAGGCGGTAATGCTTTGAACGTCAGTGAGAAAGTCTCGGCGGGCTCATTTTTACTCATTCTTATAATCATAGAATCATATGTTGGCTATATACAGCACTACTAGGTTGGTCATGAGGGCGACTATCACGAAAAAGCCGAAGTTCAGCAGGACGTCGGTCAGTATCGTCCTCTTGCTCTTCTTCATCTTCCTAGCGACATAGAGGCTCCCTAGCGGCAGGCCGTAAAGGAATATCATGGAAGAGACTGTGATGAAAAGGTCCACGCTCTTTGTCGAGAAGAAATACGCTATCCCGAGCAGGAAATAGGCTATCTGGTTCACAGGCGACTCCTCAGATGTGAAGTAAAGGAACACAGTGGCGGCGACACCCAGCAGTATAAGCACGCCAAGATGCGCGCCATATGCGTAAAGGAGTATGAGCACGATGAACACCAGCAGAGTGTTCTCGAAAGCACGGAAATAAGACCTGCCGGGCTTGAGCTCCTCAGGAGCGATGAATGCCAGAAGCGCTCCTGCATAGACCCCTAAGAATACGAACAAGGATGTGAATATATATGTCAGCATATATGAAAGGCCTGTCTCGAACAAACAATCCACCTCTTTCCAGCACTGCTTATAAACCGTTGGTATTTAAATATTTTGATTGCACGGGCTCAGTAGAAAGTATCGCCTGCGGCGGGTGCCGCCAGTGCTCGCCTGGCGCAGATATAACTGAAAGCCCTGCTTGAGGATGGGGTTGACAGCATCCCCGGGTAAGGATGGAGCTGGAGAAGATGGTCTCTTCTGGAAAGATAACGCATAACCTGACCATACCTCTAGGGGATTGAGAACCTGGCTTTTATGCATTTGATGCAAATCCGCAGGGCGAAAGGTTTAAATATGGAGTTAGCACTTCTTAGTAGTTATTTGGGGTTGAGATGTCGTATACCACACCAGAAGAGAGAAGCATCATCCATGAGCTTACTGGCAGGAAGCTTGTCCCGAGAAGGGGCTGGTTCAGCAAGGTGTATTCTCTTGAGAGCCTGGAAGAGAGCTTAGGCATGAAGTTGGTTGCTGGCGTTGCAGCATTGGCTGCTGCTGCAGGTCTTTCTAAGGCAGAGCCTGCATACGCGCAGGATACAGATTCTTATGATTTTCCCAGGGTGGGTGAGGGCGCATCTTCGCCTTATTACTTGCCCGAACGCATCATCGTCGGTGGGCATCATGATGATTCTCAGGAGGAGGCTGCTGATCAGATAGATCTATCGCCAACAAGGCTGATTGTCGAGGCTAGTGCTAACCAGGAGTCCAGCGATTCCAGGCTTGAGCTTGGCATCGAGGGGTATGAGGCCGCTGTGAGGAACTGGACCATGGACGGGCATTCCGACGGGACAACTGCTTTCGGCATGCGGACGCCGATGCTCTTTGACTTCCTCCAGCTGAGGGGGTACGGCTTTGTCAATTATGGCGGCGATACCAGCGGAGGCTATAACTTGTCTTCATTCTTCACGCTGCCGCCTGTTGTCCTCGGCGCAGGAGTGGGCCACATCATAGGGAGCTCTGCAGACCACATCAGGCCGAGAGTGATGGTCGGCGGAGAATTCGGCCCTGTGCGCATACTTGCTGACGCGTTCTATGACTCTGGCTCTGAAGGTCTCGGAGAAGGCTTCGATGCCAGGGCAGTGTTTAGCGTCGTCGCCAAGGAATTCTACTTCTCTGCAGCAAAGGCAGAAGGCCTTGATTTCTACAGCAGGTTCGCGGTGATCAACCCTGGCGGGGTGGGTGCTGTCCTGCTCAACGTATTGGACTATGACCGTGCATATTCCAGCAATGAGCTCATATTGTCGTTTGGCTCTCTTGTTGACCGTGAGATGCTTGATGCCTTGTCTCTGCGCGAGTCAGGCGCTGACGGCAGCATCGACTTTGCAGTTGATCCGACCATGGACAGGCTTCCTTTCCTGGGCGAGTATGGTAAGTACAATGCATTGCTGCGGTACGAGCATGATGCTGACGCGCACATCGTGACAGGGATGTTTGCATACAGGCCTGGGGAGTCAGGGACTTTCTTGGCAGTTGGTGCAATGCACAGGTACACGCCAGGTGATGACCTTACTTCGATACTGCTTGATGTATGTGCAGAGTTCGGGGGCGTGCTGGTGATGCCTTCCCTGCGCTTGGACATCCAGGAGCCTGCATTCACAGGATTCATATATGTCGGTAATACCTTTGACATCTGATTCTTAATGCCGATTGCACAGCTGCTGAGCCTCATAGGGCTCTGTAGAAAGTATTGCCTTTGGCAGGTGCCGCCGGCTCGCTCCTGCTTTCTTTTTCCGACACCTGGCATTCACAAAGCCTCTGGCTTTGGAACCAAAGCAGCCGAGCTGCTTTGTGTTCCCCTGGATGGGGATGCTCAACCTTACTTCGTGCGGTTGGCATGCTCAAAGCATCAGAGATGCTTTGGCACACCAAACTGTTGAACAGTTTGAGTGTCTCGCTCGCTCCGCTCGGAGGCGTCCCCCTTTGCCGGTCTGCGTAATATGATATAAGGAGCTCGCAGATTGGCGGCACCACTACTTTCTACAGAGCAGCCTCATAGGAAAACTTTAAATAATGACTTCCTATCTTCTGCAGCATGGTAGACTGGAAAGACCACAAGCTGCTCATCATCGGCCTGATAGTGGTGGTCGCGGCAGCGTTCCTTCTCGCAGAGGCGAACACAAGGCAGGCAGCATGCCAAAGCATAGGCGGGCAG
This sequence comes from Nanobdellota archaeon, assembly GCA_018830225.1. Taxonomy (GTDB): domain Archaea; phylum Nanobdellota; class Nanobdellia; order Woesearchaeales; family UBA11576; genus JABMQF01. Next base: position 3,271 of record JAHJSS010000010.1, read on the forward strand.
ATAGTGCAGATATTCGATGCATCGAAGAAGGGCGGTTGCGAGAACGTGATGCTGATGCAGTTCTTTGCATATGCGGGGATTGCGATAGGGGTCGCGCTCATGGTCGCGAACTTCGTGAAGAAGAAATAGCTGGGAGAGAGATGGCTGAGAGGGATAGCTGAGAGAGCCAATCATTCTATATACTAGGAGAGGACAAGAGGCAAAACATGGAAGAGGACAAAAAGCAGACGCCGGAAAAAGAAGCCCATCGGCTCGAACACGAGCGGCGGCAGATACTCGACCTCCTATCAAAATACACTAAGCACAAGGAAGTGAGGCTGGTCCAGAGAGGCAACGCAGCCATATTCTGCGCGCTGTATATAGTGAAGAAGACGAACCCCAGGCCATTCATACTCATACCTGACCAGGGAGGCTGGATATCATTCAAGACATATCCGAAGATGCTCGGCTTCGAAATCAGGACAGTCAAGACCAACAGGGGGCTGATAGACCTCATCGACCTCGAGAAGAAGGCAGAGAGCGGAGCAGCACTCCTGGTGACGAGCTTCGCAGGATACTTCGCAGATCAGCCGATGAGCTACATATCAAAGATATGCAAGAGGAACAATTGCATACTCATCGAGGACGCCTCAGGAGCGATAGGCGACGATGACCTCTGCGACGGCGACCACTCAGACATAATCGTCGGAAGCTTCGGCAGGTGGAAGCCTGTCAACGCAGAGTACGGCGGGTTCATAAGCGTCTCGAAGAAAGAGCTGCTCGAAGACGTCAGCGACGTGTTCTCCACTACCAACTTCTACCCGCGGTACGACACCCTCCTGCAGAAGCTCACCAAGGCGAAAGACACCATCAAGCTCATGACCAAGAGGGCAGAGGCGGTCAAGCAAGAGATTGCGAAGAGATTCCCTGAGCTTAAGATAATCCATAAGGACCTGCGCGGCCTCAACGTCGTCGTGAGGCACATGAACGAGAAAGAGAAGGAACAGATAGAGAAATACTGCGACGAGAAGCATTTCGACTACCTGGAGTGCCCCAACTACACCAGGGTAGAAGAGGATGCGATAAGCATAGAGCTGAAGAGGCTCAACGGAAACGGGAAGGCATGACCTGGATCTCATGACCCGCATGCCAATCAGCACATGATTATCAATATGACAAGAGGTGATTGAAATCCTGCGAGAACCTGAAAGCCTGGAAGAGGTAATCTATTTCACCCAGCGCGCGACCGGCAAAGGCAATGTCAAGGCATGGGTGTACAAGGGAGCCTGCCCCAAGTGCGGCAAAGGAAAGATGGGCAAGCCTGTCGACGAAAAGACAGGGAAGGTCAAGATCCGGGCAAAGGAATACGTCTGCCCGCAGTGCAAGTACACTGTCGAGAAGAAGGCCTACGAGGACACGCTGACGTGCGACGTGAAATACACCTGCCCGTCGTGCGGCCACACGGACGAGACCAGCGTGCCGTTCAAGAGGAAGAAGTTCGAGGGAATGGACGCGATAGTCTTCCTGTGCGGCAAGTGCAAGTCAAAGATACCCATCACGAAGAAGATGAAGGAGAAAGGGAAACCTGACAAAGAATGAGCCTGCAGTGTACCTGAATAGCCTGCCCTGACAAGCTCATCGGCCTTTTTGGACCATCCTGTCGAACTCCTCACGGGGTACCATCGCGTTGGAGCCGGCCGCGAGGTCAGATATGCGGCCATGCATGCCGAGGTCGCCGTCTTTCATGTACGCATCTACTTCCGGCAGGCCAGTCTTATCATCCACCATCACCCACTTGCCGACCACTTCTCCCTGTCTGACCGCAACCGCATATGCCATGCTCACCTGGTAGAAACTGTTAGGGACCTTCGTGCCCGCAAGCGCCTTCCTGAATTCAGGCGTGCCTTGCCTGCTGCTCCGGAAATCTCTGACAAGCGCAGGGGGAGCTTCGGACTCTCTCTTATAGAAATCAATCACGTCAATCCTTTCGCCCCGACCGCTGTAATCCTGAGAGGAATCATGGATCATAAGGTACCTGGACAATATGCCCCAAGAGCTCTCCTCGAAAGCTGTAATCTTATCTTCAGGGACACCCATCTTCCTAAGCTGCTCATGGCTGCACATCACGAACTGGCGCGGTTCGATAACTATCATGTATCCTCTCTGCGGCTCGTAGTCAACCACTTTCTTGCGCTCGCCGAAGACAGCTGACCTGACTTTTGCGGCAAGAATCCCTGCATAGCTGATCGCGACGTCGAGATGCTTCGGGCCCAATGATGCCACCTGCATAAGGATGTTCGGGATGTTCGTATCCCCCCTGTTGACCCTGTCGATGAGGTCCTGGCTGCCTGTCTCCCTCCTCAGCTGCTTAAGGCGCTCCACCGCTGCGCTGGTGCTTTCAGCATAATCATCCTTGAACACCCTGACAAGAAGGCCCTGCGGGTCATTCTTCACATTGGCCATACGCGCAGCCATCTCCTCAAGCTCGACCAGCAGGCGTGCATAGCCATACTGGAAAGTGCCGAACCTCTGCACCGGCTCTATCACCCGAGGGATGCTGCTAGGGGTCAGGCACCAATAGACTATCCTCTCATTCAGCAGGTCCATCAGCGTGGCCCCTGTCCTGAGGTCGTTGTGCCTGACGATGACTTGAAGTACCTCATCAAAATGATAATTGAGCTTGTCAGGACGCCCCTTGCCCAGCGACCTCCTGAACTCGTCTATATAATCATGGACCTCCTTCTCACCCCATTCATCAGACTGCGTAGGGATGAAGGCGCGGTAGCTGCCAACTTCGACCACAGCGCTCCTCAGGATGTTGGGCAGAGAGCCGAGATGCGAGCTCGTCCTCTGGAGCAGGACTCCCTGCTGGTACCTGACCAGCTGTTCCTTCAGCGTACTGAGAGTCTTGATACAGAGATCGAAACCACCCACTTCAGCGGCATCGATGGCATACTTGAGTATGTTGGGCGCAGCAGTAGGGTCTATCACCTTGTCATTCCCATTGTAAACAAAAAGACGCTTGGACTCCTCACTCACCATCTCCTCAAGGTCACGCAGTGTCAAAGCGCCCTCAAAATCTAGCATCTTCCTCGGGGCTTGGCCTTCCTGCGGAACCGCATTCTTCTCAAGAAGATAATAGACCAGATGCATGTTTATAAGCGACAGGAGCTCGTCCACTGCTTTCAGTTCCGCACTCATTTAAAAACCCCCTATAACGACTAGGTAGTAGTTAATCCATATTTAAATGTTTTGGTTAGCCTATAAATTCATAAATGAGCGGTTCTGGAGCCCTAAAAAGAAGAAATCACTCTAACTTGCTACCGCAGTCCTTGCATACTTGGGTCTCTGACTCATCACTCCACATAGTATTCTCTCCCCAAACTATCTTGACCTTGCACTTCGGGCATCTCGGCTCTAAGTGCTCCAAAGAGTTGAAGAAGTCGACTCCTTTGACCATGCTATGCTACCTTGTATAGTTTGTAGATTACCATCTTATAGGTTTTAGAGATTAAATGAGCTCCCCGGAAGGTTTATCGAAAGATTTCAGACTAATTAGAAGTATTAATATGTCCGCAGGGTATTTAAATGTTTGTTTAAAGATTATATAGCTATTATATAATCAGTGCTTAAAAAGAACAACCCTTTAGAAATAAGACCCTAGTTTGCTCTGCTTCTTCGCTCCTGTAAGCTCTTCAGTTTCATAGCCGAAGACCTGGAATATGTTCTCAACAGC
>JAHJSS010000011.1 GCA_018830225.1 Nanobdellota archaeon
CAAATTGAGCCAAAATACACAAGATGAGTTCGCAAAAAATCCAGCATATGAAAAGCGAATTATCGCCTGTATACCAAGAATTCTGCGGTTTAAGGTCTGTCAGTACTTATAAGTAACGACACTTCCGAAACATTTATAAATTGCCATCGATTGCTTATCTGTATGGATGTTTCACTGCAGAATTACGCGGACAGTTACTACAAGGTCCCTGATCTTCCAGGCCTTGAGGAGCTGGTAAGGTTTCCTGATGGTGAGTTCAAGAGAGATTCGATTCCTAACAGCACCATATGGGTGTTCAACAGGTCAGGCCATGTTTTTGTTCCCCACATACTTTCTGATGATGTCGGGTGCGGCATCGCGGCATTTGTCATCGGCAAGGTTGATGCTGAAAAGGCTGCTGATAAGATCTACCGCCACCTTAAAGGAAGGGGCGTCATTGGAGGGGGGAACCATTTTGTAGATGTCTGTTCTGAGATAGATTCTTTGGATATCAACATGGATGCTCATAACATCCTGCTGGTGCATAGCGATGGTAAGAGCTATGGCCCTGGTGTCCCTAAGAGCATCGCTGAAGCGTTGAGCAAGCAGAAGCGTGCTGAGGATTTCCGCAAGGACCTCGGCTATGAGCTGGCCGGGCTTCTTGATGTCCCTGTGTCTATGATGGGCAACTGGACACATAATTCTGTCGAGGATTCTGAGAAGGTCATCTACAGGAAAGGCGTCGTCAAGGTCGAGCCGCACAAGCTGCATGTGCTTCCTGCGCATCTCGCTGCCAAGATATTGATGTATACGGTTGACGAGTCTGACCTGCCCCCTTACTCTTCCATGCCTCACGCGACAGGTCGTTCAGGCCCCACAGGAAAGATGAAGGTCTCTTCGGAGATCGCTGGCCTGTTGAGGAAGCAGGTGTACATCCCTGCAGGGATATCTGATTCTTCTTTGAGGAGCGAGCACCCGTCATGCTATAATGGTTTCGGCAGGATACTCAGCAGGCTCGGAAACCACATCGTGCCGCTGGGCGAGTGCAGGATATTGGGCTATGTGGGCAAGGTCTAAGCTGCCTTTAGAAGCAGGTGTATCTTTCTCTCTGGCCCGTCGAGTTTCATCATGACGTTTATGTGGGGGTCTTTCAGGGGGGTGGTGAAGTCGACTTCTGGTCTCTGTGTTCTCTGCCACCATTTCCTGAACTCTATCTTGTATCTTGGGTCATTGCATGAGTTGATATGTCTGGCTTCCCTCTCAAGATCCCTTAATTCATGTTCTGTCATGGCAAATATGTTCATTGAATGCTCTCCCTTGAGCGTCGCCCTTGATTCGTAGACCCTTCTCACGAGTGGGCTTATCTCGTTCTCAAGCACTTCCTTTGCCAGCTTTCTCCTGCGTCTCCTCAGCAGGTGGAATTCTTTGCACAGGTTCGTGACGTTTCTCAATGCGGCCTCTATCGCGAGGGCCTTGTCTCTCTCGTCCTTCACTGTCATGATATTTTCCAGCTTTGGGAGAGTGTCATTTATGTTGTTGAGCAAATCTGCTATCTGCTGGAGCTCAAGCTTCTCTGATGGGCTCACAGGCTCGGTGGATTCGATTGTCTCGCAGGCATGCGTAAATCTTTGCTCTGCATTGGATGAGAGCCACTTGAGGTCATTGATGAGCTTCTCCTCTATGAAATCTGTCTTTCTCAGCCCTATCACCCCTGTCGCTTTCCCAGATCTTGCTGAATATGCTATCTTCGTCTCGACGATATCCTTTTGCATGGCTCTCAATGTCTTGAGTTGCTTGTGCAGGGCATCCGCGAGCTTGTTTATCGCAGAGTACTCGTCCATCAGGTACTTGTGCGCCCGGTTCTTCCTGAACAGCCTGCATAGTCTTGAGAACATTTTGGTTTTTGTTATTGATATTATGTTTTAAATGTTTCTTTTTATGCTTGGTAAAAACCGCAAGACGGTGCTGTCAAGTTAGGTGTCATGCCGCCTAGTGAGCTGAGTGCAAAATAGGCGCTAAATGTCGCAGTTCAGCATAAATAGGCAGCTAGATGATTGCAGCGAGCGCGGCATGACACACTTCTTGACTTTACCCCGCAAGACAAAGGTTTATTAATCAGTGATTGCTGTTTTTGGCATCTTTTTTGCAGGTGGTTAGGGATGTCTGTGGTGCATGATGATTGTCCAGAGGATGTCGCAGAGCTAGAGAGCATTGCTGCTCTTAACTTCGTGAAGTGGGAGAATGGAGGCTGCTGTGCGGATGTGCATACTCTCCTTTCTAAGCTGGGCAACGATGCTATGTACGCGGCGATAAACAGGGGCTGGCTTGACAGGCAGGGGGATGTGGTTGTTGTCACAGACAAGGGCGAGCGCGCCTACAGGCAGAATGAGGATGATTGCAACAGGCCTGAGATATTGACAGATTATGTCCACGACCACAAATGGAGAGATTAAGTGTTCACTTCTTCCCTTCCCATTCTTTGTAGAATTCTTCAAGATATCTCTGGATGAAGCTGTGTTTCTACATTTCACCAGCGTTAGACGTATTTGCTCAATGAATCCTGGACTTGGTGTGTTTCTTTTGGGACCCTGAATGTCTTTTCTATTTCAGAGATATCTACCTTTTTCTTACCGCATACCTTCTCAATATCATCATAGAATGTGAATTTCCAATCGTATTTTTTCACTCCTTCTGCGACCATAGGGTCGCGCATCTTCCTTGAGAGCATCTTTTCCCGTTCCTTTGGTATGACTATGACTCTCGTCAAGTGGTTTGGAGGGATATTTGAGCCCCTTGATATGGCATCGGTTATCGCTGTCGTGTTTTCTACCTCAAATATGAACTTTATTCGCCCTCCATCATGCCATATTACATCAATCATATTGATTCTGTCCCAGTTATGAGGATTTACAAACCTCCAACTAGGCTCTTTTATAGTGACAAGCTCTGATAGTTTCTGTTTGTTGTATGTTTCTGCCTGTTCTTTAAGGCCGACCCACACATCAAATTTGAGGTTCCTGCCGAGATTTGCGATGAGAGATATCATCTTGTTGTGGTGTGATAATGACACCTTTACTTCGGGTCTGAGTACCCAACTTCCTTTCCTTTGTTCCGCGTATTGGCTGAGAATGTCTTTTATTTTCTCTGTTTCAGGTGTTAATGCGTTAGGGAACGTGATAAATATTTCCTGGAGTATGTCATCAAAAGATACTTTTGGTCTTTTGTCCAGTATGCTCAGGACTGTTCTTTCTACTCTGTCGCTCAGCATCGGTTGAGTGAAATGGGTCAGGTCCATCCCTTTTAGCCACCACTTCTTGCCGGTCTTCTTCCCTTTATCATCATAGATGTCAATCAGCTCAAAGTCAGTTCCTACGTGGTCTTTCAGCACTTGCTCTATGTTTTTCGCTCCAACAGGGACGTGCCTGCCGCCTTTGAGTTCAACCATTATTCCGTTCAGTATGTGCTGGAACATTGTCGGCTCTGCTCTTTCGCCTATGATGATTTTTGCGGACTCGACCACTTCCATCTCGTACGTTTTCATGTCAATCTCTTTTTCAGTTTTGAGTGTCTCTGTCTCCGGCTTCCTGAACCTTATGTAGTAGTCGCCGACTGCTGAGCCGTATGGCTGCAGAAGCCCTTTTGCTGATGGTCTTGCGGGAGGCTGGTATATTATCTTGTCGAGGTCGAAGCCGACCATCGCCACTGCCTTGACGATTGAGTTCCATACTTTTATATCTGTGCTGTGGAAAGTTACTGTCATGTACTTACCTGGCTTGAGCGCGAGGTACATCTCCTTGAACGCCGTGCGCAGGAGCCTGTGATAGGACTCGAAGTCTTTCTTCTGCTGCTTGTTGACTGTTATCTCATCCTTGTAGTCTAAATCAATCTTGAGCCATGCAGCCCATAAAGTGCTAAGTTCAAAATACTGCACTGCACCACCGTATGGCGGGTCTGTGAATATGTAGTCCACTGAGTTGGGCGGGACAACTTTTGTCAGTTCAACAGCATCCTGCTCCTTGAGGAGGATGTTCGCGCCATCGTTAAGGTCAGAGAACTTCTTGGCTTCCTTGTATTCTTTTATCTGGCTGGTTGAGTCTTTTTTTGCTTCAATGATGTGTTTGTACCTTTCTTTAAAATAGAACCAAACAGGACACTCAACTCTTAGCGTTGGCAACCAGAATCTATGAAGTATCCAACTAGTGGAAGGGTGCATGCCAACTTTCCATCTTGGTTGGTGAACAGGGTTTAATTTGGAAACATTATGCACATTACTTGTGAAGATTATTTTAAAAACATCCTTGATCTTTTCATCTTTTATTTGCATGATAGAATTGTGAAGAATTGACAGAGCCATCAACGCCCTTTTGTCGAAAAGTTTGTCTACCGAATCAACCGCGGAATCGTGCGTTCCTTCTTTGAATTCATCCCCATTATAAGCTAATCTTTGTGTTGGATACCAAAAAGGTATTTTTGCTTTTTCAATTTTTTCAAGTAGTTTAAAATCAGCATCATCTGGTTTTTTTACCAAGAATCTTTTTGCAGACTTTTTCGAGCTTAGGCATTTCTCACATTCATAACCAATTTCAATCATTTTTTCGTTTTCTTTGATTACATAGACTATCAGTGCATCTTTTTTGCATTTTGGGCAGGTTGTTCGGTACAAATCTTCAACATCCTTCCTGCAGCTCTTCTCAATCTCTTGGAATGTTGATCTTATCTTGGCGACATCCACAGGCATCGCAGTCATCCTTGTTATGAAGACTGAGACTGGGTTAAGGTCTAGGCCTACAGCCTTCCTGCCTATCTTTATGGCTTCTATCGGTGTCGGGCCTGAGCCGCAGAATGGGTCGAGGACTATGTCTCCTGGCTTTGTGTAATGCTTGATGTATTCAGAAACGACATTGTGGGGCTTCCTTGCCCAGTACTTGTGTATCAAGTACATGGGTGTGTGAGGTTTAGCCACTAAAGCGTAATTTATGTGCTCTATCTGCTCTTTTTTCCCTTTTTTTCCCATCCAATCCCCCTTTTAGGCTAATCAGGTCTGGGGATTAAAAAGATTTGCCTTTTTATATATTTACCGCATGAAAAGGCGGAAGACATCCGAGAAATCATGTTCTGAACAAGGTATTTTTAGAAGTAAGTCTCAATCAGTGAACACGCGCCACTTCTCCTTCCCTTCCATCTCGAGGAGTATCCTTCGAAGGATGATCTTCTCTGGGTCGGGTATGAGCTTGACCCTGTGCTTGAGGTCTTCGAATGACTCGAACAGCTTGTCTTCGCGCGCAGTGATTATCGCGTTCATGTGCTTCTTTCCCAGCCCTGGCAATAGTTCCAGCTGGTGCATCCTTATGGTTATGGGCTGCGCCTTGTTGAAGAACTCCACGAACTGCTTCTCCCTTGCCTTGACCATCTCCTTGATGACTATCTCGAGCGTGGAGATGCCTGTGTTTGTTATCTTGTCGTACTGCAGCCTCCCGAGTATGTGGTGTATCTGCTCTCTCTTGCCCTCACCGATGTAGACCTCTTCGCTGGGCTGGAGGAATATGCCCTTCTTTGGGCAGAGTTCGAGAAGTGTGAATCTTTTCTTTCCTATCGCTTGCACTACTGGAGTCTTGAGATGGCTGGGCCTAGGGTCGAATGGGTACCCGTTAGGCAGGAAGTCGAGCACGATTGCCTGCTCTTCCTTCTCTTTCTGCATTTGTTCCATGTTTCCTCTCCAGTGTAAGGATTATTCCTTCTTGTTGGCGTATTCTTGTATTGCATCTGATATCCTTTTGAGGTTTTCTTTTGTTACTGTGATGGTGTATCCCTGTAGGATGATCCTCACCTCATCGGCGCTAGTGGGCATGATGTCGATTAGCTTGACCATGTGTTCAGGCTTCATCCTCGGCACTTCGAGCCCTTCTATCTTCTTGAAGAGCTCTTTCGCTTCCTTGTCCTTCATGGTCACGAACTGGTCGAGGTACTCCTCTGTCTTCTCTGCCCTGAAGTTGAGCGAGGTGTCCCTCTTCTTGATCCTCTTCAGCTCTTCCTTCAGCTCTGCCATGCTTACTGGCGTCTCTTCTATTATGCCTGGTTTTGTCATCTTGTGGTATCCACCCCTCAGCGGATCAGACCTTCTTCAGGTGTACCGGGTGCACGATGAGCACCTTCTCCTTGTTATGGTCCTTGATTGAGACATTGTAGCAGTCGCCCTGCTTGCATTTGACCACGCCTACCATGCCGTGGTATCGCGGGAAGTACATCCCGTTCTGGTATGCGGGCTCTGCTGTGAGCTGGACCTTGTCGCCCACTTCGAGCTTCTGCAGGAAGCTTCGGTGGCTCAGCTTTCCCTTGTTCCTTATGGGCTTCTGGAGTTTATTTCTTGTCTTTCTCCTGAAACCCCCCTTCCTTTGCACCATTTTCGCACCTTTATCCTGTTGTCTTTGTCCTTGTACTATTCTGTACCTTAATCAGCTTGCTGACCTTTCTGAAAATGTGGTGGTATAAAAAGGTTTTCATTTTAAACCCAGGGCGTGTAATGAGCGTTTTCGGGCTTCCGGTGGTTTTCTCGCCATCTGCTGTTTATCGTTTTCCTGATGCATTACCTATTCTTTAATGCTAACAAAAACATTTCAAAACGAAAGTTTTAAATACTTTAATAATAGGGTATCTCTCTGTTTTTAGAGGGTTTAGCGAGTTTGACCACTCACGTTTGAACGGAAAAGTAGGAGGCAAGACCATGAAGAGGCTATTCAATAAGATAAGACAGAAGTTCTCTGGTTCTGATGATTTCGAGCTTCCTGGTGAGGGGGATTCTGGTTATGTAGAGATTCCTCCTGAAGGGGTTGCTCCGCCGGCAAGAGCGAAGATTGCAGTGCGTCCTTTCGTCATCGAGGAGTTCAGCGACATCAAGCCGATACTCGATGCGCTAAGGGAAGGCTACACTATAAGCCTGGTTAACATCAGGCCGTTGAAGGACAAGGACCTTGTCGAGCTCAAGCGCGCGATCAACAAGCTGAAGAAGACTTGCGAGGCTGTTGAGGGTGACATCGCGGGTTTCGGCGATGACTGGATCGCTCTGACGCCGAGCTTCGCGAGGATACACAGGGAGTCAACATCTTCAGGCGGCAGCTTCGAGGGCCCCGGGGACGACCTTTAAATCTTTTCATATTTTTTAGTTTTTGTCTGTTCTTCATTACTTCTGGTCTGCTATCAGACAGCAATATAATCTTGGCTTTTGGTTGTGGTCCAAGATGCGGTCATCGCAGCGAGAGGATGATTCTCACCAAAAGCCGACTAGCCTCCTGCGGAGATGACATCACAAAACCTGGTGTGAGAATTAGGAGTATGACCCTGATGATCCGCAATCACAACTTTTATAAATTTTTCTCGCTTTATCTCTGTGCATGGACGAGAAGGAGAATCAGAACGACCTGAAGCCGAAGGAGGGCGAGAGCCTTTCCGGCGAGATGTGCCCTTTCTGTCATACTCCTAACCTGGCCCTGACTGAGGGTGAGGTCGAGATCCCTTATTTCGGCAGGGTGTTCATCTTCGGCATGGATTGCTCCAACTGCAAGTACCACAAGTCTGATGTGGAGTGCGCTGAGCAGAAGCCCCCATGCAAGTATTCTCTTGACGTGACCAGTGAGGATGACATGAAGATAAGGGTCATACGCTCTTCTGAGGGGACAATCAAGATACCCCGCATCGGCAGCATCGAGCCCGGCCCTGATGCAGAGGGTTTCGTGAGCAATGTCGAGGGCATCCTCCAGCGGATCAAGGACCAGGTGGAGCACCTGCGCGATGAGGAGGAGGATGAGGATATCAAGAAGAAGTGCAGGAACATGATCAAGAAGATAGGCCGCGTCATGTGGGGCCAGGAGAGCATCAAGCTCGTCATCGAGGACCCGTCAGGCAATTCTGCGATAGTCTCTGATAAGGCTGTGAAGTCAAAGCTTTGAGTCTGTTTCTGTCTGTTCTGTGTCAGTCTGTGTGTTCAGGTGAATAGTTCTTCTTTCCGTCCCTGTATCCTATCTCATTCAGGAGTTCAGCTATCCTCTTCTGGCCTGCGAACCTGAAGTTCTGCTCGAAGCCGATGTCGTGCTCGACAGGCAGCCTCGTCTCGTTGGAGACTTTCTGCAGCTCCTCGTCCATCCTCTTTATCATCATCTCTTCAAGGCCTATGCCGCGTGCAGAGCAGTCGTAATCGCCTCTTGCGTAGAGTATGCCGTCCTCTTCCCTGAAAGTGACTTCGTATTCTGCGAGGTCGTGGCGCTGTCCTCCTTCCTTTGCCAGGCCCTTTGCCACACCCCCCTTCAGTCTTATCCTGTCCCTTGAGATGTGTGCGGTGGCGGACCGTCCGCTTTCATCCAGGAAGTGTGCAGGCACTGGCGCTGCCACTCCTTTCTTCCTTTTCCTGCAGACCCCATCGCCCAGCAGGTCTATAACGTTGTGCTGGCATGATCCGCAGCTCTTATGGTTGGGGTAGAAGCGTTCGTGTGAGAGCTCTTCCTGGAAGTGCGCGACCGCTCTCCTGAACCTGTCGAGGTTCTCTTCTGACCTTCTTGTCTCAGTGGTCTCGTTTGCTATCGCGTTGAGGTGCCTGTACCTCACTTCCGGGCCGAGATGGAGTGTCTTGCTGTCCCACTTCTCTGCGAGCTCGTCAGGGACTCCCCATTTCATTTGGTAGAGCGGTATGTCGTGCGCGAGTGTGCAGTATGCGAGTATCCTCAGCGTGACCAGGGAGCTGTCGTTTATCCCTTGGGGCTTCTCAAAGTCGTCTGCGGTATTGAACCCCCATAGTGTCGGGTCGTCGATCGTCATTCCTTTGCGTATCTCCGGGAACCTGACATTGAAGAGTGTTCCTTCGAATTCGAACGTCTCCATGTCATTGATGAATCCTAGCACTGGCGCGCCGTTCGCGATGACGAAATCATGGTAGTGCCTGGCTGCTTTTGCCAGGTGGAGCGCTGCTGCGAACCTCTGTTTCTCGTATGACCATGCTATGTCCCTTCCTGCGTACCTGTTGTTGCCGGTGAAATATCCCCATTTGCCTTTGAGCGCATTGCCGAACTTCTTAGGGTCTGTTATCGCCAGGTATTCCCTGAGCTCTTCTGCAGTCATCTCCTCTGGGAGCTTCCACTCAGTCCCTGCCCTGTGCTGGTATGGGAACAGCCTCCCTGTCTTAGGGTCCTTGAGGTTGAACAGCGATTTCCTTGCCTGCTGGAACATGAGCGCCATCGCAGCGAATGCCGAGATGGGTGTGCGTGTCATGGCCATGTGTCTCTTGAGGAAGTATGCGTATGGGCACCTTACGAATGTCCTGAGGTCTGATTCAGTTATGACTCCCTCTATCTCTTCCTTCTCCTTCTCGTATATGTTCACGTACAGCCTGCCGTCGAACAGCTGTTCCAGTGTGAGTTTCTCGTCCATATTATGCTGCCTTGGGTGTGTTGTGTATTGTGAATGGCATGTTGCGTATCGGCACCACCACATTCAGGTGCTTTGCGACGTCCTCGGTGAAGTCCTTCGGGTACATGCAGTGGTATACGTATATGGTGACGTCCGGGTCGAACTGTGCGAATATCTCCTTGTTCTCCCGCCTGTTGTTGTGTCCTGTGACGTGCACTGTGTGGAGCCTGTATACTCCCCTGTGCGGCGTGAGGTGGTCTGGGAAATCGCCTTTGAACTCCTCTTCGTATACTCCGAACCTGATGAGCGCGTTGATTATCCTGTCTTCGCTCACTTCCATGTCTTTTGTCCACGGCGCAGGGTGTGAGCGGATGTACCTGCTTCTGCGCGGAGGCCTTATCGCCGTAAGCATGTCTATCATGTATGCTGGCGGCATGCTGACCAGGAACTTGTCAGGGTGTTTTGCGATATCCTCGAGCGTCACTCTCTGCTTGCCTTTCCTGGGCGCGCCCATGCCTTCTTCGTCCGCTATCAGCTCGAGCTGTCTCGGGTCCCTCTTCTTCACCGAATCCACCCATTTCTTCCAGTTGATGAATTGCCTTTCCCAGTATCGGTAGTCTGCTTCTATGATGTCCCTGGGCACGTCCTCGTTGTCGAGGTTTCCTTTGTTCTTCTGGGTCATGATCACTGCGAGGTGCGGGTCGTCTGTCTTCGGGAAGCCGTGCTCTCCGTCGAATGCCCTGAGGTATATCATCTGGTCAGGGTGTATGCAGAGTATCCTTCCTGCGAGCTTTGCCGCGAGGTGCATCGACTTCAGCCTATCCAGGTCTCTGGGCGGTGCGGAGTATCCTACGAATGTCCTGCCGTGCATGAGCTCGGCCATCTTCATGACGAGCTGGTCCTCTGTGCCTTCGTGGTCGAAGTGCATGAGCGAGCCTTCCCAGAATATGTGCTTCACTCTCTGCTCTTTGAGCGCCGCAACAAACCGTTCTGTAAGCTTCCTGTCCCTTCCCCTCATCCTGATGTCGCCGCTTATGCCTATCTTTCCCGCAGATGTCTCGACGATGAATGCGCATGATCCTGGTATGGAATGGTCTACAGGGTATGCTGTGGCTGTGAGCTCGCCGACCTTGAACGGCTTGTACGGCTCGAATGTCTGTATGTCCCTGGATATGGTTGCCTTGAGGCCTTTCACGTATGCCTCGTCTCCGCCGAGCTTGTTGGCGAGCGTGAACTGGTCCACGAAATCCACGAACTGGTTGTTTGTCCTTCCGCTCAGCTGCTGCCAGATGTACATGATCATCTTCGCTGTCTTGTGCATGTGTATCTTCATGTCCGGCCTTAGGAGATGCACTCCTCCTATGTGGTCGTAGTGCGGGTGTGTGACCAGGAGTTCGAGGTCTGTCTTGCTTGGGGTCCAGCCCATCTTGCGCAGGTAGTCCTGCCTCATCACTTCTCTGAGGGGTGCGTACATCTCAAGAAGTTCTGCTATCTGGAGGTGGTTGAATGACTTGGGCCTGTATGGGAACCCGTAGAACTCGTTCCAGTGGTCTGGCCTCTGCCCGAAATCTAGGAGGAACCGCGATCCTGTTTCTGTGTCATGGAACAGTCCCTGGACTCCCCCTAGTTCTCCTTTGTCTTCGTCCCCTGCTCCTCCGTAGAATATGCATTCAACACCCATGTTGATGCTGTTAGTCGAGCATGATTTATAAATTTTTACTATTGTGGAGTGGTCTTAAACCCTAGAATGTGGCAGTGTCTGCGCCTGGAGATCATCTATTGCTGCAAATTGTTGTATATTGCTGAAGCTATTGCTGAGGTCACCTGAAGTCATCATGGAGCGTGACCTGTATCTCCTGGCTCCTTCTTGATGCATAGGCGTCCACAAGCCTTTCAAGCGCGTGCTTGAATTCGCTCTTCGGAGAGGCGATGATGATGTCTGTGTAAGCGGTCCTTTTAGGCACAACCTCCGGGTCCCTGATTGTGGTGCCTAGCGCAAAGACTGCGTCATAGTTCATCACCTGCCTCATCAGGCGCGCAACATAGACCTCAAGCACTGCCCCTTTCACCCTGCACACGTCATCGTTGTATGTGGCTCGCATGGACACCGGCAGCCTCCTGTATGTCTCTGCAGTGGGGTTCAGCAGCGCGCGGAGAGTCAGGTGTCTCCTGTTTTCTGCGAGCTGGATCAGCCTCTGGACTGTCTCCTTGTCTTTGTCGTTCAGGAAGTCTGTCGCCAGCAGCCTGTCTGCGACCTCATCGAGTATCTGTGAGTTGTATCCTGCTATCTGTATGAAGAAATCGAGCTCTTTTATCTGCGGCACATCTGTCTTTATCAGCGCAAGCCCGCCTGCTATCTCTGCGGAGTCCCCGACAGCCTTCTTCAGGAGCTCCGTTCCCCTTTTAACCTGTCTCTTCTTCTCCTGCCTCTTGTCAAGGTTCAGCACGCCGTTCGTCACTTCTATGAGTGCGCCGAACTTATGGTATCTTATGGCCTGCAGGATGAACGGGTTTGAGATATCTATATTGCCGTTGGTCATTGTGCCTGTCCTGCCGGATAACCGGTATATAAATCTTTTGAAAATGTAACTATTATATAATAGTTACAAAATAGCAGCAGGGGTCTGTTTTCCACGTGTTTAAAGGGTGCTCCCTGTATCGCTTTTTTGCCGCAAATTTTTTAAATAAGCTCGCCAGCCATCTGCTTAATCAAGGGGTGGTATGTTTGGTGAAGATAGGCATCATCGGTGGTTCTGGACTGGACAATCCTGATATTATGAAGGACGCAAAGGACGTCAAGGCATCGACTCCATTCGGCGACCCGAGCTCTCCATTGAAGCATGGGAAGATAGCTGGCGTAGATGTTGTGCTTCTCGCAAGGCATGGCCGGGAGCACACTATCCCTCCTACGCAGGTCAACTTCCGCGCCAACATACATGCTCTTAAGCAGGCAGGCTGCACCCATATACTCGCTACGACTGCTGTCGGCAGCCTCAAGGAAGAGATAGGCAGGGGTGACCTGGTGATCATCGACCAGTTCATAGATTTCACAAGACTGCGCAAGCTCTCGTTCCATGACATGTTCGAGCCTCACAAGCCAGTGCATACACCCATGGCAGAGCCATTCAATGCAGACCTGAGGAAGATCCTCAACGACACCTGCAAGGAGCTGAAGATAAAGCATCATCCTAAAGGAACTGTCGTTACCATAGAAGGCCCGAGATTTTCGACCAAGGCAGAGTCCCACATGTTCCGTGCCTGGGGCGCCGACATAATCAACATGAGCATAGCCCCTGAGGCTATCCTCGCCAACGAGGCAGGCATACCTTACGCAGCAGTCGCGATGAGCACAGACTTTGATTGCTGGAAGGATGACGAGGCCCCTGTGACCTGGGACGATATACTCAAGATATTCGGCCAGAACGTCGAGAAGGTGACAAAGCTCATCACAGCGGCGATACCGAAGATAAAATAATCATAAAAAGCAAAACCGTGACCGTCGTTGCCAGTTTCCGCAGCGTCATGCGCTGAATGCAGCGCATCTGGAGGGGGATGCCTCCGAGCGTAGCGAGCGAGGTGCCGCCCGCACGTAGTAAGGGCGAGCATCCCTTACGGGGAGGTGCCAGATAGGCTGTCAATAAATCCTGACGCGAGGTTGGCAACGACGAGAGCTTTTGCGCAGCAAAAGCGAAGTAGGGCACGGTTTTGCGCATAACTGATATGAGGTGTGAACATGAAGATATTCCTGGCATGCAGCAAGCATTTTTATGATCAGATACCTGCGGTGAAGGCAGTGCTGGAGAGCAGGGGTCACTCGACCATACTTCCCAACAGTTTCGACGACCCTTTCAAGGAAGAGGAGATGAAAGGACTGGGCGCTGATGAGCACGCCGAGTGGAAGCGCATGATGCTGAGGCGTGATGAGCATAACATCCGCCCCTGCGACGCTATCCTTGTGCTGAACTATGAGAAGCGCGGCCAGCCGAACTACATCGGAGGCGCCACGTTCCTCGAGATAAACAAGGCATTTGAGCTGGAGAAGAAGATATTCCTGATGAACCCGGTCCCTGAAAGCATATTCACTGACGAGCTTAAGGGTATGGGTCCGGTGATACTGGACGGGGACCTGGAGAAGGTGGTGTGAATGGACGCGATAAAATCCAAGATAAGGACCATCCCTCATTTTCCCAAGCAGGGGATAATGTTCAGGGACATAACCACTCTGCTGAAGGACGCCCAGGGTTTCCGCAAGGTTATCGATGAGTTCGTGCAGCGCTACACAGGCGTCCCTATCGACGTGATTGTCGGGCTTGAGGCAAGGGGTTTCATCCTCGGCGGCGCGCTCGCCCACCAGCTCGGCAAGGGTTTTGTCCCGATAAGGAAGGCAGGCAAGCTGCCTTACAAGACCATGCAGCATGAGTATGAGCTCGAGTACGGCAAGGACAAGATTGAGGTGCATGTGGATGCGATTGCCAAGGGAAGTAAGGTCCTTATTGTGGACGATCTGCTTGCGACTGGGGGGACCTTATTGGCAGCAGCGACTCTTGTCAAGAAGCTCGGTGGAGAAGTTGTGGAGATGGCATTCATAGTTGATTTGCCAGAAGTTGGTGGGAGGGCTCGTCTTGAAAAGGAAGGATATAAGCTGTTCTCGCTCGTGGAGTTTGAGGGAGAATGATTCTTGCCTGCTGATTTTTTGTTTTCTATTCTATTTTTTTGCCGAAGGCCTAGTTAAAGATTATTTCTTTTGATGAGAATTAGGACGGACTATTCGTCGCAGCACCACGCCAGGCTCCGCGCCCCGTTGTTGTTTGTTGACATCGACATTCCCCGTAAGGGACTTCCCCCTTGTCGATGCGAATTATTAAGCTGATAGGCGCTACGCATAAAGGCGGTGGTGCTGCTCGTATTATTGTTGTTAGAAATGTTCCATCTCTTTCTCTCCGAATCTTATCTGCCCGCCCACTTCGCCGAATGCTGAGTGGTAGATGAGGACTTCTGCTATCAGCGTCATGAGGAGTATCAGTATCAGGACGATGTTGTTCTCGTACACCTTCATAAGCACGAAACTCCAGACGATGTATGAGTAGAAGAGCAGCCTGGTGAATAGTATCGTGAATATGGTGTAGTTGTCCACTGTCAGCTCCTGCACCTCCTTGTGTTTCTGGTGCCTGAGCATGGCTGCGAAGAATATCACTATCGCCCAGAGCAGGAAGAGCTCCTCTGATTTTGTCAGCTTGAGCGCGTCCTCTGCGAGGTTGACAAGGCTGAACAGCACGAGCATCGCGAGGTAGGCGAACGCGGGCAGCAGGAAGAAGTATTCTGTCCTCGTGGTCTTGTTTATCATGTCATCCTCTGTCCTGGTGAAGTACCTGAACAGGAAGCTGAACATGAAGGTCACGAACATCCATCCTATGAAGTTGTCTGCAGGCACGCCGAACCAGCCCTGCGCCTGTGAGTGCCCTACCCAGTACCATATGTGCTGCCTCACCGCGACCACGTCGAGGGTCAGGTCGATTAGCACTATAAGCAGCGCGTCCATGAACGGCCTTGTGAGTGTCTTCAGCTTGAGCATGTCTGAGAG
>JAHJSS010000012.1 GCA_018830225.1 Nanobdellota archaeon
AGGCATTGCGATAGAGCTCTTCCTAAGGGCATCCATAACAAAATCCTTCTTGTTCCTCAGCTGAAGCTCATAAGGGACGTGCTGAGACACGCAACCCCCGCACTCGCTGAAATACGGGCATAAAGGCTTTATAGGTTCCATAAACCAAGGATATTGAGAGTGCTTTTTATTGTTTTCCTAAACCTTATCCTTTACAGTCTCCCATGTCCGCTGCATCACTCCAAGCCAGCCCCTGACAAAAGAATTCCTGTGGAACGGATGCCTGAACCTCTTCTCAAGAGAACAGCGTTCTATGTAATCCTCAATCTCCTCAGGCAGGACAAATCTCTTCTTCTCAGAGAACACCATAGAGCCCCAATACCTCAACTGGTCATAGCTTGACCTTGAAAGGAAATCCTGCGCAAGCCTGACCCCAAGATTGAAGCTCTCCATATGCTGGCTGTGGACATCCGACCTCAAGCGCTCGATGAGCTTCCTTGTCTGCTCCACCATCGGCGGAACATTGGCTATCATCTCGACCTCCTTGAGCAGGGCATTCGAGCAGACCTTTGATATGTTAAGACTGTCCTTGTGCTCCCTGACCCTTGCCAGGACATCGTCGGGGATGTGGATGGAGATCTTTGCCATGTTCAGCTCCTCTACGAAAAGCTAATCTGCCGCTGGCAGTGTTGCAGCACAGCGACGCTTTTTTACCTGCGCCGCCACCAGAGCGCTCGCTCTGCATAATCTGCTGAGTGTATTTCCGAGAGTTTGGTCTGTCGCATATTGTTCCACCAGCTCGCAAGGCGCTGGTGGCGGCGTTAGTTTAATCTCTCGCAGGCTGGCATAGCCTGCCTTACTACAGGCGGTGTTCTTAAAGGTATTACCAGTATATACAAGTAATAATATAAAACCATACCAACTGATTTTTTATCAGAAAGAGAAATGCCACTGGTGTTACCAATACGCAGAGCAAAAACTTCGGCCAGGTAATACATTCCATACAAGTAATACTCTGCTGCTGAGACCATTCTCCGCCGAAACAATCATACGGAATTTCAGGAAAGATTTATATCCTCAAAAATCTATATGGCAGAATATAATTACAAAAATTTCATAAAAAGAGGGATGACGTAAAAAATTCGGTTCCGACGACAGGGGATGGGAGACGACACAGACAGCATCAACTTTCACTCCTGATCATGAGGTCCTTAAAGGGATTGACAAATCAAAGGGACGGTAAAGGGCCTTCACCTCGCTCAAAGGTACCCCCCGAAGATGTTTCCACTATCCTCAGCGCTGGATACTTCACATTCCTAAAAAGATACAGCACAAACGAGAGCTTCAACGAGAAGAACCGATACCAGAAGATAAAGATAACCTCAGTGGACCGCTTCGAGGAGTGCATAACAGGCATACGCGAAAGAATCACGGCATCGCCTCCTGGAGCAGGCGGCCGCGCCAAAGGCCTGCTTTTCTGCGGCCCTGTCGACGGAGTCGACGAGGTCCTGAGCGCATACGCGAACATATCCTTACAGGAAAAGGCGACATACGCCATATTCTTTGACATAAACCCCTACAAGATAGACTACTTCACCTTCAGGCTCTTCCTGACACAGATATCAGAGACAAGACAAGAGTACCTCAGGAACCTCTTCTTCTACCTTCAGGGAGACAAGGCGATGGATGCCATGCAGATACTCGAAAAAGCCGTAAGAAACACGGTGACAAAGGAGCTGCACGCAGACTACCTCATACACCTCACAAAACAAAGGCTCCCAGACAGGTCACAGCTTCTGAGACCATACATAAAGAAGGGCATAGAGCTCCTGAACATAGTCAGGGAGGGAAGCACGCACTACAAGAGCCTCGCAAAGAAGCTAGTCCAGAACATCGAGCTCAACCCAGGCACGCACTGGCTCTCCGACGAGAAATACTACCAGGCAGTGCGCGAGGCATGCGTGAGCGAGAGGATAAAGGCTGTGCAGGCAGACCTCAATAGGGGAGGTAAGAGTGAGATACTCAGGATAATAAAGGCGACAGGGGTGAAACCAGCGCTGCTGTACATACCAAAGGGCAAGAAGAAGTTCTCAGGAAGCGGGGAGCTCGTCGAGACATTCGAAACCTGCGTAGACACGCTTCCCCCCCAGAGCAAGACAGAGAAGCACAGGGTCTGGAACATCATGGAGCCGGAACGCTTCTTCTCGACGCCGCAGTTCCAGCACCAGGGGGAGCTCTCAGGCAAGCAGCTCATGCTCCTCACAGAGGACTATAAGCAGAGGACGAGCATAACAAGGAAATTCGATGAGAGATGCAGCATAATGCTCCTCGGAGACGTGCCGTTCGGAAGGCTCTACCTGGATGACAGGTCAAGGAAGTTCATCGACAAGATACAGGAATACGCCAACAGGTACGATGTCAGGCACATAGCGCTCTGCGGGGACATCATCGACGGCGAGCACACCAGGGAGAAGAGGAAGCTGGCCCTGCTCCAGTACCTATCAGACGAGCCTCAGCCTTCGATCGAGCAGCAGTGCAAGCTGGCGGCCGACTTCATCTCAGGATTCAAAGGCAATGTCTACTCAGTCACTTCCGATGGTGACTGGGACATAATAGAGGAGAAGCAGAGGGAGCTCATAAACCAGAAGGAATTCCAGTACAAGATAGAGAAGAACACAAGCCACATACCCGACGACGTGAGGAAAAGCCTCAGGGTGGAGGCCATATTCGAGGCAGCGAAGGAATACTACGACTATGTCGAGCGGCAGATAAAGCTTTCGGAAAAGATAGGTGACTCGCTCCAGCTCAGCTTCGACACGGCCAATGTCAGGCTCTCGCACATGAGCATAGGCCAGTACTTCAGGAAAAGCCTCTCCAGATCAGTGGGTGTGAAGGAACAGCAGATAATAAACCAGTTCCTGGCGGTGCACGACACCGACGAGCAGAAAGACATCGAGATAAAGGTCAGCTCGCATGACAACGTGCTCCAGGCCAGCATGGAGACAGAGAATACGCTCAACATAAGGGTGCCTTCGCTCGAGTCATCCACACAATACGAGTCGATACCCATACAGCTGAGGAACGCTGTCCAGGACATGATGCACAAGGCGTTCTCTGTCAGGGGCAAGGTCCCCTTCCTGTCATCATGCAAGGTGGAGGCGACAAAAGACTCGCGGATACTGATAACTGTCATAAACGAGAAGCTGCTTGACATGCTCGAGGAGCACAAGAACATGCCTGCAGAAGAGTACCTCATATTCAGCCTCACAGACGTCCATGTAGGGTCCATAGCCCACAGGCACGACTACCTCATCAAGTACATGGACTACGCAAAGAGCCAGTCACAGAAGCTGCAGGAGAAGCCAGGCATAAAGAAAGTCGGCAGGATAGCCCTGCTCAACGGCGACCTTGTCGAGGGCATAAACTATCCCACCGCGATGATGAGGAACGCGCCGACAAGGCTTGTGATACCGCAGACCCAAGTAAGCTGCGCTCTTGAGCTCATGAAACCATTCTTCTTCACAGAGAAAGAAGGACAGATCAGGATAGACAAGGACATAGAGCACATAGTCCTGACACACGGCAACCACGAGTACAATTCAGGATTCATACACAGCGGGATGATGGCCACGCAGACAATCCTGCAGTACTTCAAGGCCCACATGGAGCGCGAGTACGACCCTGAGACCATCAGGAAGAAGCTCATGTACAGCCTGTATGTAAGCATAGACCGCAACAAGACACTCTTCAGCTCGATAGGGGCATTCTCAAAGCTCGGCCTGAACGTGCACATGATGCACTCATACGGCGGAAGGCCAAACATGGCGACGGCGACACCGCCGCAGGAGAGATGGGTCACGAAGATGGGAAGCCTCGCAAAGCCATGGGACATACTCATACAAGGGCACTACCACCAGTTCTCGCTCGGAGAAGCGGCAGGAAAGGTACTGCTGACATTCCCCTCATTCACAGAAGTATCAGACTTCGAGTACGAAAGAGGTCTCGACTCGCCGATGTGCGGAGTCCTGCTGCACCTCTCATCAAAATACGGCCTGGTCATAGAGATACTCACAAGAAAATTCCTTGACAGCTACAAGTGCCGGCACCCAATGTTCAAGAACATAAGCGTCAAGAGATTCTACGAGCAATGCGTCGAGAAAGCGCTCGAGCCATCAGACCTGACAGGGTTCAGGTAATGCAAAGAGAAAAGTGCTTGTTTAGCTCCTGATACAGTAGCACCACGCAGGGCTACGCTTGCAGATCAATTCTGCGATACTGACGTTCCCCGTAGGGGGCTTCCCCCTTGTCAGTAAGATTGTTTCTGTCGAGAAACGCTTCGCATAACCTGCGGTGGTGCTACTAGAAATAGCTAAACAAGTGCCGAGAAAGAAGAATCATCCACATCATTCATTATACACTGTTATGAAGC
Source organism: Nanobdellota archaeon (assembly GCA_018830225.1). GTDB lineage: Archaea > Nanobdellota > Nanobdellia > Woesearchaeales > UBA11576 > JABMQF01. The sequence continues at coordinate 4,409 of JAHJSS010000012.1, forward strand.
TCTCTGCGACAGGAGACTCGCCTACAAAGTCATAAGTACCAGGGGGGACATAGCGGGCAGTCACCTTATGGGTGTAAGTGCCTTTCGGAAGGTTGCTCGGCAGCTTCATCGTGATAGGAATAATCTTCTCAGGAGTGTCAGGAGCCATGTGCACAAGAGAGCCCTGCCAGCTGAAACTGCTGCTCAGCGGGCCGTCGAGATAGAGCAGGACAGTGTAATCAGCGAGCTGCCTGTTAGTCAGCTTAAGCTCAATAACCCTCGCTGGCTCTTTCGTGTAATCGATAGGCACAACAAGAGGCTCAAGCTCAAAATCAATGATCCTGCCATAGACATACTTCACCCTGCTGACATCGATCCACAGGTTGTCAAGCTCAAATACAAGTGTGTTCTCACTTCCAAGACCTTCAACATGGCAGGTGTCATAGCACATGTCATCAAACGCAACACCTTCAGTGGCATCACCCTCAAAATAATAGGCAAGATACCTGCGCTCAGGGCCCTGCAGGAAGACCGCGGCTTTTCCATTGCCATAGACCGTGCCTGAAAGCATGATAGAATTTATGTTCTCAAGGTCTGTCTTTATGTTGACTGTTCCTGGCTCAAAAACAGCGAAGCTGTCAGTCTCTGTCCTGACAACAGACTCGCTGAACGTGACAAAGCCGGTGATATCAGAGCCGAGATAGAACAAAGCAGCCACGCAAGCCACTGCAAGAGCAAAAGCAAGGAAATAACCTGGAAAAGTAGACCTCCCGCCAGATGCTGCAGAGCCTGAAATAGAATCAATCCTCTTGTTTATCCTCTTCAGCTCTTCCAGCGCAGCTTTCTCGTGCTTCATATTCCCTCTTTTAAGGAGTAGCTATGGGCTCAAAAGTATATAAAGTTTGTTGTTGATGTATGATAGAAAAGCTCGGTAAGTTCAGTATTGAATCCAACCTCACTAAACCGCCCACGCCACGCTGCTAAACCACTTTGCCGGCAAAATGCGCATCACTGGCCACTGGAGGCTGACACCTTCCGCATATTCCTGCACAAGTGCCGGTTTCCACCCATCCATCCAACCGACGCTTGAGCGGTGGCGTGGGCGGAGCAGAAAATCATTTTGGTGATGCAATAGA
>JAHJSS010000013.1 GCA_018830225.1 Nanobdellota archaeon
AGGCAACAGCAGCATAAAAAGAAAGTACGGAAGTAGCGTAAGCTCCCATTCTGTGCGGACAATCCGCACAGAAGTCTATGGCAGGCTAGCCTGCCACAATCTCTTCTTTTGGCTTTTTAAGACTCTCGGGACAGAGCCCATGAAGAACATCCATTTATAAATGTATTGCATAAGAAAAGACCGCTTACATGACAGCAAGATTTATATCCGCCAACAGAATATCCGCACACATAACATCCAGGGTGGTACGATGAGAAAAGAAATGGCTTATATCACGATGCTGATCATACTTCTCGCACTTGTCGCTGGCTGCGGCATAATGAAGAACACTTACACAATACAGTCCAGGCCGAAGGCAGCGCCTGCAGAGACCCAAGCGCCGATAGAAGAGGCTGAAGAGCAGACAGAGCCTGTACAGGAGCCTGCCCAGACAGCGCCTGCCCCGAAGGCACCGGCAAAGACAGTGACAACGACCGCGAAAACTACTTCCGGAACTGCGATGAGCTTAGAGGAAGAAGAGACAAAAGCAATAGAAGCAGCAAAAGCATTCGTAAAGAGCCTTGACGGGTACAAGAACCAGCAAGGAAGGGAGCTGAACGTCCTCAGCACAGTCAAGACAGGAGATAATGGAAGCTGGATAGTCGAGATAAGATTCACACGGGACCTTCTCTACTACCCTGACAAGACAGAGCACATAAAAGTCAATGTCAAGCTGAAGGACTGGAAGATGTCAAGCTATACTTTCGGCTGACTAGAAGAAATCATACTTCCCGCCGCCGACAGGCGTTCCGCAGCTAGGGCAGTTCCTCGGATAGCCCTTATCAGCATCAAAGTTGAAAGACCAGCCACACTTCTTGCACTTGATCTTAGACTTTGAAGAGCTGGACAATACCTTAACAGCAGATGGAGCTGGCTTGGGCACAGGCTTTGGCATGACAGCAGGCTTGACTGCCTGCAAAGGAGCAGGCCTTGACGGAGCGATTCCCGGCTTCGGAGGCAACGGCATACCAGGACGGATAGGATTGTCCTTCATCCTCCTCTCCTCGACACACTTCCTGCAGACCATCATGCGATAGACAGGATCAAGCGACATCTCATTAGAAGGAGCGGGCTTTCCGCAATGCTTGCAGTTGACCATCACCTGGCTGAAAAAAGGCATACCAACAGTATAAGATGAAGATATATTTAAAACATATCATCGGGATAAATACAATAAAAAGAGAAAGAAAACTCAACTCAGCACAATATAAAGATAAAATACGCCGACGCCCGGATTTGAACCGGGACATCCTTTCGGAAACTGGTTATCTAGTCTTAAACAGAGTTCAAGACCAGCGCAATACCAGGTTATGCGACGTCGGCAAATATGCTGGGATTTTGCGTATCCTTCGGGAACAGGTTCGCTTGATCCCGAACAGAGTGTTCAAGACCTGCGCAGTCCTCAAAATGCTGCGCATTTTGGGATGCAAATTGAGCGAAGCTCAATTGCACACAAGACTTGTAGTCTTGTTGTGCCAAAATCGAAGATTTGGTGCATACCAGGTTGTGCCACGGCGGCGTAGCGAGCTCTTGCGAGCGAAGCTGACGTGGCCGACCGAAGCAGCAGCTTCGAGTATGCCACGGCGGCAAGTGAGTGTAACGAACGCAGACGACGTGGCGACCAGGCCCGAAGGGACTGAGTATGCCACGGCGGCGTGTGGAGAGAAGATGAAATGGCACATTTAAAAAGGTATTGGTCAGGGCAATATAAAATCAGATTCTGATTGGGCTGAATAAAGCGGTCTGGTAAGCGCGGTCTGCGGTTCAGAATCTGAGTAACTTCCTTTGTCATGCTTCACGAAACCTGGTGTGTGAAGTCCGATTTCTTCTGTAATTAACATACCCCACAAGAGGTTTTCCCGCAGTAAGACCGCAAAAGTATAGTTGACTTTTGGTGCTCATCCTGTTGCTGCACCCATTACCTCTCTTTCTGCCGCAACCAAAAGCCAGGATTATATTGCCAGCTGCATTGTAAGGCGAATGCAGTCTATAATATTCTATAATATTAGTATAGAAAAGAAAGGAAGCGAAACACAGGATGCCTATTTCTTCTTCGGGGGCAATATAACAGGTATTCCGTTCTCTATGGGGTATTTTGCCTTGCATTGCTTGCACTCTAGCCCTTTCTTGTCAGCTGTATACTTAAGGCTGGATTTGCACACAGGACAAGCGAGAATATCAAACAATTCCTTAGTTAGCGGGTCTGACATGGTTATTTCGCCTCTGTTTCTGGAATAGAAAAGATTTAAAAAGGTTTCTCAAAACCAAAACATTTATATAGTCGTATATATTGCAAGTATATAAATCTATTGTAATGACCAATATACTCGAATCATTTTCATTTAAATTTTTTTCGCAAAAGTTGGGGTGGTAATGAAACATTTCGGGTCAGATAGAGTGTCTGATACAGACCCGAGTAGGTGACGATCATGACTCAGGAATACATAAAGAAATGTCCGGAGTGTGGAGGGATCAACCTCTTCATAAACAAGGACAAAGGCGAGGTCATATGCAAGGACTGCGGCCTGGTCGTTGAAGAGAAGATGGTCGATTTCACGCAGGAATGGAGAGATTTCGATAGCGAAGATTCCGAGAGCAAGAGAAGGACCGGCGCGCCCATGACATACACCCAGTATGACCAGGGACTCGGCACAGAAGTCGGCCAGAAGGCAGACCTCTACAAGCTCGGCTCAAAAGACAAGAACAAGTTCTTCAGGCTCAGGAAATGGCAGTACAGGATAAGCACAGCCATCGAGAGGAACCTGAAGCTGGCGCTCGCAGAGCTCAAGAGAGTATCATCCTACCTCAAGCTGCCCAAGTCAGTAGAGGAAGAGGCAGCCCGCATATACACACTGGCAGTCCAGAGAGGGCTTGTCAGGGGAAGGAGCATGGAATCAGTCGTCGCAGGCTCGCTATACGCAGCATGCAGAAGGCATGAGGTCCCAAGGACACTCGACGAACTCTCAGAAGCCTCAAACATAGAGAAGAAAGAGGTCGGAAGGACATACAGGTTCGTCACAAGGGAACTCGGAATCACTATCCTGCCGTCAAACCCGGCAGACTACATAGCAAGGTTCTCAAGCTCGCTCAGGCTGAGCGCAGAGACACAGTCAAAGGCAGTGGAAATCCTGGAGAAGGCGCAGAAAGCTGAGCTGACATCAGGCAGGGGACCGACAGGAATCGCGGCAGCCGCGCTATACGTATCCGCGCTTATACACGGCGAGAAAAGGACACAGCGCGAAGTGGCAGACGTAGCAGGCGTGACAGAAGTAACCATAAGGAACCGCTACAAGGAGCTGCTCGAGAAGCTGGACCTTGAGAAGGACATCAAGAAGACCAAGAAGAAAAAGAAGAAAGAATAAGCCCTTCAAAATTTTTTATTTTCAATAATTCTTCCAGTTCTTTATAAACAAATAGAGCAAACCTTTTAAATCCAGGCTGACTAACATACAAGAGTAGTTCTAAAAAAAGACAGGGAGTTGGGGATAGGAATGACTGTAGCAGAGGAAGATACAATACTGAACCATCTTAGCCTTGTAGAAGAGATAGTCCGAGAGCTGGACCACGACATAAGGGTCGCTGACACGATGATACAGGGCTCCGAAGACATACTCAAAAAGATAAGATCCCGGCCAGATGACGACACAACAGTCAGGATACGGGCAAGATACAACGAGTCCCTTGAGTATGCACGCGAACAGAAGCAAAAGCTCCTGGAGCTGATGAGCACTGTACAGCAAGGCAAGATCGCAGCACCATACAACCCGACAACACTCGACCTGGTAGGAATCATCAACGACGCAGTGACCATATGCACAGGAATGCTTGATGACCAAAGAATCGAGCTCCTACTGGGCTACGACGCTGCAAGCACGCAGAAGATGATGTTCCAAGGCGACCAGGTCAGGGCAAGGACAGTCCTGATGAACATATTCTCCAACATGCGCAGGGCACTTTCCGGGACTGAAAACCCACGCATACGGATAGGTATATATGACCTCAGGGAGAGCCAAGAGCGCGCAGACACCGGCAGGATAGTCATGAGCAACAATGGCCCGAGACTGCCATTCGACACGCTCGAGGATGCTTTCAAGCCATACAAGTCAGGCAGCGGATCCAAAGGCCTCGGCCTTGCCATATGCAGGGACATAATAGAAGAGAAGTTCAAAGGCAGGATATACACAGCACATCCTGCAGCAGGTGGGGTCGCTTTCTATATAGAGCTCCCGCTCTGCAGATAACGCAGACTCGCCGCTCGGAACTACTACAAAACCCCTGGTTTTGTGTACCAAAAATGCAGCAGCATTTTTGAGTATCCGCGCCCTAAAGGGCGCGGTACACAAAACCGAAGGTTTTGGTACCAAAATCCTGCAAGGATTTTGTGTATTACGGGACTCGCTTCGACAGGCGAGTCTGCGGAACGCACAAAATGCTTTGCATTTTGGCGTGCCAAGATCGCTTCGCGATTTTGAGCATTGCAAATGGTGCAATCCACGCGAATGGTGCTACATCCTCG
>JAHJSS010000014.1 GCA_018830225.1 Nanobdellota archaeon
AACCGCTCCAGAAGAGGAAATAACCGGTCTGATGCCCATTTGGGCAGATTAACCAGTAGTGGCCCTTCTGCATGCCAAACGCAAGCAAAACCTTTAAAAATAACACTTCTTTTTAAATGGGCATATGGGAAAAGAGGTGGAGATAGTTCTTGGTAGAGTTAGAGTGAGATATATTTCTAGAGGAGACGCTAAACTGCGCCCTACTCCGCTTTGCTTCGCTACGCTTCGAAATGCTCAAAGCATCAAAGATGCTTTGGCACGCCAAACTGCTTCGCAGTTTGAGCGAGCTCTCGTGCCGCCACGCACATCATATTCATCAACCGCACGATTTACTGCAACATCTGATTATTCTGCTGATGCATCATCTGTACATGTGCTAACAGGCGGCTACGGTCGCAGTTTAGCTTTAGCTGGTGGGGTGTAAGCAGATGGACGAATCCATAAGAAGGCTGCTGGGGCTGAGGAAGAAGACATCCTGGATATATGATGGCTGGTATAGGCTGAGGAAGTTCTTCACGCCAAGGTTTGTCATAGTCACATCATTGCTCCTTGTCTTCTTCATAGCGATCGTCCTCTTCGCACGCATCGAGCTTACTCAAAGGCCTGATGCGATGGAACAGTTCAAGGTTGAGGGTGTCAACCCATACTTCATCTCGCTCTACTGGCTCGTGACCACGATGACCACAGTAGGATACGGAGACATAACGCCGATGACGACACAGGGAAAGATGCTCGCACTGCTGGTCATGCTCCTTGGCATGATATCATTATCACTCATAATATCGCAGATAACCAGCAGGATAGTCGCGGTGAACCTGGGCAGCATGTTCGGCGTCACGAGGACGAGGAAGAAGATCGACTGCATCCTCTGCGGCTGGAACCCCACATCAGAGGCAGCACTTGAGGAGATAAAAGCGCCAGGTGTGGAAGTGGTGATCATCGACAAGCAGAACAGGCCTGACCTCGCCAAGTCAAAGGACGTGCACTTCATGGTCGGCAGCCCTACAAGCCCCGACGTGCTCAAGCGGGCCAATGTCACGAACGCGAAGAACATAGTCCTCGCGATGGACGACGACTCAGAGGTCCTGCTCGCGATACACGTCATAAGGGAGCTCAACCCCTGGATAAACATCGTCGCGAAGATAAACAACCACGAGCACATCAAGATAGCGGAGTCTGCAGGCGCGGACCAGGTCGTGTCGCCGTCCTCCATAGGAGGAAGGCTCATCTCGATGGTCGCTGACGAGCCCAGCGCGGTCGAATGGCTCACCCGCGCCACATCAAAGGCAAGGGGAGTGCAGCTCATCGAATATGACATCACAGAAGAATCCCCCCTGGCGAACAAGACCATCGCGCAGATAAGGGAGCAGCTGAAGGACACTGCCAAGATAATAGGCGTCGACACGGCAGAAGGCTTTGAGAAGATACCTGGCGACGAGCTGAAGGTAGAGCAGGGCAACAAGCTCATAATGCTCATAGATGTGAAAAGGTTCAAGCTATAGGAGAATCGTCTGAGAAAATGGCAAAAGCACCATTCATCGCAGGAACTGCAGGGATACTCCTGCTGCTAGGCCTGCTAACAGGATACCATGGGAGCGTCGCATGGACTAACGCCATCCTGTTCGCATCGCTGCTGGCATTCATAGTCAAGCTTGGCCTCGCCCTCTGGATATACTTCAGGAACCCATCATCGAACGTCAACCGTAGCTTCGCGGTCGTGTTCCTAGGCCAGGCTGTATGGGACCTCGGCAAGTTCGTCATGTGGCTTCTGCCTGACGCTAGCACTGCGCTGATATGGGCTAAAGTCTCATACACAGGATACATAATCTCAGTCTTCTTCCTGCTCAGCTTTGTCTGGGCATACCTCAAGAAAAAGAGCTACTTCACGACAGTGCCCGGCAAGGTGGGCCTTTACACTCCGATGGTGCTCCTGCTGCTCGCGCTCTGGCTGACAGACCTGGTGATAGCGGACCTCGTCCCGCCGGGTGCGCTGGCTTACGGCTTCGGCATAGAGCTCTGGGACTACACCTTCGGCCCGGTGTACAACTACTTCTTCCTCTGGTTCCAGATCATACCTTTCATCTACGCATTCGTGCTCTTCGTATTCAAGTACTTCATGACCACGAGGCTCGACAAGAAGAAACAGCTGATGTACCTCGTGATAGGCTCGGCGTTCCCTATAATGCTAGGGATACCGACAGGTGTCATACTGCCTGCGATGGGGGTCGCCCTGCCGCCGCACAACAACATACTGTCGCTCATAATGAGCGTATTCATAGCGATAGGGATAATCAAGTACAAGTTCCTCGCCATACAGCCTGTCGGAGAGACAATAGTCCCTGGCAGGAAGCTCGACCACCAGCTCGCGAAGGAGTACGAGATCGACTTCGGGCACAGCTACTTCATAAAGCATGAGAAGTCCAGCGAGATAGCGCATAAGGTACTGCTGACACACCTCTACAAGAAGAGATACGGCCTCATAATAACTGCGCACAACCCGTCTACGATAAGGCACGAGTACGGCATCGAGACGACCCCTATAGTCTGGATGACTGACACAGAGACAGAGCACCTCTCGGTAGATCCCATAGATATAGAGCAGCTCTACGAGACGATACGCCTGTTCGTCAAGCAGGTCCCCAACTCCATAGTGCTCCTCGACGGGCTGCAGTTCCTGATAACCCACAACAACTTCTCGAAGATCATCCATTTCATAAGGCAGGTTAAAAGCATGGTCGCGCACAGCGACGACTGCTTCATCGTCACGAAGGGAGCCCTGCAGCTGAGCGCAAAAGACGAGAGGCTCCTCGAGTCAGAGATGATCACGCTCCCGCGCGCCAAGCTCGCCAAGGAGAGAGCGAAGGCCAAGCAGGCAGTGGCCAAGAAGAGGAACTACATAATAGTGGGCCACAACCCCCTTGCCCAGAGCATCATAAACGAGTTCGAGCAGAGGTGCATAAGGCCGACGATTATAGAGAAAGGGGAGGTCCTTGTGCATTACCCCAAAGGCGCTGTCAACATGATAAAGGGAGACCCTCTGAGCAGGAAGGTCCTTGAGCACGCAGGGATCGAGAAGTCCAATACTGTGGTGCTGATAACGCTGGAGGACGACTCAGAGATAATACTCTGCATAAACAAGATACGGCAGCTCTCTGACGAAGTAAAAATAATAACCAACATACACAACCCTGACTTCATACCCATAGCGATGAAAGCGGGAGCCAATAAGGTAATACCATCATCCTCCATCGGCGGAAGGATGATATCGCTTGCGCTGACCTCACCGGACATAGTAAGGTGGGTCATGGACGCGACAACTCTCTCAGAGAGAGGGCTTGAGCTCGCAGAGATCAAAGTGGACAGGAGAACGCCCTTCTTAGGCAAGACCATAAAGGAAGCGGATTCGCAGCTCGGCAAGGCAGGCAATGTCATAGCGATAAAGAACATCGATGGCCTGAAGCTCATACCTGACGACAGCTACAAGACCAAGGAGGGCGACAAGCTCATCCTGGTCATGAACTTCGAGCTCCTGCCGAAAGGGAAGGACCTCCAGGAACGGCTCAAGAACCTCTTCGCATGCAAGCGGCGCAAGAGCAGAAGATGATCACTTCAGCGTCGGCTTCTTGCGTATCATGAGCACGGCAAGAACATAGAACACCACTATCATACCTACCATCACCAGGAGCTTGGCAGGATCCATGCCTGTGTGGTAGATTGTTATCTTCTCAAGAAGGTCGATGTTCAGCGTCAGCGGCAGGTACTGCGAAGCGACCCGCATGAACTTGTCCATCAGCTCTGGCGGGTTGAACGCTCCGCTCAGGAACATCAGAGGGAAGCCTATCACTAGGCAGGTCAGCAATGAGGTGTTCTCTGACTTCGAGAACGAGCCTATCAGCACGCCAAGCGATATGTAGACGAGCGACGCCACGATGAAGACCAGGAACAGGTCAAGGCCCAGCTCTACAGGCACCCTGAATGCGAAAGTGGCAAGCAGCATCGAGAGCACAGCGACCAGGCAGAGCAGCAGGAGGTATGCCATCTTCTCGAACACATAGAAGAACATGCTTATCGGGCTCAGGAAGATGCGGGCCATGGTCCCGCCCCTCCTCTCATTCACTATTAGGCTCGAGGATATGAAGAGCGTGATGAACAGCAGTATTATCGACATGAGCGCCGGCAGGCGGTAGAATATCTCAAGCTTGTCCTTGAACACAGGCCTCGAGTCCACCTTCACAGGCCTGAGTATCGTCGCAGGGTCCTTCTTGGTGTACGAGTCGAGCACATCTATGGTCTGGTTCAGCTCATCAGTCACGCGTATCATGTCCCCAAGGAACCTGCCGACCGACTGGTTCAGCTCGATGATTGACTGCGTGACATTTTCAGTTTTCGCGTCAAGGAAAAGGAGGTTGTCCCTAACTGCACCTATCCTCCTGCGCATCTCAGCATTCTGCTCTGAGCCTGAATCCACCATCGCCGAGAGGCGGGACATGCTCTGGTTCAGCGCAGCAGACTGGTAGTTCAGGTCAGCGATCTTCGCATTAAGCTCTGCCTGGTATGCGGAAAGGTCTGCAGCATCAGCAGCGACAGCGCCCATCACGCCGTCAGTGTAGTCGAGCAGGGAACAGATAGGGTCCTCTGTAAGAATTGGGATTGTCCCAGAAGCATTGCAGTACCTGGCCCTCAGGACAGCAGAATTGATGTTGTATTCATTCAGCGCGACGGAAGTGTCAGGATTGTAACTTATCGACGGTATCTGTGGGATCTCAGAAAGCCCTGAGAAGCTCTGGTTGACATAATCCAGCTGGATCTCCATCAGGTTGAGGAAACCTATCAGGTCAGAGACCGCCTGGTGCTGCGCCTCAAAATCGATGGAAGAAAGGTCTGCGTTGATGCTGTTCAGCCTCTGCTGCAGCTCGACAGCGACAGGCTTCGCCCTCTCAAGGTTCGTGACAAGGAAACGCAGGTTGTCGTTCAGCTCCTTCAGCTGGTCCCACGCGTTGAGTATGAATGCCGTGCCCATCTTCTCGTTCAGGTCAGAGACATACGCCTTGACAGCATTGCTCGTGACGACAGCAGTGGTCTGCTTGGAGCTGTCCACGAAAAGCTTCATCTCGGTGCCCCTGCCCTCCAGAAGGTCCTTCCTGAAATCCTCAGGGATGACCACTGCTCCGCGGAACCTGCCGGTCGCGACCTTCTCAGCCACTTCAGCCTCGCAGTCGCCGGTGAAAATCGTGGAATCGAATATCTCTGACTCCAGCTCGAAGCCCCCGCCGTCCATGTCGCACACAGCGAGCTTGACGCCGCGGATGTTCTCAGCCACGTCAGAGAAGTAGAATATGTTTATCAGGATAGAGAGTATGAGGAAGGGAGTAAGGACTACAAGTATGAGGCTCTTCTTGTCCCTGAAGAAAAGCTTCAGGTCGTTCAGCAGCATGGTGTCCAGCTTCTGGAACTGGAGGTTAGCGCTTCTCAACAGATCTCTTAAATGCATTCTCGATATTCCTCTCCTTATATCTTGACTTCAGCTTCTTGGGCGTGTCCTCAAATATCACCTTGCCAGCGTCCATTATTATTATGCGGTCAGCAAGATGCTCTGTCTCGATGAGATTGTGAGTGACGAGAAGGATTGTGGTGCCCTTCTTCTTGACTTCCTTGACGACTTCCCAAAGCGTGACGCGGGACATGGGGTCGACGCCTGCCTCAGGCTCGTCAAGGATGAGTATCTTAGGATTGTGCATCATGGCAATTGCCATGTTCAGGCGGCGCTTCATCCCGCCGCTGAGGTCCTTGGCCAGTGTCTTCTGCTTGTGGAAAAGCTTGAGAAGCTTGAGCAGCTCCTCTGCGCGCTTCTTCGCCTCGCTCCGCTCTACATCATTCAGGTTTCCGAAGTAGACCATGTTCTCCATCAATGTCAGGTTGCCGAAGAAGCTGTCATCCTGCGGAGCCCAGCCGATGACCCTTGAACGGTCAGTCTGGAGCATCTGCTTTCCATTGTACTTTATCTGCCCGGATGTCTCCTCCAAGAAACCGACAATGATCTTTATGGTTGTTGTCTTGCCGCAGCCGTTAGTGCCCAGCAGCGAGACAAGCTCACCCTCCTTAAGATTGAAAGACACATTATCAAGAGCAGTGAAATCCCCGAACATCTTGACCAGATTCTTCACTTCAAGCATGCAGGACATAATATGGCTGGTGTTTTTATAGGTTGTGGTTGCCATCCTCTGAATCAAGAATCTGTCTAAGCTTCATGAATCCATCCTTGTTGTTCTGCCATTTAAGCATAACATAAGAATCCTCAAAAGAGACCCACCTGAAATCTTCATGCTCTCCGCAAGGATTATCTTCTAACTTCACAGAAACAGACCCCTTAACTTCAAACCCTAATACATATTCCTTTATCTTGTCTATGGGCTCGCCGGTCAGGTAGTGCCTATCAAACTCGAAATAATGGACGTCATCAATGACTCTTGATATATCCCCTCTTGCTATCCCTGTCTCCTCAAGGATCTCCCTGTATGCAGCATCAAGCAGAGAACCGTCGGTATCTTCAACACCCCCGCCCACTGGCTGCCAGAATCCTCCTTTATCAGGAACGCGCTTCAGAAGAAGGAATTCATGATGTCTTACAGCCTTCCTGAACAATATGCATAGGACCTGGATGTTAAGACCCATAATCCAACCTGAACACAGGCCAATTAATAAGATTTTCCATCTGCTTGGCTCAAAGGCAACTTTTAAATAATCCAAACGCTTAAGATGGTCGGGGAGCAAGAAGGTGAAACCATGAGAAAACACTTGTTCATCATATTGTTTCTGGTCATCCTCCTCTTCATCGCAGGCTGCGCAAAGCAGCAGCAGGCAGAGGAGATAACCGCTGTCCAGGAGCCCACAGCCCGGCAGGAAGTCAGGGCAGCTCCCCGGCCAGAAACGCCTGCATCGAACGAGACACCTGTAGCGCCTATCAAAGAGCAGAAACAGCTCGCTACAGGAGGTGCCACTGACATAAAGCAGGAGAACATAACACTCCTTTCTGAAGTCGTGTGCAAGTTCGGGGAGAAAGAGCCGGAGAAGTTCTCATTCAAGATGACTAATACAGAGACAAAGAGATGGATGTTCAGCTCGCTTTCTTATAGCGCAAGGGAGACAGCAGACAACCCTGTAATAGTGCTCAACGCATTGCAGATAACCAACGGCCAGCTCATAGAGAGCTGCGGAAGGAGATCATTGAGCAGCGATGAGAGCGTAACATGCGACTTTGATCTTACATCGCCGACAAACCTGCTAGTAAAGAAGAACCTGCGCATAGGCGAGACAGCGATGGGCAATGTCAACGAGAACACCCTTTCACTGAGGACGACTTCCCACGCTGCGCACGTGATATTCCTGTGCGAGTGATGCTGTACTGACGGGTCACCTGATTCCTTTAGCAGTATCCACCATACGGTTCATGATATCAGCTATGAACATGCCCTGCGCGTCGGTGTAAGCTGATGTGTCGACTTTCTCCACACCCCTGCTCAAGTCAGGCTTCGGAAGGTCCTTCACAGGCTCAACAGCAGGCTGGGACACCTGGGGAGCAGCGACTTTCCCGGCCTCCTTTGCGCAGCCGACAATGCCCGCAAGCACGGCCAGCGAGAACAACAACAGAATGAAAAATGGTGCGGCTCTCATTTTGGCACCTCCGCAGCCGGGACCCAGTCAAAGCTGTTTGTCGAGGTCACCTCGACTACCTTGTACTTCTCCTGGACACCACCAGGGAGATTGACAGTGACCACAAGGTCTTCATACTCGCCGGCAGTCATGACCTGGCGCGAAGTGTCAGTGTCCTCAAGAACAAGGCCCACGTACTTTATGTAGAACTCTGCTGGCGCGACATCTTCAGGCGCGCCTGTCTTGCCAGGATGGCTCAGCGTCCTGGTCTCGCCGATGCTATATATCTCTGTGCCGTCAGGCCTCAGCACTGAAAGCTTGCCCTGCAGGCCGATCATGTCAATAGGCTCGTAGCTCTCCATCTCAGCAGGAAGGTCGAGGCTTGTCGCTTCAGTGACAGTGCCGTCCCGCAGCGTCACGCGGTAGAGCTGGACCGGTGCAGTAGTTATGGAGCGGTAGATGTTGCCGCCGAACTGGATAAGCACCATGCCTATAGTGTCACCAGCGACACTATGCACATTGACATTGCCGAACAGGACCTCGCCGCACTTATCTGTCAGACTACCAGAAGCGTCCAACACGCAGATCCTGCCCAGCGCGACAGCGGGGCTGTCGACACGGACGGTCGCGTCAGAAGTAAGAGTCACTCCGCAGACCAGAGAGGCCGCAAGAACGACCACCACAACAAATACCATTAGCATCTTCATATCAATCACCGGGCAACAACACAAGACGACAAAATATATAAACCTGGCGGCAGGTTTTTTTGCCGAAACCTTCTTTTAAATGAACTGTTTAACAGGGCTCAGAACGCGGTTAAAGCCTTCTGCGTCCAGCCATCCACTTTTATGAAAGGGTCTGCCCTGTGCATTATCACGCCCATCTGGTGCAGATGCCTGCGCCCCATCTTCGGGAAGCCTTCTCTTGCAGCGACTATGCACTTTGCAGTCTTCAGACCTATGCCAGGGACACGGATGAGCTCCTCGTAACTCGCTTCTTTCACATCGACAGGCTTCTCTATGAACCTCTCTGCATGCGTCAGCTTAGGATCCTTGTCCGGAAGCATGCCATTGTCATCGACCAGCTCCTTTACCTCATTGAAATCATAGTTATACTTCCTGAACAGCCAGTCGACATTGTAGAGACGGTGAGCGCGCCACTTCGGAGCTGCTTTACGCGACTCGAAAGGGGTGTTGTGCAGCGGACTGAACGCGCTGTAATACATCCTGTGCAGGCTCATGTTCTCATACTCCCACTTCATCATCTTCAGCACTTCCCAGTCAGTCTCGTCTGCAGCTCCCACGACGAGCTGGGTGGACTGGCCAGACGGAGGAGAGAGGCTCTTTATCCAGGCCTGTCTGCGCAGTATGTCAGACTTGTAGGTCTTTATGCTCGTGAACTCGCTGATGCGCTGGCTGCTCGTGGCCTCGATATTTATGGACATCCTTGTAGCGTATCGTCTCGCTTCCTTGAGCCGGTCATAGCTGACCCCTGGAAGCGCCTTGAAGTGGATGTAGCCATGGAAATGGTATTTGTTGCGGACCAGCTTCACAGCGTCGAGCATCATGTCAGTGGTGTGGTCAGCATCCTTCACGATGCCAGAGCTGAGGAAAAGGCCTTCAATGTCGTGGTTCCTTACGAGGTGCATGAAGACCTTGGCAAGCTCTTCCGGAGTGTACATGAACTTCGCCTTCTGCTTTGTGCAGCGAGTGGAGTTCGTGCAGTAATTACAGTCATGCGTGCATGAGTTGGTCATGAGAGTCTTGAATATCTTGACAGTGCGGCCGTCAGTTATGTGAGAGGTGTATATGCCCCCGAGCGTGGCCTGCTGGATAGCATCCTTTGTGTATTTCTGCCTGTCTTCCTGGGTTGTGCACTCGCAGGCAAGATCGAAGCGCCCTGCATCGCTGAGAGTGCGCAATTTGTTGAGGTCCATGCAGCTGATAAGGAGAATACGGTTTAAATAGCTCACGCGAGGATGTCCAGTGACGAGTGAAACAAGACACTGGGCCAGCGCCCGTAGGGAAAGCGTGTCTTGTGACCGGTGAGAAAAAAGAAATGATTTTCAATAATATCTAAAATACCTAAAAGAAAAAATTAAGCAATCACTTCGCAGCGAGCTTGATGTCCTCTTCCTGGACAGTCTTCCTGCCTGCGTGCTTCGAGATCCTGGCTGCCTGGTTGCCGATGTCCTCTGCAATCTCGCGCAGGACATCAGAGAAAGCTACCTTCGCCTCCTCGCTGACCCTCGCGGCACCAGCATTCTTAAGGATCCTTTCTGCTATGGCGAGCGGAATCACATGTTCCCTTGTCTTTGGCATCTTATCACCCTCCAATATTCAGTTGAAATATGCTTCTGAAGACTGACGACCCATTAGTATTTAATATTTGCGGTTTTCTGCCTTTTTTGAGGCATTATAGTGCCCAGAAACCATGAAAAAGGGGTTTTGAGGCTCTGATAACTGTGAATCTAGCTATTAGTTAATCTCAGGAAGAAAACAGCCCTAAGGAATATTATTGCAGATGGAGCAAGACCTCTTATCTGCCCACCACTATTGATCTGGTTCATTGAAGAATGTGCGGCAAGCTTCAGAATGCGTCCTTGCAAGATCCTCAAACTCATCTGCAATCTCAGCAAAATCCGCTTCCCTGAATACGCTTGCGGCTATGTGCGCAAGCTGGGCTGCCATATCTGGCTGTGCTGAATGCGCATACTCTGTAATCCTGCCCATATAATTATCCCTTATCTTGTCGTACATGACAGATGCCTTGTTCCCAAAGAAATCAGTTATGTCTGTAATCTCCCTGTCGTCGATTCCTCTAAAGTCACTGGTGACCTGTGCGCAAAGCCCTGCTGCATCCTCAATCTTGCCTTCAGCGACAAGCCTGTCTACTTCTATGTTGTAGATGTCCTTTGCAGTTGCGTACATGACAACCCTATCATTCTTAGCTTTCGTGTCTTTCGCAGCTTCAAGTATGGCTGCAGCCCTCTCAAGAGGGTTTACGAAAGGTAGTGTAGAATCCTTTGACATCTTAGCACCAAAAAGTGTTACAGGAGCCTGACATTTAAACTTTTCGTTTTTAACTACTCTGGAGTTATCAATGTTCTTGGAAAGGCTTAAAAACCTGCAAAACATAGTATTACCCAGGGAGGTAGTGGCTATGTACGAGATAAGGATGGCCGCGAACCTCCACGATGTCGAAAGAGCATACCGAAAGCCGCTTCTGCAGCGCATCGTCAATGCAATAAAACCTGGAGAGACAGAGAGGATCTGGGGCGCGCAGACGTTCTTAAGACGACGCAAAAACTGAGTGGAGGGGAGCGGTGGTGAGAGATAGGATGTTATTCTAGCTTCAGCTGCATACATCTTCAACAAAGCTGTTTCTTCTGGCTCTTTCCTGAGACCAGCATTCGCGCAGCGCCGCGCTGCTAACTCGATTTGCCCGCATTCAGCGAGGTTGAACATGATAAGCCTCACGGCGACAGCGGACCTGGCCTGCTCTTGGGCGGGTTTCTGCTGCTCTATTCCTACCGACGCAAACAGCGCAACACTGCGTGTTGTTGGTCTTCAAGCAAGCTTGAAGGAGCGGCGGCGCTGCCTACTCTCGGGACAGAGCCTTTTCCTCAGGGTGCTGTCAAGTTAGGTGTCATGCCGCCTAGTGAGCTGAGTGCAAAATAGGCGCTAAATGTCGCAGTTCAGCAGAAATAGGCAGCGAGAGAATCGCAGCGAGCGCGGCATGACACACTTCTTGACTTTACCTTTCTTCCGGCTCTGTAGAAAAAGTCGGAGCCTATAGGCTCCGATATTGTAGGCGATGAGCCTACAGAAGAGTTCTGCGTTGATGGTGGGGCACTTTTGAGACTTAACAGTACTTCCAAAGAGTCTTTTGAGTGCTGAGAACAGGCT
>JAHJSS010000015.1 GCA_018830225.1 Nanobdellota archaeon
AATAAAAATGGGGCATCGAGGATTTGAACCCCGGTCGGGCGGCCCCGAACCGCCAGTGATACCAAGCTACACTAATGCCCCAAAGTGGACTCGTCGGGATTTGAACCCGAGGCCTCCCCGTTGCGAACGGGACGCTCTACCAGGCTGAGCTACGAGCCCATATGGTGTGTGGCTAAGCAAACATAGTGAGCGCATGCCGCACCTTGCATATCAAATGGGCGTAACCATTTGCTGTGGCTACGAGCCCATTTTAGTCAAAAATTTCCAGTTCACTATATAAATTTAATCACTTATTTTTATGTGGCTCATTCCGCTTATGCTTCTTCATAGCAGCTACTGCGAACACTGCGAACATCGCCGCAACAGCCACTATCAGCCCGAACAGCACGAATGCCGCTATCGTGAACACCCTTCTTCCGGTCAGTATGCCCAGCACTCCGATGATTATCATGAAGAATCCGAGGATCTCTGCAGTTATCAGCGTGTGTTTGGTCCTTTTCATCTCAACCCCAATGTCTTGAGCTTCCTCAGTAATGTCTCATACCTGAGCCCTATCCTGCGCGCTGTCTTTGTCACGTTCCCGTCGTTCTCTGCCAGCGCCTTCCTGAGATATTCCTTCTCGAACTCCTCCTCTGCTTCCTTCAGCGATATCGGTTTCTCAGGGAGCTCGTCGAGTATCTCTTTTGATACAATGTCCACTCTCTTGTACACCTCTGCTATCCTTTCAGGGTGTATGACTGTCTTGTAATGCTCTAGCACGTCTTCGATGACGTCGCCGACAGCCTTCTGCCTTATCTGGTATGGCTTGATCATCTCTTCGCGTATCTTCGCGACATCGATGCCTGCGTCCTTGACTATCCTGTGTATGCTCCGCCTGTCCACGCGGGCACGTTTCGCCACTTCTGATATGTTGCCGTATGTCACCCGCAACAGCCGCGAGAGGAACTGCTGCTTGAACTTCTTCTTTGCCTTCTTGAAGCTGAGCTTGGTGTCTATGTCAAATGACAGTAAAGGGCTTTTCGACAGTTTCTCTGAGATGTCCCTGTTGAGCTCATCTATGCTGACTCCCAGGACAGGCTTGATTGCATCATCAACGATGTGTTCTACGCTTTTCTTCTTGGTCTCTTCTGGCATGCAGAATCCTTATTCACAGGTATTTATAAACCTTCCTTAATACATGACATTTTTTGGAGGTGAGCAAGTTCACCACACTAATTTAAATCTTTGAAATGCCTTATTATGCTGATTATGAGTGTTGATCCGGGTGGTTTGAGAGAAAGGCTGCTGGAATATCCTTCCAGGCAGGATGTGGTCCTTGGAGCTATTAGTACATATAACAAGCATATGGCCAGGGTAAGGGATTGGCTGCAGAAGAAGCCGGGCCAGGAGCTCCAAGTGATCAGGAGAGGCAGCCGGACACTTGAGCAGCATATTGAAGAGAACAGGAATAATCTTGATTCTGCCCCTGCCAACCTCGCAGCAAGGGAAGTTCTTGAGGCAAAGCGCTCTGGGAAGCTGTTCTTGGATAACATTCTCGGGCAGATGGAACAAGGCATCCCGCTCGGGACAGTGACTGAGGCGATTCCAGAGCCGAGTAAGGTGAGCGATTACGGCAAGCTCATCGGAATGCTGAGGCAGAAGGGTGTTGTTGTTGATGTCGATGACCGTAAGGCTGTCGGCAGGGCCATCAGGGAAGCTGCAGACTACCAGGTGGTCCTTCTCGACAGACAGTTCGAGATACCTGCTCCTTTCTCGCAGAACCTGCTGAAGAATCCGAGGATGGAGAATGGCAACGCCTTCAAGATGTACCTGTGGCACCTTGTCGAGGCAGAGATAAAGAAGGTCTATGGTGTAGACCTCGACACTGTCTTCGCTGACAGGAGAGACAAGGCCCATGCGCGGGCAAGAGGGCATGCGAGAAGCCTGGCGCGCAGCAATAAGTTCAGGAGCGCTGCTGATAACATAGTCGCTGACCTGATGGCCTTCGAGCCGGCATATCTCCTCCCGTTTGAGAAGACAAGAGAAGGATTTGAGGATGCCAAGTCAACTCCTGAGGAGTTTTTTGCAAGGATGGCCGCAAGGATCTCTCCTGAAAAGAATTATCTTACCATCACCTGGAGAGGGTTTGATGTGCATCATCCTAAGATAATGCTGACTACGAACAACTCCGCGGGGATGAGGATACATGTGTACTCGCAGTTCCTCCAGGGTCTTGCTGCGCATGGTTATGAGGTCGATAAGGCGGACATGACCAGCATAAGCAAGCTTTATGCGCACGGCGCTGAAGGTCATGTTCTTTCACGCTCTGGGTCGAGGAACTGGTATGATCCTGTGATAAGTCATGTCGCAGACCACAGCAGGCCGGTGCCGAGACAGCTTTACTCTGAGTGGGTTGACCTGGATGGCAACTGCCATTGCCTTGACTCCAGGTACATGGGTCGGCTCCACATGAAGAGCAGATACGATTTCGCTTATTTCTGCATGCATCTTGTTGCGCTTTCATGCGCTTATCGTGAGCAGGCCATGAAGGGCAATAAGTCTGTCCTTAGCCCGTTCATATTCCCCCTCGATGACCAGCTATGGTTTGAGCGGCAGGTGGCTGGCCACGTCCTTGTGAGCCGGAAGGAAGATGGAGCGGTGAAGACAGCTAACCGTGGCGAGAGGGAATGGCTCAACATGGTGAATCTCTCCGAGACAGGTTATGAGAGGAACTACACCGTCGACATTGCTGCTGCGAAAGAAGCGATGCACAGGATGTGCATAAGAGGATGAACTATCTTTCCTGATATTTCTATCTTGCCAGGTTCACGAAGAAGAAAGCCAGTGCAAGCACTATGATGAGGAATGTCATGCCGAGAGCCTGCTTTGTGAACAAGGGTGTGAAGTCTATCTGGGCAGGTTCTTTGTCAGGTATCATCGGGTCTGCGAAAGAGACTTTTGGCTCTTTGAGCAGCTTCTCACCATAGACCTGGCTTGCTGCGAATGCTATGCAGCAGATGATGAATATCTGCACAGCGACCTTCAGCAGTCCGACATCTTTCATTGCTGGCCAGATTGTCCCTTTCGGCATGCCCACCACCAACAGCAGGCCTGCTATCGCGACAAGGAACATCACGACCATGATGAAGTAAGGGACCCCTATCGCGACAACCTCTAGCAGGGGTCTGTACGCGATCAGAAAGATTATCAGGATTATGAGGATAAGAGTGATATATGCAGACTTCCCTCCCTGGAACCACTTCTGCTTGCCGAGCCATACCTTGAGGACTATGACTACCAGCACCAGTGCCAAGAACAATGCTATAGGATTGCTGCTGAAAAAAAATGCCATGATATCCCCTGTATGATTATGCTATTTGATGTAATGACTTCTTTTATTTAAAGATATCGAAACATAACCACTAACTAGTGACTACAAAACGAAAGATTTAAATACCGGAAATCTGCTGGTTTTTTTTTGGACAAAACATATAAACTTCTATTGCATTATAGTATTGATGGTGTTTGAGGCTGAGAAACGCACATTTCTCGAAAAGGAAGACAAGTCTGTCAAGGGCAGCATAGACTGCCACATAAAAGACCTCTGCGACCTGATAAACTCCAAGCCAGACTATTACACTACCTCCTCCTGCTCTGGCCGCATTGTCCTCATAAAGTTTCCTAAGTCTGGCAGGAAGAACGAGGCGGAATGGCTCTTTGTCTCACATGATGCGGCGGGTTTCTATAACATGAAGAATGAGCTCGGGACTCTTCCTGAAGAGGAGGTGTGGTTCAGGTTCGAGCCTTTCATACTCCATGTGGCCTGCAGGACAGTTGATGATGCCGGCCGCCTCCTGAGGTTGGCCCAGGACATGGGCATCAAGCGCTCAGGCATAATCTCTCTTGGCAGCAGGAATGTGGTGGAGATCATAGGCACAGAGCATGTCGACACCATAATCTCGAAGGAAGGCAAGCTTCTCGTCGACGATGACTATATTAGCCTCCTCATACAGAATTCTAACAACAAGATGAAGCGGAACTGGGACAAGATAGAGAAGATGAAGGAAGAGCTTGTGAGTTGGTAGCTATCTTTTCTTGGATTTCTTAGCGGCTTTCTTTGGTTTTGCAGGCTTCTTCGCTTTGGTCGCCTTCTTTGACCCTGACTTCGCTCTCTTTGCCCTTGTCGCTGCGACTCTCTTTTGTTTTTTTTTTGCCGAAGGCTTCTTTGCTATATGTTTCTTTTCAGGTGTTGCTTTCTTCTTGACTGCGCTCTTCAACTGCTTCTTCTTCACGGCCTGCTCTGGCTTCTTCTCCTCTTTCACAGCCACGCCCAAGAAAGCAGCAACTCCTTCCACCACGCTCTCATGGTTGTATCCTCCTTCGAGAACTGCAAAATATGGCAATCCTTTTATGATCCCTTTCAGCTCTGCTATCGCTCTCTTTGTCAGGGATAGTCCGCAGCCGAGCTCTGAAGCGTGGGTCTCCTTGTCTTTTGCGAACGAGTCGAACCCCGCGGATATGCCTATCACTGTGGGCTTGAACCGGTGGATCAGCGGCGGCAGCTCTTTCTTCAGGATTGAGATGTATTGGTCTTCTTTCAGCCCTGCTTCCACATAGATATTCTTTATGTTCCCTTCGTCTATCGCCATGCCAGGGAACACGCCGTACTGGTTTATCGAGAAGTAGAACAGCCTGTCGCCGAGCCGTGAGTTGTACAGGCTCACGCAGTCTGCTGTCCCGTCCCCTCTGTGCAGGTCGATGTCGATGATGAGAACCTTCTCTTTCTTCTCTGCGAGATGCACTGCCGCGACAGCCATGTTGTTGAATATGCAGAAGCCGTTTGTCCAGTCAGGGTGGGCATGGTGGCCTGGCGGCCTCACCAGCGCGAATGCCGGCTGCTTCTTGAGCGCGTATTCTGCTGCCTGCACTGCTGCGCCGACAGCATAGCATGCTGCCTTGTATGTGTCTTTGCACACGTATGTCTCACCTGCATCCAGGTATCTTGCGTGGCTTGCTGCCAATGCAGAAGCCTCTTTTACTTTCTGTATATACCTCTGCGTGTGCACCTTGGTCAGGTATGCTTCCCCATCTTTCGCGTTCTCATAGGGGAAGACTTTCAGGGCCTGCCTTATCCTGTCAGCCCTTTCAGGATGCCCATGCATATCATGCTTCAAGAATATTGTGTGTGATATCAGCTTCATCATCCACCCCTTCACACCAATAATATTTAAATACCTATTTAAATCTTTTCACTCCACAATGCAGGTAAAGTTGAAGAACAGGATTGCTACTTCGAATCATATACTTTCTCTATATCCTATCCACGAAGCAGCAGATATTCTTGGCAAGACAGGTTACGATGCTATGGAGATATGGGCTGAGGAGCTGGAGCTCCAGGTCAGGCAGCGCACCACATCGGTCGCGAAGATAAAGGCTGTGCTGAAGAAGAGGGGGATGGCTGGAGCAATGCATGCTCCTTTGAGGGAACTCATTGCCAAAGAGCCTTACAAGTATAACATATGCTCCAAGGACGCCACGCTCAGGGAGATGTCTATCAAGAGGACTCTTGATGCGCTCGACTTCGCGAAAGCATTGGGTTTTGGCATTGTTGTCATGCACCCGGGCCACACTGATAGCCCTGATGACAAGGTTGATATGCAGTACTGGGAGCTGCAGGTGGATGCTTTCCAGAAGATAGCCAGACACGCCGAGAATCTTGGTGTCAAGGTGGGGCTTGAGACAATGGAGCATCGGCCTAAGGAGTTCATTACAGAGTCAAAACATGTCGACAAGATACTGAAAGCGGTCAATTCACCTAATCTGGGGGTGACGTTCGACCTTATTCATGCTTACACCCATGGTGTCGACAGGCCGATAGAGCTTTTGGACAGCCATCACCCCAACATATTCCATGTCCACATCAGCGGCCACAGCAAGGACAAGACCCACGTCCCTTTCTCTATGACAATCATTCATCATTTCTATCTTGACAAGGTCCTGGAGAGGCTTGTCAAGAACTATTCAGGTATGATATCTATAGAAGGCCACACCAAGGGGATTGTAGAGCAGACAAAATATCATCAGAAGCAGGTGGTCAAGGAGAATCTCGAGTACCTCCACAGGGAGATGAAGTCCCTGCACAGGGAGTGATCACAGATCTTCCACGTTCAGCACATTGATATCTTCAATCACTCTCGGGCACATCGTGTTGAGCCAGCATTCGATGAAGCTGAAGTTCTCCAGCTCAGAAAAATTCAGCGTGTCGCACAAGAAATAATAGAATTTTTTGTCAGGATGTTTCTTTTCCAGCTCCTGGACCTTCTTGAGGCCTCCCTGCACGACGCTCTGCCCTGCTTTTGTGGTCATCAGCACTCCGATGCAGCTGGAGCTGTGGAATTTCGCGAGCATGCCTTTCTTTTTCTTGCGTATCCTCTCTATCTCTCCATCATCAAGCTTGCGTATCTGCATTGTCTCTGGGTGCAGGACGAACACAGGCTTTCCTGTCTGCAGCGCCACACCTATGGGGTGGAACTCGCCTGTTCCGACATAGAGGAACGCGTCCACATCCCCTTTGTGCCTGACTGCTGCGCCGGCATCACAGCCCAGTACCTGTCCTGCGACGACTGCCTTTATCTCCTTCTTCCACAGGTAATCGACGACCTTCTTCATCTCAGCCAAGTGCTGGATCGTCGTGACTATGCCGAGTCTCTTCGGCAGGCCTGAAACGTCAAACTCGACCTTGCCTATGCTGGACTTTGCTTCTATGAATATTGTTTTCATGTCTATGAATAATCCATGAGAATTAATAAAGCTTTTCCTCACTTGTGGTATTCCATCCCTGCCATTATGGTGAATGCGCGGTATATCTGCTCGGCCAGCATGAGCCTGACCATCTGGTTGGTGAGGGTCATCTTTGAGAGGGACAGCTTGAAGTCAGCGCGTTTAAGAACATCGTTGGAGAGCCCCAGCGCTCCGCCGACCACGAAGGTTATCCTCTTGTTCTCCTTCACCGCTTCGTCCAGTGACTTCGCGAACTCCTTTGACTCGAGGGACTTCCCGTTCGAGTCGAGCGCGACGACATAGTCGTCTGTTATGATGTTCAGTATCCTTTTCCCTTCCTTCTTCTTTATCTTGTCGTAATCCTTGCCGAGGACCTTCTCATCCTTCAGCTCGTCTATCTGTATCCTTGAGAACTTGCCTATCCTTTTGACGTACTCGTTGACCTGATCCTTGAGCCAGTCTTCCTTTGTGCGCCCAACGAATATTAGCCTGATCATTGATAGAAATATGGTTGAAGTATTAATAAACTTTGCTCATAAGAAATTTGCTTTCACGAACTCTGCGAGCTCTTTCTGCCCTGTCTTCAGGAGAAGCTCGTATGCTTCGCGGTGCTGGCCCAGGAGTATCTTGTTCTCTGCTATCCTCTTGAGCTGCTCTACAGGCAGCGGCCTGCCTGCGAGCTCCATCGCTATGAATGCTGACTCGTGCTTGTTTAGCCTCATGAGTATGTCTGCTGCTTGCGAGTATATCATCCTGCGCTGCTCTTCAGAGAACATGGAGAGGTCTGCGCTTTCTACCCCTTTTTCTGCGAGCATCTTGGCGATTGGGTGGACTTCCATTTTGTTTTAGTGTGGGTGAGCGAGCAGGGCGAGCGAATCCCGCACCTTGCGTATCAAACACTCAAAACGTCAAGCGTTTTGGTGTGCCAAAGCATCTTCGATGCTTTGAGCATGAGCGTAACCATTTGGACGGGCATGGAGAGGTCTGCGCTTTCGATGCCTTTTTCAGCTAGCATCTTCGCGATTGGATGGGCTTCGACCATGACCTTGCTCTGGCATGCTGATTATTTATAATTTTCTGAATTGGCGTGCCAATCCCGCGAAACCTTTTTAAACAAAACCCCCTTATTCAGGGGTATAAAGAGGTGAATCGTAATCGTCAAGACCAAGATTGTCTGCACTATAGGCCCGGCCACAGAGTCTGTTTCTGCTATACGTGAGCTTTACAGTGCAGGCATGAGCGTCGCGAGGATCAACTGTTCTCATGGCGACCATGCGCAGTACAGGGGTTTCATCAGGAACATACGCACGGTCTCTAAGGACCTGGCCATAATGTTTGACACGCAGGGTCCGGAGATACGGACAGGGATGGTCAAGGAAGGAACGTTATTGAGGAACAACAGCCTGTTCAGGCTGACTACAAGAAACATAATAGGTGATGATTCTGCAGTCCATATATCTTACCCAGGGCTGGTCAATGATGTCAAAAGAGGTGATAGGATATTCCTCGACTCAGGTTTCATAGAGCTGAAGGTCCTCAAGAAGACAAAGACAGACATAGTCTGCAAGGTCATTGACGGCGGCCCTCTGGGCAGCAGGAAAGGCATCAACCATCCTGGCTCATTGGCCAAGATACCTGTTTTCACCAAGAAAGACAAGGAGGACCTCCAGTTCGGCATGACCCACGGCATTGATTTTGTTGCTGTTTCTTTTGTGAGGGGTCCTGAGGAGATATTGAAAATAAAGGATTTCCTGAAGAACAAGCCCAACATCAAGTTCCTTGCCAAGATAGAGAATGCAGAGGCGGTCGCCAACGTCGATGGGATCATAGAGGCCGCTGACGGCATAATGGTCGCAAGAGGCGATCTTGGTGTGCAGATATCTGAGGATAAGGTCCCTCTTGTCCAGAAGGAGATAATCAGGAAGTGCAATCTTGCCGGCAAACCTGTAGTGACTGCCACGCAGATGCTGGTCTCGATGGTGAACAACCCACGGCCTACAAGGGCCGAAGCGAGTGATGTCGCTAACGCAATCCTTGACGGGACTGATGCTGTCATGCTTTCAGAGGAGACTGCTATAGGCAATTATCCTGGAAAGGCTGTAGCGACCATGGTGCGGATAGCCAGGAACGTGGAGTCTGTTCTTGACCTTCACACCGCGCGTCCTGTGAGCTCTACTGATGATGCGATCGCCAATGCGGTGCACAATATAATAGAAGAGACAGGGATCAGGAAGATAGTCGTCGCGACCTGCTCTGGGTTCTCTGCACGCCTCATATCCACATATAGGCCTCACGCAGACATCATCGCAGTCACTCCTAATGAGCATGTCGTGAGGCAGATGGGACTGTATTGGGGGATATTCCCTCTGATGATACGTGACGGCGGCTCCCACTCCACAAGGGACCTGATATACTACTCGTTGAAGACCGCTTTCAGCGAGGGGTTCCTGAAGAGGAAAGAGAAGGTTGTCGTGACTGCTGCGCACCCTTTCAACATAAGGGGCAAGACCAACCTGTTGGAGATACATACTGTAGGCGAGCTTTTGGATCGAGGGCCGTCAGCGAAATGATGATAAGGTGATATGCATGGTTTTCAAGAGAAAGCTTTACCCGGAAGAGATGAAGATAATAGAACGGATCGTCGATTTTGTCAAGGACAAGCACCACAGGGCAGAGGGCCATGATTATTCGCACGTCCTTGAGGTGTGTAGGCTGTCTATAGAGATAGCGAGGAAGGTCAAGGACCCTGTGGACCCTTTCGTCCTCATGTGCGGAGCTCTGCTTCACGACATCGGGAGGATCAATGCGCCTAACGGGCTGTTCCACGGGCTTGACGGCGCCGCAAGGGCGAATGAGCTGCTGAAGTCTTACATCGACGACGAGAAACTAAGCAGGCAGATACAGCAGATAATAGTGAGCCACACCCCTGAGTCGATGGTCATTCCACGGACTCCCGAAGAGAAGGTCGTTTTCGACGCTGACACCATAGAGCGGCTCGGTTTCATGGGCATGGTGAGGGGCCTGATGGGCAAGTCAGGGACAATGGGAGACATAATAGAGGACAGGATACACAAGCGCCTGCAGGATTACAGCAAGCTTTTCTATCCTGTGAGCAGGAAGTTTGCCAAGAAGGCGTACAAGGAGACAATAGCTGTGTCGAAGACCCTCAGGAAGGATCTTGTCCGGCGCGCGAATGAGATTCATGAGATATCATCTTACAGTCTCATAAAGGAGGAATGACCATGAAAAAGAGGCTTCCACTAACCAAGCAAGGCCTGCTCAACAGGGCTGAGAAGCACATGTTCTCCACAGGCCTCAACGACGGCACTTCTCACATCTGCCTGGCCAACATGAAGTACGGCCTTGCGAAGATGCATTATGTCCAGCAGAAGTACGGGCTCGCCCCTGACGCCACTTTCATAACGACTCCTGATGAGACAGTCAGCAGGAATGCGAGCAGGTGGGAGCAGGGCATCGCCTACGGCGGGAAGATCTCGTGGGGCAACGGACGTGAGAGGCTGATGGTGCTCGACGTGAAGCCGAACTGCTGCGGCATGCTCGTTAGCGGGCTGCATGACCTTCCCAAGCCCAAGTCCGTGCTGAGGAGGGTGTTTGACCTTGAGCAGGAGGCGACATACATCGATGACGTCCGTGTGAAGTGGGACTTCTACAAGGGAAACCATTTCATCGACGTGTTCAGGGTGGACATGAAAGAGAAGGGATTGAAGCTTCCGAAGTATGCGGTGATACTCCACTCTGGCTGTCCTGAGATGAAGGGAGACAATGAGAAGGGGATCGGTCTGTACTGGAATGAGAGCAAGCGGCTTATGGAGATGTCGAAGACAGTCAAGACCCCTTTCGGCCCGATGTACATCCTGCGGGGCAATGATGCTGTCGAATACTATGATTTCTATCTTTTCGCGGATGCGTTCGCCAAGAAGAGGAGAGAGATCGCTTTCAGGAGTCTTTTTGACAACGGCAAGATCATATGCAACCAGACCCATCAGGGCATGCTGAACATGAACGAGATAGCTCTCGGCTGCCAGGTGTTCCACACGAAGGAGCAGCTGATGCCCATCTCTATCCGTGCGGACCTACCGTCATATCTTGTGAGGGGGGCGCATAACTTCACGCCGCACCAGATGGACCTTCTCGGTTTCACTGCGCGCGCTGATGAGCTCGGCGTCTACAATAGGCTGAACAAGGCGAATGTCCTGCCCCACGGTGGCGGTTATGCATTCCCTGACTCTTTGAGCGTTGAGAAGGTGTTCGAGATAAAGGACAAGCGTTACTTCAAGATAGAGATGGCCAACAGCGTCGGGAAGAAGATACTGTCCAACATGAAGGAGATGGAGTTCACTTATCGTGGCAGGGAAGTGATGCAGCGTTGCCTTGACCTTGGCATGTGCGACCTTGCCGCTGTGCTTGAGCCAGTCTATACGATAAAGATATGAGAATTTGAAATGATTTATAAAAAAGATTTTCTGCATTACTTATCAGTGGATCTCATGAGTTCGCACTCGAGCAGGGCATATGCCATCTCTGGTGACTGCTCTTCTGCCCTTATTGCCTGTCCGGTCATGTGCTCCCTGTAGTGCTCGTCAAGGAGTCCGGACCTGACATACCCTATGAGGTCACGGGTATTGTGCAGCTTTATGTCTGCCTTGACGCCGTTTGTGCTCACCGCGACAGCAAGCGGCCTGTCTTCTGCAGGTCTGCTCTTGACGTACTGCGCGACATGCGGGAACTCCATTCCTGTTATGACGACATCATACTTGCCGTTCTCGAGCAGGACTGCTGCTGTCAGGTCGTCGTTTTCAGCGTGTACGCTGGTGCCTCTGAGTGCAAGCTCGAGCCCGAGCTGTCTCGCGACCTCCTGGTCTACTTGGCTCATCAGTATCAGGACATTCTCTGGCCTGTATGTCTGTGCTATCGGGTTTTTGTATTGATTCATCTTGACATCTCTCCTTGTTTGCGTGGTTGTATCACTGGCACGCTGCATTGGGCAGTGCCTGCCTCTCTGCAGCCGCGCTTTTCTTTGCGGTTATCGAGACTACCTTTGCCGATCCCTGCATCAGCTTCTGGACAGTCGCGGTCACGTATTGTGCGCCTTTCTCGCCGTAGTCTCTCCTGATCTGTCCCATGTATTCTGGGTGCAGGATCGCTTCGCCGAGCTCCCTGTCTATTCTCTCGCCGGATTTAGCGAGCTGCTCGATATACATTCCGATATGCTCAGGTGTAGCGCCCATCATGTATCCTTTGCCGCCGGCCCAGTCTACATATACTGTCAGGCGGGGTATACCTCTTCCTGATGCGTCGTTTTTGGCGCTCAGTTCTATGTATCTTTCATTTATGCTGGAGAATGGGTTGGCACGCTCGCCGGACTCTGTTTCTGTCATGGCGGAAGCGCTGGCTGGTTCTTCTATGACCTGTTCAAGATCACTCAGGTCTATCTCAGTCACGTTCTCTTCCATTGCTAATATATCTCCCAAGCACTGTTCGACTTCTCCTGTTTGTGTCATTTGACATCTCCTCCGGTTATGGTTTGGTAATCTTAAGCTGTTTTTCTTTTGGCATCATCCTCTTTTTCAACACCTGGATGCTTTGCCGTGATTTTGTAAACATAGTTTGCCCGGAAACCCGCCGCTTGTAATTGTCCATTCAAAGGGGAGCTTTGGAGGAAAATTGTTGCACGCGGGCTTCCAGGCCTGGATTTTTTGCCAGGGACGCTTGCGTCCCTGAACATCATGAACCTATGATTCCCTACAGGTTCACATTTCGATATGGTATATTACGCACGCTTTATTAATAAAATTTGTTCGGCATTTTTTTACGATTATAAGACCAGACTTATAAGTAGTGCGTATATTGTAAAATAAATATAGTATTTTTTCTCAAATGTCTTTTTTAGGCCGCTTTTCGCGGGATAAAAAAGTATTTATTTGCTCTTATTCACGTTTACTGTATGGAGCTAGAGAGCGTCAAGCGGGTTGCTTACTGGGTGACTTTCTTCGTGCTTATACTTATCTTAGGGGTATTCATGACAGCGGACCGCCTCACAGTGCTCTTCAGGGTGATACTGGTGATCCTGCTGGCATTCCTCTCTTCTATGTTCAGGCTGGAGAGCAGATATTCATTCCTGTCTATCGTGCTCGTCATAGTCGCCGGCATCTTCAGCGGTGCGGTACTTGCTAATGACAGCATCCAGTTCTGGTCATTCAGCTTCCTCTATGTTCTGGTGTTCTTCCTCGGATGTGAGGTGTTCGAGAGAAAGCTGTTAGGTGTTTGACTTCTTGATATTATAAAAAAAAAGAGTATTTGTTTAGCTGATTTTAGCAGCGCCGCCGCTTGTGCGTCGGTAGGTAAGAAGTATAAGAAACCCGCTAAGATGCAGAAACAGCGCTTAGGGCGTGAGCCACGATGACAAGTCACTGCGTCAGTTTGCGGGCAAATCAGTCTAGCAGCGCGGCGCTGCGATAATAAGAGCTAAACAAATAAAAAAAGAAAGAAAAGATGGATCGAGGCATGATTATTCTTTTCTATCTGTACGCCTGTGCAGCTTTGTCGGTCTGTCCGACGACAGGGGCATATGATGGCCTTCTGTAAGAAGGTTCCTCTCTGTCATCCGCTAACCAATTCCTGGCTGCATACAACGCACGACTGACCGGGCCTGCTACAGACATCCTTTCATCGAGAGAAAGCTCCCCTTTGATATCATCTTCCTCGTCAAGGCTCTCGTCTTCGGAAACTGTCGGCCAGAACCAGTCCTCTTCACGTATCCACCTGCCGGACCTGTTCAGGATGTATGTCTCGCATCTGTTTGTCATTTTCTTGACCTCCCAACACACTTGGTGATTGTGCTTTTGACACCTCCAGGATTATGATGTGCTTTAAATTGAAAAATCTTTCGTTTGTTTTTTTTGCTAAATGCGGATATTTATTCTTTTTTTCTTACTTAACGAAATATGAAAAACTCTTTTTTTACAACGCCTTTTTTTAGGGCCTGTGCTGCTTGTTTTTAATGTGTTACCACTGTTAAAACGTAAAATACAGAAAATTTATATATCTCAAGGCAGCTATTTTGCATGTATGGCTGATATTATGCATCCCAAGAAGGTGGACAAGTCATGGACCCATTATGACTCAGACCTGTTGAGAGCAGTCAAGCAGTTCGAGGCGGTGCTGAGGCGCTGCCACTCTATGGGCGGAGGCAATCCTGATCAGGTCATCCAGCTGGTGGAGGAATTGTCAGAGTTGGGGGGTGATCAGTGTGTCCATCTTTTTGTCGAGCCTCTTGGAGTTGAGCTGACATATATCCGAGAGCTCTCAGACAGCAGGTTCGACCCTGCAAGGAAAGAGACTATAACCCGGGTCGACGAGACTGCCCTGATAGGCGGGCAGAGCGCGCCCCTGTTTGAGCCCATACGCAATTCTTTCTTAGTTCACGAGGATGGGGGTTTTGTCGCGAACAGCAAAGACCCGCTCTTTGAGAAGGTGACCCTTACTCCCAGAGATTCTTTCATTTCTCTGATGATGAAACAGTATCTTGAGTCATCGCTGGCGCAGACAAGCGCTCAGCTGGATAAGAAGGGGATTGTTTCGCTTCCTGTAGAGGTCATATCGGGTGTTCCAGGAGTCAGGCGCAGGATGAACCTGGAGGGTATAGACAAGCGTCATGACGCTGAAGGCAAGCCCTACAGGTCAGAGGTGCTCAAGAATCTTGTATTGCAGGCGATGAAGGAAACATATAGCAGCGTGAGCCACACGTGGTACGACAAGCTGTACCTCCTCGATAGGTTCCTGCTTGTGGACTGTGGAGACCATTCTGTGCTTGAAGGGATAGCAGGAGGCGTGGCTGCTGAAAGTAATGGGGAGCGTTTTGCTAGATGCGATGAAGCGTATGACCATTATGCTGGGAGGATGTCTATCTATGAGCATGATGACGCGGTGATCCGCCTTGTCGATATGATATTCCCTGAATCAGGGTCAGTATATTTATACGTGCGTGAACAGGGTTTCATCCAGAGGATATTCAACTGTTATGTCGTGCAGGCCAAAGGCAGGGTGCCTGCTGTTGTGAATCCCGGGCACTTGAGGCTGGAGGGCCGGAAGCTGGACAAGCACTTGGACCTGCACTTCATCGGCAGCGTAGCGGATGAAGAGTACTCACTTCTTAGGAAAGGAGATGATCCCTTGAGGAGGGAAGCGATAAGGCAGGAGGAGCAGATAGACACTTTTCTTGAGGACATATAGGCCTGTCGTTCTGTTCAGGTTCGGTCTGTTTATTGTTTTTGCTGTTTCTTTTGTCGCCGAATGCCTCACAAAATATATAAATCACTCCAGACCTTTGTGTAGGCATGCCCCTCAAGGAGCCAAAAGACGGTGTTTGTGTATCTGGCGACAGGAAGCTGCCTTCAACTACTGCCACCCAGTTTCCTGACAATACAAGGAGGCCTTTCTGGTCTTTCAAGGAGAACACATCGACCTCTGATGATTTCTTCGACTGCTATGTCGCTTTCAAGGAGCTGAACTGCCATGAGTACTTCTGGGACTGGCAGGGCAGGAAGGTTGATGAGATGCTCATCAAGAAGCTTGTCAACATCTACAAGGCTTTCTTCAGGGACAACCCTATAGGCAAGAGCTGTTTTGTCACTTTCAGGGTGGAAGGTGAGCATGCATTGGAGGATATAGGCAGGTTTTCCATGTCCATAATCAGCTCCAATGATTTCGCTGCAGGGCAGAGGATGTTCTCTCCACCGGTCTTTGAGGTCGTGCACTCCTCTGCATCTTCAGGGAGCCTGCTTCGCTTTGCAAGTCTCTACAATGAGTCGGTCGGCATCGCGACAGAGAAGCTCAGGCATGATTGCAGGCCGAAGTTCATATCTATAATCCCGACGCATGATTTCGGGTCGCAGAACTGGTACTCTCTCCTGAACAGTTACTTTTCAGGGTTCCAGTCTTCTTTCAGGTGCAAGGTGGATTATTTCAGGCCTCTCATACCCCGCTCGGCGGTGGCTGACAACGCGGGCTTTGTCGCTGCTGTGCTCATGACCAAGAGGGCGCTGTCCAGCTATTCGTCTTTCTCGAGCATCACGGGCCTGGTCTCTTACCCTATTATAGAGGCGGGGCCTCTCATGTTCAGGGGCGGGCTGAATCCAGGTTCATTCAGGAATTTTGTCGATACCTATCCTGGCGCGCGCACAGTGACCATAACCCCTGCTTTTAGGTATGATTATGAAATAGAGGAGGTGAAGGAGGCGGTCTCTGCCCTCAACAGGGCGCTTCCCAGGAACAGGGCAGTATCCTACAGCAGGGAGGAGTCTGAGATGCTGGTTAGGCTGGAGAATATCTTCGCCAAGCATTTTGGGGAGACTGTGAAAAGCTTTCCTGACCTTGCTGAGATGCCTGCTGCGATGGGCTCTCTGAACAAGGTCATCGACAGGAGGATACACCGCTCGTTCTCGCTCTACTCTCTCGGGGTCCCTCCTGAGATCATCGGCGCAGGGAGAGCGATCGTCGAGTGCATAAAAGAGGGTCTTGTCAAGGACCTTGAAAGGATGTATCCTAACATAAAGCAGGACCTGGTCACTGCCTGCCGCTTGCTCAACAAGGAGAACCTGCGCTTCCTTGCGAAGACAGGTAAGGTCTGGGATGCTATACTGAAGGATGTGAAGCTCGTCGAGGACTACACTGATAGTTCGCTGGGGCCTGCTTCGACAGATGATTTCCTGCACAGGAACTATACTTCTAATGTCTTCCACCTGTGGTCGACGAAAAAAGACTTCTCTAAGGACCTGCTCGCTGCCGCCAGGCTGCGGCGCTGTCTCGGTTGAGGGTGTGCGAGATGGTGAAGGCGATATTCTTTGATATGGGAGGGGTTCTTGTGACCGACCTCTTTCCTCTGATGGAGAGCTACCTGTCAGGCATTACAGGCATACCGTTTCCTAAGATCAAGGAGGTGAGGAAGCGTTACTGGCTTGATTATGAGCTTGGCAGGATGGGTGGTGTTGAGTTCTTCCAGAGGCAGATTTCCGACCTTGGTGTTGGATTGAATGCTGAGGAGCTGCTCGTCAGGTCACGCTCTTTCATCAAGGTCAAGGAGGAGGTGCTGGATGTCGTGAAGAGGATAAGGGCTCTGGGGATGTATGGTGTTGGTGTAATATCAAACAATTCTTCGGAATGGGCTGAGTATACAAGGGATGATCTTGGCCTTGGCGGTTATTTTGACGCTTGGGTGATCTCGTGCGATGTGCACGTCAAGAAGCCTGACAAGGACATTTATCTTATCGCTGCAGAGCGCCTCGGCCTGAGGCCTATTGATTGTGTCTTCATCGACAACAAGGAGAGGAATGTGCAGGGAGCTGAGGCTGCAGGAATGAAAGGGATATTGTTCAAGGATGTGGAACTGCTAAGAGAAATGTTGAGGAAGTCAGGTGTGGATGTTTAGTTCTTGTGTACTTTCTTTTAAATGCGGTGAAAAGGTTTAAAAACAAGGGGAACATATGTATTATATATTTGTTATATCACTTATTTATTGATTATCTATACTATATACTAAGGTCTAGAATGAATGCGCTTGTCTTGTTTGCCAAATTCCCTGAACCTGGTAAGGTCAAGAAGAAGATAGGCCAAGTCATAGGCATGGAGAATTCTGCGAAGCTCTGTGAGGCTTTCATAAAGGACCTCATCGATGATAATAATGACAGGGACTATGACCTTTACTTGAGTTTCATAGGCCATGAGCACAAGGAGCAGTATAGGACCCTGTTCCCTCATGCTATCCTTTATGTCCAGAGGGGTATGAACCTCGGGGAGAACATGCATTGCACTTTCGAGGACCTTCTTGATGATTATGAGAAGGTGGTCATAATAGGCTGTGATGTCCCAAACCTTTCTTATGATATGATAGTCAGGGCGTTCAATGCGTTGTCATCTTACGATGTCGTGATCGGCCCTGCAGAGGATGGGGGCTATTATCTCATCGGCATGAAGAAGGCGCATGACATCTTCAAAGGGCTGCATTTCGGGACAGAGCTTCTTCTTGATGAGCAGGTGAGAGTGGTCAAGGAGAAGGGGCTCACGTTCGTCCTTCTTGACAAGCTTCCTGATGTGGACACTGTCGATGAGCTCAAGTACCTGAAGAAGACATTGAAGCGTGAGGATGCGCCGCGGACTTATGATTTCATCAAGGATATGGAGCTTGACTAGGAAGTATGTGATCCTCTAGAATTTCTGTCAGTATTCGTTACGGCATTCCTGGCCATTGACCTTGCCGTCTCTGTCCTTGTCGACGAAAGTTATGCTGCCGCCGGTCCTCATCGAATCGCAGTTGCCGCTCAGAGGGTCGAATAAAGGGGTGGTCCCATCAGGCATGCGGTTGTTCCTGTTGTCCCTGCAGAGCTGGTCTATGCATCCTTTAAGTCCTCTTCCGGTGAAGCCTTCGCTTTTGCACAAGTCTGTAATCGTGTCACCGCCGTGTATTGTGTATGTGCAGGGCGTGTATCTGTCAAGGGGCCTTGTTCGGTCACTCATGTCCAATATTCCCGGATCGAAAGCGATTATTGTAGCTGCGGTCGCTAGCGCGCCCAGCACTCCTATGACAATCTTGATGCTCCGTGGCGTGCGCTCTGGAGCAGGTTCCTGAGAATATCTGTCATGGTCTCTTGTTCTGTCCATGGTTGTTTGAAGAAAGAGAGGGTATATAAATCTTTCGTTTTTTAACCACTGAGAAGTGACGAAAAATAACCACATTCATTGCGGCTCTTTCTTCTGTACCTTGGGGTATGTGCCTGGCTCCATGAAGACCTTCTTTGTCTTCACCGCTATCCCCTTGTCCCTCTGCATCATGTCCTTTGTGTTCATCTTTGCAGTCCCCAGCGCGACCAGTTCCTGCTTGAGCGTCATGACTGCAACTGTCTGGTCTGGCTCTATGCCGCTCTCCAGCTTGGTGATGCCTGGCACAGCGAGGTCCGCGCCATGGCACAATGTGTCCACTG
This sequence comes from Nanobdellota archaeon, assembly GCA_018830225.1. GTDB lineage: Archaea > Nanobdellota > Nanobdellia > Woesearchaeales > UBA11576 > JABMQF01. Next base: position 18,756 of record JAHJSS010000015.1, read on the forward strand.
TGGTGTCCATCACCCACAACTTAGGCAGGTGGTCCACAGCATTCTCCACTGGCTGCACGACATGCCTGATCAGCTTTTCATTGTTCTCGTTCTTGTAGTACCAGTATGCGTCGGTCAGGTCGTGGAGTGTCATGAGCGTGTCTTCGGTGAATGGGCCTGCCTTTGTCCTGCGGAGCTCTGCCATGTGCGCCCCTGTGCCAAGCGCCCTTCCTATGTCGTGGCATATCTTCCTTATGTACGTGCCTGCCTGGCAGCCTATGACAAAAAGGACATCCTGCCCGACGATGTCGAGGACCTCTATGTAGTAGACCCTCCGCTCCCTCCACTGCCTCTTCACCGCTGACTTGAGCGGGGGGAGCTGTGTTATCTTGCCTGTGAACTCCTTCATCACATTCATTATCTGCGCTTCAGGCACTTCTTTGTGCAGGTGCATCAGGCAGACATATTCTTTTCCTGCGACCAGCAGCGCCTGCACGATCCTTGTCGCTTTCCCGACAGCGGTAGGCAGGACTCCAGTGACTTTCGGGTCCAGTGTTCCGCTGTGCCCGCCTTTCTTGACTCCCAGTATCTTCTGCGCATATGCAGAGACCTGGTGTGATGTCGGGCCTTTCGGCTTGTCGATGTTTATTATCCCGAGCTGGAGGAGCTGCTCTACGCTGCGAGCTTCAGGGCTGCAGCCGTACTTGTCAGAAGTCTGTGAGTCTTTCTTTACAAGAATCTTCCGTTTAGTCTTTTCAAAAGGCAAAAGATTTTCTGTCATGGGTTCCACTTAATCCTGCAGAATGGGTGGATGTTTAAAAATGTTGTTGTTTGGTTATGTCAGGACTGCTTTGCGAAAACCACGCGCTTTAGCGCGTGGATGAGCAGTCCTGATCATCCTAAAAATCGACCGATAGATGCAAGCGTCCGCCCAAACTCCGCACTTCGGTGCGGAGTAGGACGCTTGCGGTCGATTTTTATGATAGGACTGATGATGACATCGCCTGATATCTCTTCTGCAGGAAGCTCGTCGCAGATTAGCTTGCCCTGAAGAGGTATGTCTATTGTGGATCCTGCGGGATGGGGTTTGTTCCTGCCAACGCCTCTGTCATGGAAGATTGTCAAGAGAAGATAAATTACAGTGCATATCTTCTTCACGGCAAGAGAACATTCATTTGATGATCAATTTCCATCAGCAGCCTCTTTTGCTGTTAGAACGATCGTGTCGCCGCTCGGTGTTTGTTCAATTTGCATCATTCCAATGAGCGTCGGATCCCTGAGGATTAAGTCTAGCAAACCTTCATCCTCTTTTGCTGGTTCAAAATATTCTTTGAATACTCGTCTAGCTGTAGGCCCTACAAAATTCACTGTTCTACCTTCACATGTAAGGCCGTATTCATGCATGTTAGTGACTTGTGCAACCGGTTTGATGCCTCTTCGCTGTATGAAATGATCCATGATTCCTCGAAGGAATCCTTCATCTGGCGAGTATAATGCTACAGTGACTTCTTCTAGCATGATCGCTTCTATTACTTTCTCTGGTGTCACATCGCCTTCTATATCGTGGAGGTATAAACTTCCCTTATTAGTTTCGCAATATCTTGCCATTGACAAGTATACTGGTACTGATTTGCCGTTTATGACCCGCTCAATGATTACACCCTGTTCAGGAGTTAGTTGTTTTCCTTCTAGTGAATGTCTTAGTCTTTCCTTGAGCTCATCTTTCTCAAATGCGCTCCTTGTTTGAGGTGATTTCCCATGTTGTACTAAAAGCGGTCTTGATCCAAGATAAAACGCGCGTTTCTTTGATGGTTCAACAACCATGAACTGTTCATAGAGTACCCCTCTGAGATGTTCATAACACATTGCCAACACAGCCATCATGGCATTCTCTAGTTTGATTCTTGAATAGGTTACTCCTGTGCTGCTTGTATAGCCCTCGATGTTATCTAAGCTGACCTTTGTGACATCGTCTGCGACAAACTCTTCTATCAGAATTGCTGTTCTTTCTTCTTCCCATGTTTCTGGTTGTCTTACCAAGCTTACTATTGTTGCTTCTTCTTGCATCGGTTCAACATCTATTCCATCCTCTGTTCCTGCTTCACCACATAGCTCTATGTCTATTTCTAGTTCGGCTTCTCCTAACTCTCGGTTGAGAGTGTCTTCTAGTGATATTTCTTGGCCACTATCTGGTTCTGATTTTCGGGTCTCTCGATTGATAGCATCTGCTAGTGATATTGCTGGACATCCATTTGCCAAGTAAGCATTGGCAGCAGTTTCAGCAGGATCAGTCATGTCGGGATCAGTAGGGTCGGGGTGAGTGGGATTATCATATGATAAGTCCATAGAAAGACCTTCTTCTGTACCCGCAACAAGAGGAATTGTATCTTCCTGAAGAATCATATCATCAAGATTGCCCGTATACAATGCTCTTATCTGTCCACATCGAAGCAGGATCTTTCCATCGTCACTGCCCTGAGAGTCTGATTCAGTAATGAGCCGTGCAGGATATTCGTCAGGATTGTTTAGGATTTCTGGATAATCTGCTTTAACATCCGGGTCTACATAGACCAAACATTGCTTGACTTGGTTATTAGGCAGGTTTTTGTATTGAAGAATAAACCTGCCTCGACCTTCTATTTGTACTTCTTGGAGTCGTTCGCTCGAGTATGTATGTGAAGAAACCGTTATTCCTCCTTGCCTTAATCGCACTTTAAACTGATTCAATGCTCTATTCACTTCAGTATTTGGTGGTTTTGGTTGGTTTCCAATTAGGTCAAAAATTGCATTAGACATTCTCTCACTCCTCGAAGATGTGTATTGCACATATTTAAAGATTTCGTTTTTAGTAACTTAAAAGTGGTAAAAAAACATGATGAACTTAAATACCGGAGCTTCCGCTCATATATGACATGACGCACACCAGAATAATAAATATAACGTTAGAATTTTTTACATTTAACTAATTAAATCAATACAAGCTTATTTTAATAAAGAACGACCCTTGAAGTGTGGTGATAACCTTTATGAGCAACAATCTGCTGGGCAAAATATACCTCAGAAAATAACACAAGATTTTTTTGAAATGCCCATTCATCAAGGTTTTTCTTCTTTCTTCTTCTCTTCCTCAGGCTTCTCCTCTTTCTTTTCCGCGGCCTCTTCCTTCTTCCCCTCTTTCTTTACTGCTGGCTTCTTCTCCTTGATGTCTTTCTTTGTCGTGACTTCTGCTTTAGGGGCTTTTTCTTCTTTAGGTGCGAGCTTCTCCTGGATCTTGCCTGCGATTCCGGCAGGCTTCTTCTCCTTCTTCTCTTTCTTCTCCTTCGGCTTGAAATCGAATCCGAAGAGCTCTACCCTGACTGTGTCTTCCTTGTCATCCTTGACTGCTGTGACCTTGACTCTATGGGGTGGGTTCTTCATGCCGTGCTCCCATATCTTGAGGTTGAGTTTAGGGCCTATGAGTATGTTCTCGCACTTCATGTGCTTCTTCATGAATGTCCTCACTGCGTTGACTGCTTTCTTGGCCCTCCTGTACATAGGGGCCTTCATGTATTCCTTCCGCAGCGGGATGATGTATGTCCTTTCTGTTGTGGCCATGGTGATCAGTATTCTTGATTTTTTTTACGCTTTGGTCTTGTGCCTTCTCCAGGTGCGCTTGACTGCTGTGTGCCTTCCTGGGTGCACCCTTCTTCCTTTGCCGTATATCTTAGGGACTGTCCAGAACGGTGCCCATTTTGTCTGCCTGCCGAGCTTTGCGAGTCTCAGCTTCCTTGACTTGTGTATGTATCTTGCCATTTTGTGGTCGTGTTATTATGATTTATTGTCAGGCGCTTTCGGCGCTTCCTTTGCTGGTGCTGCCTGAGCTGCTTCTGGTTTTGGCGCTGGTGCAGGTTTCTCTGCAGGTGCTGGTTTTGGCGCTGGTGCTTTCTTTGTCTTGTATATCCTTACCGCTGCCTTGTCCATCAGTGATATCCCTTTAGGGGTTATGATCCTTCCTTTGCGTACGCCTTCTTTTTTGTACTTGATGAGCCCTGCCGCTTCAAGCTGCTGCAGCGCTTTCCGTAGGATGTTTCCTGATCCTTTGTAGAAGTGTTCTGGCTTGTGGCCTCTCTGTTTCCTGCCGCCGTATTTTGTCCTGAGCTTCTGCACGCCGACGGGTCCTAGCAGCCTCACGCTTCTCAGGACTGCTGCGCACCGGACATGCCACCAGTCCTCTCTTTTCGGAGGCCTTTGCTTGTGCATCCCTGTCTTGACGAATACAGACCACACAGGAGGCTTTATCTCATTGACTTTCTGGAGGTCCTTAGCTACCTCTTCAATGAGGTCATTGGCTGGAACATCGAACATTGTTGGCATTATTTTTCACCTGAGTTTGCCTTTGCAGGCCACAAGGGCAACGTTGTTGCCTCAGAACCCATTTGTCGGGTGATACCTCAGGAAAAAGAGGTGGTTTATAAAGATTGCGGGATTTAATAAGGCCTGTGCTATCACGTTTTAACTACACACTCTAACCGCCCTTCTGGGTGGTTCTTATGTATAAATTGACTTTTAAGAAGCGTGTGTGGATTGTTAAGCAGTATTTAAAGGGATTTTCTGCTTCTAAACTGGCTATTAGCCAGAA
>JAHJSS010000016.1 GCA_018830225.1 Nanobdellota archaeon
AAAGGCACCAAGACCTACGAGACACTAGCATCACTAATTGCCACATGGCAAATCCAGAAAAAGGATATAAAAGCAGAGCTTTGCAGAATGCTAACAGCAAACCTCTGCTAAAGAGCTAAACAAGTACGAGAAAATAGATTTGCGGCGGAGGTCTCTAGTTTTTAATTTTAGGCACGAAAACTCTTCGCCAATTTTCGCTTCACAAAGACCGTTGCACTTTGGCTCGTTTTTTCTTGTCAGAAAAAAGAATATGACCCAGCTTAGATACAGCTAACTTGCTCTTACTGCTCAGTGGGTTCCGGGTTGGATACGGGTTTATTGTTAAGATGATTTATATTTGGTTTCTCTGCGGGGTGACAAGGGGCGCTCTACCCTGGCAAGTAAGTTAGTTCTTCATCGATTAAATTCAATTTCCCCCTCACCCAAAAAGGGCTTTTTTGAAGCATTTTCGAGATCAAGAAGGTTTCCTGCAACTAATAGGATTAATTGCTGTTCTGAAGGAACACCGGAAATTCTTGCCTCTACAATGTTCGGGGGAAACTCTTCGGAAAGCTACACTTTCCTCGTCCCTCGCAAGCTCGGGAGAATTTAACATGATTATGCACAATTTGAGTTGCGGCTTTAAGTGTATAGAACGGGTCTAGGGGTCTTCTATGTTCCATATATTGAATCGTGGTGGTCATAATCTTCGAATGATACTATTTCTTTTTCGTGGTCTATTCTGAATACAAGGACAAAGTGTCCAAGATGGACTCTGTTGAGGCCTTTCATATCATGGCTCAGAAATTTGTAGTTGTGCTTAGGGTCGGCTAGGATTAGGTCCATCTTTTTCCTGATTTGGGAGTACTCTACAGGGTCTTTCTTCTTAATCTTGGCAAGTTTCTTTACGAGCTCTTCGCTGTATGCATCTTTGTACAATTAAGCTACCTCTTTTTCAAGTTGTGCCCTAGAAAGATGCTTTCCACTTAGGATCTTAGCTATCTTGACCTTGTACTCCGGCCTTAATTCAGGCTCCAATTCAGTCAGCTCGTACTCGCTAACCACCAGGTTTATTGCCTGGGACTTGTCTTTCAGGCCGAATTTAGCTTTGACTATGTTCAAGACCCTGTTCGTATTCTCATCGATATGTATCACAGCTTGTACCATGCTAAAAAACCTCCGGTTTTTTGCACACCAAAAATTCATGTGAATTTTTGAGTGTATTACATCACATATACATATATATACACCACATATATAAATGTTACGTTTTAAGACCCCTGAGACCCTGAAGAAATAAACATTGGTCGCCGCAACTCAAACTCTTCGCCTTGCAAAGCAAGGCTCGCCCTCCTTCCAGTCGGGGTGCATAACATTGCATTATGTTCAATCGCCCCTTTTTTAAAAAGTCAAGAAAAAAAGACTTTTTGGGGCGACTCTGCGGCACTTCGTGCCTTGCCTCGCTGACGCTCGGGAACATAACATGATTATGCTCAATTGAGAAAACGGCACCTTACTTCAATTTCTCGAATTCTTCGGGTGATAACCCTGCATCTTTTATGATTCTGGCTAATGTCCCTTTCTTTAACTCATTATGGAGCGGGACAGTCATCTTAATGACTTTTTCACCAACAGATTTTTCAAGCCTTACATGAGAACCTTTCTGTCTTGTAGCTATGAATCCAAATCTCTTTAGCCTCTTAATGACTTCAATCCCAGAAATGTGAGGTAGCTTCATCATACCTTGACCTTTAACTGTTCGCCCCCATGAACCACTAATTCGTTCACATCAGCTTCCAGATAAAGCTCAATCGCCTCTTTGATGTTAGCAATAGCTTCTTCTTTGGTGTCCCCTTCAGAAATACAGCCAGGCAAAGATGGGACATAGGCAGTATAACCGCCTTCCTCTGCAGGTTCCAAGACTATTGTTATTTCCATAGTAATATAAAAGATGTAAAATCTCCTATTTAAAGATGCCGTTTTCTCAACTCGAAATCCTGCGGATTTCGCCCTTCGGGGAGCATAACATGATTATACGCAATCGAATTTTAGCCCGTTTACCGCTTGTATATGTTGTCGTGGTGGTCGTAGTCCATGAATGTCAATAAGTCTTTCTCTTTATCATAATTAAAAACAAGGACGAAATGACCTATATGCACTCTTTTAAGCTCTTTGAAGTTGTATTTGAGGTTCTTATAGTGTTCTGGGTCTGAAGATTCGACCACTTCACTTATCTTGTTCATGACTGCTTCATAGGTGTTCCTATCTTTCTTGAAGAGTTTTACAAGTGTCTTCTGCAAGTCTGGTTTTATCTCGAACTCACGCATTCTCTATGCTCTTACGCAGTGCCGCAACACTTTTGAACCTTGTGCCTTTCTGGTTGAGTATCTTGCCTAGCTTATCGACATATTCAGGTCTTAATTCAGGCTCAAGGATCTCTTCTTCAAATCTGGCGATTACAAAATTCACTGCGTCGGATTTATTTCTGAAGCCATACTTGCCTTTGACGATGTTCAATACACGATCCTCGTTGTCTCCTAGTTCTATTATTGCTTGGGTCATTTCGCTCACCTTACATTTCATTATGATTTATAACATATTATAACAAAGTATTATTTAAATCTTTCGTTTCTGACGTGTCAGAAATCTTTGATTTGTGAGCATGCTCAAGAATCCAACGGATTCTTGACAGGCCAAAATTCGACTTCTCCGCTCGCTGAACGCTCGCTCCGACTGCTACGCGGGTGCATAACATGATTATGCTCAATAATTCCCCCTTGCTGAACCGCAGGAAGGTGCCTGGAGGCATGCTAATATTAATAAATAAGGGCATATTAGGTCTCTGTTCATGGTCAAAAAAGCGTTTTTAGCAGTATTCTTCTCGCTCATCCTTCTGGCATCTATTTTCTTGGCACAAGTCGTGCAGTCAGGCTGCGTGACTTATGCGCAGGCAAGAGCCCAAGGCATCCAAGGGACAGACGCTGAGCTGAAAAGCAAGGGTTTCTGCGCAGGCGAGAGCGAACCTGTAACTACAAAGACGACACCGGCTGCTGCAGAGACTGGCCTTTCAGGGAAATCTGTCGAGGAAATGAATAATATACGCATCCAGCTATCCAATACTCTGTATGAGCAGATGATAGACTATGACCGGTCTATGTTTGACAGTGCTATGAAGCCAGTGTGGGACATGCGGGTTAAGGAGCTGGATGATTCATTGAAGAGACTCAATTCATGCGATGATTCATGCGCAGGCCTTAAGTTTCAAAGAGGAGGCACTGGCCAAGCATGTGTTCAGCCGTGTTACGATAGAGCTGAAGCAGAGGGTAAGAAAGTTTTGCAGGAGATTGACCGTCTTGAAAAGGCAGCTTATGTGAATGACATAACAAGGCTGCGTGCTGCTCTCGCGGGCAAGACTCCTGAAATCCCTCAGGTAAAAGGCGAACTTCCCAAAGGCCCGGAACATGACACCCGCACAGGGAAGGGACTGACTCCGCAAGGTCTTATAGCTCCCAGCCTGGGCGGCTATCTCGGAAATGCTTATGTTCAGAGGGCTGACGGCACCAAGGTCATCCCTGGGAAAGAGCTCTACCTGAAGGTCGACGACAAGGTCATCACAGGGGAAGAATCAAAAGTCAATATCATATTCGGCAATGCAGGTAAGATGAATCTTGGCCCTAACACTGAGTTGAGGGTCGGCTCTGCTCTCCTGGACCAGTATTATCTCGCGAAGGGCACGCTGAAGACTAAGCTTGACTGGACTGCTGGCGCTAAGTTAAGGATAGATACGATGAATGCCAAGATATTCAATACAGGCACCGAGTTTGTCGTAGAGTATAACGAGACTACTAACACCACTACCGTATTTCTTTACGAAGGCGGATTAGAGATCGATTCAGCGACACAGACCATCAACCTCACTGCAGGCAACTATTGTATGATAGGCCCGGACGGCACTATCACTTCAGGTCAATTGGCTTCAGATGACTGGAATGCTCTCAGCGACAGGTTCTACGAGGACGTTTCGTCAGACCAGATCTTTAAGGTATATGCCTGGCTGACATTCGCAGTTCTTGTTGTCTCTGCTTTGGTAGTTGTATTGGTGATGCGCAGGGAAAAGGCGAAACAGCATAAGAAAGCAGAACATGGGAAGAATCTGGGAGGGCTCAGCATCCTGTTCGGCATTCTTGGCATCCTCGGATGCTTGTTCCCCATCATAGGGTTCCCGCTTTCATTTACATCAACGACCCTTGCAAGGATACAGAAGCTGCGTTCGCCGACAACCAGTGCCAAGATAGGTCAGATTATAGGGGGCATAGGTGCGGTACTGAACTGTATGACGTTCATCGCTTTCTTTGTTTACCTAGGTATTATCTGAACACTTATGTTGAGGCAAAGCACAAAATTACTTCTGCAAGTCTATCAATTCGACCCTTTCATCGCTGTCGACCACGGTCTCCAGGACGACATTTCCTGCTTCAGCGCAGTAATACTTATGCTCTTTCAATGCAGGGTCTATTGCGCTCCAGTCATATGTCTTGATGCAGTTCTCAAAACTGCCATAAGCGACGCTGACCGATTCATCCAACGATAGGACGTCAGCCATGTCCTCTGCCTCTCCTTTATAGAATTCTTGCCTGTATGAATCACCAACTTTAGGATGAGCTTCCATTATGGTGCCTGGTTTCGCTCCATCGACTCCTGCCTCCCAGGAGCCATGAGTGCTTGTAACCTCTCCATTCTCATATTCCTTGGAATCTTCACCGAAATACCACACATTCCCTTCTTTGTCCTGGGCATACCAGTCAAAAGTCTCCTCGATCAGTTCATCATCAAGCCAGACACGGTCCCATACTTCGATATTCGTGACTCCAAGTATCTCTTTAGTCTTGTCAGTCACAATGACTATGTTCTTTTCCAGCCCTTCATCTGTCTCGCTCTCATATGTGTAAGTCAGTCCAGGAGTCAGGGTATAATATGGATTATCGACCACAGATACGAAATCTGCTGGGTCTATTGCAGGATTGTATTCTTCTATCTCTGTTGTCTGCGTTGTGCATCCTGCTATGAGTATGCTGACTAATATTGCTGACATCAGAATGATGGTTATTTGTTTCATTATTGACGCCTCTATGAATATCTTATTTCTTCTTCACTACCTTCAGCCCTATCTTCTTGTGGCAGCGTTCGTGCTCTTTGTCCATCTTGTCGCCGTATTCCGGGTTCTTCCTGTGCCACTCGTCGTGCTCTTTCTGGGTGATGGTTATGTTTTTCTTTAGTTTCTTTTCCATTTTGTTTCGCCAGGCATTCTATTATTTTCCCTTGCTTTTCTTCAGTCTTGCCCTGATGACCGAGCCGACAGCAATCGCTACTCCCATGATGATTATGAAGAAGATGATGAACTGGGTGTTCTGCTTGCTTTCGGACTTTTGGATTCCTTCATCTGGTACTTCCTCTTCAGATGTCTCTTCTATGGGCATCTCCTCGCTCTTTTCCCACCACCGGTCGACAGATGCCGGGTCTATTGCAGTTGTGCTTGCCTCCAATTCCTGCCTTGTCAGTCCGTCAGGGTCATTTGGCAAGACTATTTTCTGGTTGGCATATACCCTTGTGGTATTGAAGCTCGCGACGTCTGTGACAAAGACGGATCCGTTGAGGACAGTGACGCTCGTGGCGCCATCCTTGGTGACTTCGACAAGATACTCTGTTCCATCAGGTGTTATTGCTGCCCGCGGGGTCAATACTGGATTTCTTGGGTATCTTGCAGGTGTGTTCTCATAGAGATGGACCTTTCCTTCGTAAATATATTTGATGACGCCCCAGATACAGGTAGTCGGACTGTTGATTTTGCAGGAATTGAAAGACGGTCGGTGCTCGCCATCGAATTCCTGGTAAAAAAATTCTACCAGAGTTCTTGATGCCCTCAGATAGAAATCAATGTCATCCGGCGGAAGCTTGTAATCTGGGTCAAGTATGCCTTCAGGGACATCAGGCGTGATCACATCATCATCCGTGATTATGATCTCTCCCCAATCAGTATCCTCATCGACCACGACTGTGCCGTAATCAGACTTAAGCTCGACAGACGCGCCATTTTCTGTAGTCATGATATCCCCTGGAGCTGTCGTGAAACCGACAGAAGGCACCAACTCATCCACGCCCCTGAATATCTTCGTCAGTCCATGCGAGGATTCGACAGTGTTGCCAGGCTTGACTCCCGTATATGAAGGATCTTTCATGACAGGGACGATGAATGTCATGGCTGCTTTGCGCTGTTCTTCTTCGCGCTTCTTCTGCTCTGCCTGCTCTCGTTCAGCCTTTGTGCATGCATAATATTCATCCTCTGCCTTGTTCCAGGTGCTTATGCAACCATTCACGCACTTAGCATAGCTCTCAGTATGAGTCACTGCATCAGGACAGCCTTCAGTACAAGCAGTATATGTCGCGATGTCAGGTTCTATGCAGGCAGCATGACTCACTCCAGCAGAAAGAAATAACACCAGTATCGCCAGACAGATTATCTTCATGGCAGGTCCATATGGTGGGGATATTTAAATACCTTTGGATGCTCCGCAGGATTAGCAAATCTTATATTATGGTAAATGGATAAGGCCGGCTTTATTCCTCATAGGCTGGTTCAGGAAGAGAAAGTGATCATCCGTCGATGCTGCACAGCATGTGCTCCCTGAAGAAGTTCATTGTCTTGGGGTATCTGTTTATCTTCTCTAGTGTCTTCTTGTGCCCGTCCCTGAACGTGTCTGCCTGCTTCTGTGTCATGCCAGCCTCTACTTCGTAGCTTATGCTGGGCTCAAGCACTGTCCGTTGTGTCTCTGTTATGTGTATTATTCCATATTGGTCAGGTTTGTTATAGATTGCAGTGCCTTTCTGCAGCCCAAACACTGACGAAGACACCAGGTCTATGTTCGCAGAGTTCTTTTTCAGGAACTCTATCGTCTCCGCAGCCTCTTCCCGGGTCTCTGTCGGGAATCCGAACATGATGAATGTTATGTTCTTTATGCCTGCAGCGTGCGATGCAGATAACACTTTCTCTATATCCTTGACATTGGTGCCTTTGTTCATCATTTTGAGCACACGGTCACTGCCTGACTCCACTCCCCAGAGCACCATGGCCAGGCCTGATTCACGCAGCTTCTTCATCAGTGCAGGATCCAGCTCTTTTGTCGGCCTCAGCTGACAGGTCCATCTCACGCCTAGGGGAGCCAATGCTTCTGCAATCTTCAGGAGCCTTGTAGGGGGCATGCCGTCATCGATGATAAAGAAGTGCTTCTGCCCTGACATCATGACATTCTTCTTTATCGTCTCAATATGGTACTCGAAATAAGGCATCCTGCCGTAGTGCGAGCAGAATGCGCAGCCTTTGTACGGGCACGTGGTCGATGTCTTGATAGGTATCACTGGATGCGGAGTGAAGTACCCTTTGAGATCATGCTGTGTGAAGTCTATGGGGAAGTCGAACTTGAGCCTGTCGTGCTCTGCTTCCTTTCCAGTAACATATGACAGCAGCTCTATCTCGTTCTTGAGTGATGCGCTCGCCAGTTTTGTCAGTTTCTCATTGACTGCAGGCCCGCCCACGACAGTCTTGACCCCTCTGCTCTTCAGCTCCTTCAGCAGAGCGTATGCGTAGAATGCCTGGCTTGAGTATACTATACTGAAAGCAACTATGTCAGGCTTCCTGTCCAGTATCATGCCGAGCAGCTCTTCGAAAAGTTCCGGCTTCCCCCCTTCGACCACTTTCTTGTTGCTCTCTGAGTATGTCTTCTTTGTCAGCTCCTTGTACTCTGTTGTCTTCTTGTCATAATCATCCCATTTTGTCATATCCTGATAATACTCAAGATATTCTGGGAACTTCAGCTTGTGGAACTCCAGGTTCAGGTCAAGGACACGCACCTGAGCGTCGCAGTTCGCCTTCAGGAAAGAATAGAGATAGGTCACTGAATACGGCGGGCTCGCCGGCGTGCAGAACGGCAGGTATGCCAGCAGGATTCTCTTTGTGTCTGTTCCTTTTACCATGGTCTTTCCTTTCGGTTTCTGCCGGCTCTGTACGGAGAGTGGCCAGTGCCTGTTTGTGAGGCCATTCTTGCGAGTGAATCACGGGCGTTGTCGGGGGACGCCTCCGAACGGAGTGAGCGAGGCACCAAAGCGCTTGCCGCTTTGAGTGCCCCCTACGGGGGACAGCCCTTTTGCAGACAACTGCGCTGGCCGAACCCGGCACTGGCCGAGCCGCGGGCGAGTCTCCGGACAGAGCCGTTTCTGCCGCAAGATTTAAAAGTATTGGTTCTTAAGCCATTGGTATGAGATGCCTGATCTTTGTGTTGTGCATGATTGGACTTTTGCTTGCAGGCTGCTCTGGCAGCATTTCTGATGGACAGCCGATTGCGCCTGATCAAGCATCTTCTGCTGACCCTTTCGGTGCGCCTCCTCTGCCTTCTGAATTCAACTGCGGTCCTGAAGAAAGATACAAGTTCGACACCACAATCTCTTCAGAGCGGGATTTCGTGGACTTCCTGGAAGGCAACAGCATCAGTGATTGGGTCGTGCTTGACAGCTTTAAGGATGAAGATGGCAGCATCAGCTGGGAGCGTGTGCTTTCAGAGGTCAAGAAAGACCGCATAGGCGGCAGGACTGTCTATTCTCTTGTTTATGTCCCCTATGACTGCGATGAATACACTGTCAAGATGACTGATGATGGCCATGTCTCTGTGTACGGCTGCTGCGGGAAGTGATCAGGATCACATCCAAGAATCAGTCTTTATCTTCTTTTTGCGGTGGCTGGCACTTTTCACAGAAGAGCCTCTTTGATTCGGTTCTGTCCACTACGAAACGTCCCTTGCAGGATATGCAGTATTTGACTATTTTGTATTCTACCATGTCACCTTCTCTGGCGTTTCCATCGGTTGTTGCCTGTCTGCGGCAGGCCTATGTCGCTTGAGCCGCACTTTAGGCAGATCCTGGAAGTGATTGGCTTCGATTTCGTGCCATGCGAATAGTTGACCCGCGTCTTTATCTTTGTTCCTTTGCATTTATTGCACATCATTTCTATCGCTCCTTGGGAACAGCAAGATATTGCTGGACTTTGTTTATCGTATCAGAAGAACATTCAACAACTGTCTTCTCACAGCGGGAATAGAATGGATTTTCCTGATATGCTTTCAAATAATCCTCTTTTCTTTATAAATCCTCTTGTTTTTCATGCATTATGGGATGTTCGTGAGAGGTTTTCACCGAAACACTTTTATAAGATTGTTCTGGTTTCTATTTCATGAACGAAGAAACCAAGAAAACGGAAGCAGCTCCTGCCGAGCAGGCGGATGCTGCAGTAGAGGAGTCCAAGGAGGGGAAGAAGGCAGAGTCTACAACAGCAGAGACCACAGAGACTAAGAAAGAAGCTCCCTCCAAGGCAAGTGTGAGTGAAGGCGCAGAGTCTACACCTGAAGAGACAACAAAGGCATCTGGATGAAGGATGACTTCCTCTACATGACTGAAATTTTTTGTTTTTTTTGTTTTTCTCATTTTCTCAGAAACATTTATTAATCATCAGGAGCTATGCGCTGTCATGCATACCAAGAGGAAGGACAACCGTGACAGGCTCTGGTCCAGGCTGGAGCGCGAGATCCAGTCCAGGGCAAAGAGCAAGGACAGGTCATTCAGGCTTTCGGGCAGGTGGAAGAGGTTCGTCAGGGTGCAGGACGGCTTCAAGATATTCGCTGTCGACGGGAAGTGGCTGAGGGACAATGTCTGCATCAATTTCCTCCATGCAGGCCATGGTTATGTGCACGAGTTCATACCTCTGGACGAGATATGGGTCAGCACTCACCATTACAGGGACAGCAGGTTCGTGAGCTGCAGGTGCCGGAATGTCAGGAAGGACCTGAAGATGTCAAAGCCTTACTTCGACAGCACAGTCATCCATGAGATGACAGAGTTCAAGAGGATGGCGAAGGGAATGGGCTATTGGGGCGCTCACCAGATAGCGCTGCAGAAAGAACGTGACATATGCCTGCTTGATGACCCTCATTCAGAGGTCCTGCCTAAGAAAAAGAAGAGGAGGTCCTGACTAATCATTGCCGTTCACGGCTTTCTTTCTCCTCCATTCCTCGATGGATGTTACCTTTGAGCCTCCGCTCTCGGTCACGCCTGTGTCTTCGTCTTCAGGCTCTGCCGGCTCTTCTGCCACGTGCTCATCGTCACTGTCAGCAGTGCCCGAGTCTTCTTTCGCGACATCGTCCCATGAGAGATCTGCCTCTTCTGCCTTTGCGCGCTGTGTCGCTGGTGTCGGCTCCTCTGCAGGTGTCTCATATGTCTCCTGAGGGGGTGGTATCGGCAAAGAATTCCTCCTCTGCTTCGGCAGGATTGACCTGCTGACCCTCGCCCTGACGCTATCTTCAGGGATGTCTATAGTCCTGAGGAAGATGTCTGTTATCTCGTCGATTATCTCCTGGCAGTACGTGTCGAATGCGTTGCGCGTTGCATTGCCTACGAAGAATATGGTGTATCCGTTGACCTTTATGGAGTGGTCCCTGCTGTGCAGCGATTCTGCGAGCCGTTCCTTGTCCTTCCCGTTCATGACATGGTCGAGTGTGCCTCTGACCATCTTCTCGTCATAGCAGAGCACAGCTATCTTTCCCTCCTGCGGGAATACCTTGTGCAGGATATCGTCCATGAGGCTGGAGAATTCAGGTGAGCCCTGGCTCATCTCGTCGTGCTTTGGATAGTCGAAGAACATCAGCCTCTGCTGGTTCTGGTCGCAGTAATCTGTCATTGCGAGGTACTTCTGCCCGTTCCTGAGAATGATCTTCCCGAGCTTCTTGAACTCTTCCTTGTCGAACATCCCTATCTCGTTCAAGACGTCCTTGAGCCTTGAGATGAGTGATCTTGCCTCGCTCTCCCCTATCTTACTCTCACTGATCTCGCGGTACCCTTCGAGCATCTCATTTGTTCCTAGGTATAATGAGTATCCGTCGTTGAGCACGATGAAATGGTCGTAGTCCATGTCTGCAAGATGTTCGAAGCAGGCGACCAGCGCCCCTGCCATCGCGAGCTCTATGTGCTTGCGTGAGGCATTCTTCTCCCCTTCGTGCTGGGGGCGCCTCTCGAGGTAAGGCAGGTTGACGACATGGAACCCATTCCCGATTTCCTCGTCTATGCAGATTATCTCCTCAAGGTCTTGCTGGGCTTCCTGTGCACCTTCCTGTTCATCTTCCTGCACAGCAGGCCTGTCCCATTCTGCAGATAGCTCGCCGGTCGTGAAGCTTGGGCTGTCTTCGGCAGACGGCTCTTCCGGCGGGATTATCAGGGATGGGTCTATCACCTGCCTGTGCTCTACCTGCGCGCTCACTTCGCCATCATGGACTATGTCATCATCTGTGAGCTCAAGGACATTGTCCTGGAACGGCTCGTCGGTCTTTTTTACAGGTATGTACCATCCGACCCCCTCTTGGTACATCCTTTCTATCCTGGAGTATAATTCTGCTATGTCGGGCATGTCCCCTGGCTTTGACCTTACAGAGAACCTGAAAGGGTATGTGTTGCTCTGCTGCAGGACCGATGACCGGTCTGTCGAATCAGAGATCGCAGGAGCATATACCACAAGGTCTTCGATAGAGCCGTCGTCCATCCTCCTCTGGAGGTGCAGGAGCCTGCCTCTTGACCTGCGGTCTTCTGTTATCCAGGTCTCGTTGATCTTCGCAGGGACCTCTATCCCTGTGTTCGGGTCAGGGGTTGTTGTTGGCTCTATGTATGACTCTGCGCTCTTGCCTTCTGACCTCAGCTGGGCCAGGTAGTTGAACAGGGCCTTGTACACTCCTGTCTGAGAATCCTTCCTGTTTCTGTCTGCAGTATTGCCACCCATGTTATCAGCCTATATGCCATTAAAGGCAGCATAAAGGGTATATAAACATTTCGTTATGTAACCCCTGATAAGTAGTGAACCATCCGAATATGGTTGTGCCTCTAATGGGTATACATCATGGTATGGTTCGTGTTATAATAAAATTATCCTAAACTTATTTTACTTTTTAACGCTTTTTATGAGAAATGGCGGATTTAACAAGAAACAAAACCTTTTTTAACTCGCTCAACACGTCATCTGCCATGCGAAGCTACCGTTACTTCTATTTCATCTTGGGCGTCTTTGTGGCAGTCCTGATAGTCTCAAACACTGCGAGCACCAAAATACTTGACCTCGGCCCGTTCACTTTCGATGGAGGCACTCTCCTGTTCCCTCTGGCTTACATATTCGGTGACATCCTTACAGAGGTCTATGGCTACAGGAACTCAAGAAAGGTCATCTGGACAGGGTTCGCCTGCCTTGCGCTGGCCACAGTGACTTATTACGCAGTAGGGCTGCTTCCTGCCTCTGCAGGCTGGGAAGGTCAGGAAGCCTACCAGCAGATCCTCGGCGTGGTGCCCAGGATAGCCATAGCGAGCCTGATAGCTTATTTTGCAGGTGAGTTCTCCAACTCATACATCCTTGCGAAGATGAAGCTCTGGACAAGAGGAAGGTTCCTCTGGGCAAGGACAATCGGCTCCACATTGGTAGGTGAAGGCATCGACACCTCATTGTTCGTGCTGATAGCGTTCCTCGGTGTGCTGCCGAACAGCCTGCTCATCGCGATAATAGTCTCGAACTACATCTTCAAGGTAGGTATAGAAGTGATCTTCACGCCGATAACATATATTCTGGTCGGCTGGCTCAAGAAGCGCGAGCACGAGGATTACTACGACTATCACACAAATTTCAATCCGTTTGCGGTGCGTTCTTGATTGCAGAGTATGTCAAAAGTTCGCGACCACCACCAGTCACAGACTGGTGGCATGCTCGCCCTGCGGGCTCGGGTCGCTCACCAAGAGCGAACTTTTGACTGCCGAGCTTGCCACCGGTCCCAGACCGGTGGAATGCGACTGCATTCAAAAACTCAGGCCCGACTCTCAGACTCCTGTGTCTATTTCTGCCGAAGGCGCCGTTGAATATTATTTATGTTTGTAAATAAGCGATTCAACGCACTGCCAGCGCCACGCCAGGCTTATTCGCAAAACCTGGGCAGTTTTCTGATTATTCGCAGCTTCGTGCCCTTGCTCGGCTCTTTGAAGTGCTCTTCAAAGCCTTCAGGCCTCTGCGAGTCCTGAAGTTCGCCTCGCTCGCTGCCACGCCCGTGTAAATATGATTGCGAAGCCAAACCCCGAAAAAACCAATAGTTTCGTTGTGTAAAATTGCTGAAACGGGCTATAGGCAGCGACGGTCACGAAGCTGCTCATTGTTCTGCAAGCTATGCTAATACAACCAGATAAGAAACTGCTGCTCCTAAACTACCTTTATCTCCTTGACTTCGAAATAGCGCCTGACGTTTTTCTCCATGTTCCTGAGGTTGCGCGCGTTCTTGCCTATCAGCAGGCCTTTCGTCTGCAGGTCATCGTGCCTTATCGTGACGATGCCGTCCTCTTCTGTCACGTCGTGGATCTTGAGCGGGTGGGCCATGTTCTTGATGAAAGTGACCAGGTCCTCGTTGTACTCGACTATCTTTATCTTCCTGCCGAACGCCTTCTCGAGCTTCTTGACGTTCACGCTGCCTTTGCCGAGCGCACGCCACAGGCTTCCAGGCACGACGATGAACACCAGCCTGTCCTGGACAGGGTCGTCGAAGAAGTCTTTAAGGTCGGCCCTCGTGATAGACTCGAAGAGAGTCATCTTCTTGAGGGTGTCCTCATCATAAACTATTTTTGTTGACACGTTTGTACCTTGGAAACCATTTGATATCCTTATTTCAGCAGGCTTATTACCGCTATCGAGAACGGTTTCTTGCAGATGTCGCCCAGCTCGGTGTTCTGTATGCTGGTCTCGACGACCTCTACGCCTGCGATAGACGCATAATGCCCTATATCTCCCTTCAGCTCATCTGAGCAGTTAGACGCGAGGAATATCTTGGCGAACTTACCCTGCCTGAGACCCTTGAGCGTCTCATCCTTGCCTATGACGAGCTTCTTCTCTTTCAGCAGCTTCTTGATTTCTGCGACAACATCAGCCATTCATAACACCTTTCCGAATGTTTTTCTCATTTCTTTATCTTTGTGATGAGCCCTGGCAGGCCTGTGCCTACAGGGACTGCCTGGTTGAGCATGACGTTCTCGACCACTGAGTTGAGCTTGTCCTCCTCACCTACCAGTGCTGCCGAGATTATGTGCTTTATGGGGGTCTCGAACGACGCCTTGGCGAGCACGGATGCCTTCTGGCTGACGACTCCGTACCTCGTGACTCCCTTTATGCTTCCTGAGTTGCACATCATGTCTGCCACGATCATCATGTGCCTCTTGTCGATGTTGAGGCCCTGGTTCTCGATGACCTTGAAGACCTCGTTGATTATCGACTGCCTTGCAGCCTCTATGCCGAGCACGTCCGATACCTCGCAGACGTTGTTGGTGGTTGTCCTGATCGGGTCGACGTATTCGTTGTCGAACGCGGCCTTGAGGTTAGATCCTGCGGTGATTATGATGAACTCGTCGCCTCTCCTGACCGGGAGGACCTGGTAGACGTCCTTTATGCCTGAGATGTGTATCTCCTTTATCTTCTCCTTGAGCTTGTACAGCTCGTTCAGCCCGTCGTCCTTGCTTGACCTTATGGATATTATGTTGTCCTTGGTCTTTATGTTGAAGTCCTTGAGCGCCTTCTCGACGGCTTTCTTGACCTTTGCCATGTCGATGCCTATCGCGTTGACCTTCTGCTCGTCGAGCGCGACCTCAACTATGAGCTCTGCGACGTTGATCGAGAACTCTGAGGCGATGTCCTTGAGCTTGTTCTCCTTTATCGAGAGCGCAATCTGCTTTATGTCCTTGCCCTTGTTGTACGGCGCCGCGAGGTATATCTCCATCATGGGTGTGGAGATGTTCTTCCTGCCGTCGAGGATCTCTATGAGCCTCGGAAGGCCTACTGTGACGTTCATCTCCGCGACTCCTGCGTAGTGGAACGTGTTGAGCGTCATCTGGGTGCCCTGCTCACCGATGGATTCTGCTGCTATGAGCCCGACCGACTCGCCAGGGTCTACGCATGCGTTTGTGAATTCCTGGTAGACCCTTTCCAGTATCTCTTCTGCCTTCTTCCTGTCTATCTTGGGAGGGAGGTGCTCTTTCACCTTCTCGAGCAGGCTGTCAGGTATCTTCCCTTCATAGCTTTTGAATAGGTCTTCCATGTTTGGTCCCTCCGGCTCACTTGCCGGCGATCTCTGCAATTATCCTCTTGACGTTTATGGTGCCTTTCTCGGATTTCGAGACGTCCATGCCGTCCTCTCCGTACTTGAACTGCACTATCTTCTTTGACGCGTCCCTGACTGTGTTGTCATACTCCACCTTGAGGTCCTGGAGCGCGTTCGCGAGCCTCCTGTAGAGGTATCCTGACTTGGGCGTCCTCAGCGCAGTGTCCATGAGCGAATCCCTTCCTGTCATTCCCATGAAGAAGAACTCTGAGGGAGTGAGGCCCTGCTTGAAGCTGTTCCTTATGAAGCCGTGCGCTGCGGGAGTGAGGTCTCCCTGCTTGAAGCATGACATTGTCCTGTTCTTGTATCCTGAGCTGATCCTTCCGCCCCTCATGGCCTGCTGCCCTACGCATCCTGCCATCTGGGCGAGGTTGAGAGGCTTGCCCCTGGACCCTGACCTTGACATTATGATCGTGCCTGTCTCCTTGGTGGAGTACTGGTCCACTATGTCTCCTGTCATGTTCCTTGCCTTGTTGAGCGCCTCGAGGATCTTCAGCTCGAGCGTCTCTGCCATTGTCTTGCCGGGGAATGTCTCCAGATCCTTCTTGTGGAACATGTCTATGAGCACGTCCACCTTCTTGTATGATTCGTCGAGTATCTCGTTTATCTTCTTCCTTGCCTCCGGCGGCAGGTCGGTGTCCTCTATTGATGTCGAGAACCCGTTGTACATGATGACATATATGCCGAGCTTCATCGCCTTTGCTATGAAGTCTGCTGTGAACTCGGGCCCGTATTTCTTGTGGATTTCCCTGAGCATGATGCCTGAGCCTTTTCCCAGGTTGGCGGTGTCCATTATCCCTGAGAGCAGCTTGCCTTTCTTCACGACGACATCCTGTCTGCTCTTGTCCCTTCCGGCGAAGTCGAAGTCGGCCGGCAGGAGAGTACTGAACACTTCCTTCCCTGGTATGGCGTCCCCTTTCGGCAGGCCTGACAGGTCCTGGACCCCGACCGCCATGAGTATGCTTATCGCTGTGTCCCTCGGCAGGTTGAGATGCTTCGTCAGGATGTAGTTCCCTGATATGCCGTCCTGTATGCATCCTATGACGCTGAGACCGAATCCTGATGAGATGAGCTGTGTCTGGACCTTCATGAGGACCTCTGCTTCTGCCCTCGCCTCCTCTGTCTGGGGTATGTGCAGGTTCATCTCGTCTCCGTCGAAGTCTGCGTTGTACGGTGCGCATACCGCTGGATTGAGCCTGAATGTCTTCGCGGGGAGTACCCTGATCTCATGGCACATCATGCTCATCTTGTGGAGCGACGGCTGCCTGTTGAATATTGCTATGTCGCCGTCCATGAGATGCCTCTCTACGGTGTACCCTGGCTGTATCTCCTCGAGTATCTGCTCCTTCATCTCGTCCGTGACCCTCTTTTTCTTCCCGTCGGGCCTTATCACGTAGTTGGCTCCGGGGTAGCTCTTAGGGCCTCTCTCGACGAACTTCTTGAGGTGCTCCTTGTTCCATTCAGTGACCATCTCCGGCACTGTGAGCTTCATCGCGACTATCTTCGGGACCCCTACCTCGTTGAGGCCTATCATCGGGTCCGGCGATATTACTGTCCTTGATGAGAAGTTGGTCCTCTTTCCTGCGAGGTTGTGCCTTATCCTGCCTTCCTTGGACTTGATCCTCTCTGTTATCGTCTTGAGCGGCTGTCCTGACCTGTGCCTTGCGGGCGGCAGCTGCGCGATGTCGTTGTCGAAGAACGTGGTGACATGGTACTGGAGGAGGTCCCACAGGTCCTCTATGATTATCTCCGGCGCACCTGCGTTGATGTTCTCGAACAGGCGCTGGTTTATCCTGACTATGTCGCCGAGCTTGTGCGTGAGGTCGTCTTCGCTCCTCTCACCCGACTCGAGCGTGATCGACGGCCTCATGGTGACCGGCGGTATCGGGAGGACAGTCAAGACGAGCCATTCCGGCCTGACGAACTGCGCGTCCATCCCGAACAGCGGGAGGTCGTCGTCGCCTATCTTCTCGAGCCTCGTCCTTATCTCTATCGGGCTGAGCCTCTTCTCGTTCTCGAGGTATGTGGTCGGCTTCTCGATAGCTATCTTGTGCTGCCTTGACTTGCAGTGCGGGCACTTTGTCTGGTCGAGCATCTCCTTGAGCACGACGCTCTTCACGAACGCGCGCATCTTGTCATAGCTCTTCTCTTTCTTTATCTTCTCTATGTCGACGAGGTATTTCTCCTTCTTCGCCTTTGGCAGCAGGACCTTCCCGCATTCCCTGCACGAAGCCTTGAGCAGCACCTGTATGAGATTGACGTACTTCACGTGTATGACTGGCCTTGCAAGCTCTATGTACCCGAAGTGGCCTACGCATTCCTTGAGCTTTGAGCCGCATGTCCTGCACTTGAGCCCAGGGTCTATGACCCCCAGCCTCGTGTCCATGAGCCCGCCGTCCACAGGGTATCCTTCCTTGTCGTACAGCTCGGGCGTCACCACCTTCGCTGATGCCATCTTCTTGACGGTCTTCGGGCTAAGCACGCCGAACACCAGGCTCTTCACTTTCTTGTACACGTATTGCGTTTGGGCATCATCAGGCATTTTCTTTTCACCTTGAGCATGATTGCTGTCTTCCTTCCGTTCAGTACTTGCTCTCAAGCACCATCTTGGGGTAGACCCCCAGTGACTTGAACTCGTCAAGCATGAGCTTGAAGGCGTATGATATCTCGACGTTGTTTATCTCGACATTATCCCCGCATATCGGGCAGTATGACTTGTTCTTGAACTCGTTGTAGACCGCGATTATCCCGCACTCCTCGCAGACAGGGACTATGGTCTTGTCCGAGTCGAACCTCTCCTTCAGCAGGAGGCTTGCGCCGTGCGCGACAAACGTGTCCTTCTCCATCTCTCCGAGCCTGAGGCCCCCCTCTTTTGCCCTGCCTTCTGTGGGCTGCCTCGTGAGCAGCTGGATCGGGCCCCTTGCCCTGCTGTGTATCTTGTTCGCCACCATGTGCTTGAGCTTGAGGTAGTACATGTTGCCGACGAATACCTTCGCCTGCATCTGCTCCCCTGTCTGGCCGTTGTACATGGTCTCTGTGCCGTTCTCCCTGAACCCGAGGGAATTCAGCTCCTTCCTGAGATCTGCCTCGTCCTCTGCAGCGAACGTGGTCCCGTCTATGTACCTGCCGGCCATCGCGCCCAGCTTGGCGCCGACCAGTTCTATGAGATGGGAAATTGTCATCCTTGATGGTATGCCGTGCGGGCTGAATATGAGGTCAGGTACTATCCCTGATGCTGTGAACGGCATGTCTGACTGTGTGAGTATGGCCCCGACGACCCCTTTCTGTCCGTGCCTTGAGGTGAACTTGTCGCCTATCTCCGGTATCCTGGAGTCCCTAAGCCTCACCTGGACCAGCTTGTTCCCTTCTCCGTTCTCTGTTATGAGTATGAAGTCGACGATGCCTTCCTCGCCGTGCTTGAGCGCGACAGAGCTCTCCCTCCTGACATTGGACGCGAGGTTGTACTCGTCCATCGAGCTGAGGAACCTTGGCGGCGATGTCTTCCCGATTATGACGTCGCCCTCTCCTACCCTCGCCTCAGGGTATATGATGCCTTCCTCCTCGAGGTACCTGTAGTCCACCTCTGACTTGTATCCCTTGATGTCCTTGTCAGGTATGCATATATCGTCTGTGAGCCCGCCTGCGTACCTCAGCTCTTCGGCGACCGCGGGCCTGAAATATGTGGATCTCGCGAATCCCCTGTCTATGGATCCCTGGTTGATCACGACCGCGTCCTCTATGTTGTATCCCATGTAGCCCATGACCGCGACGACGATGTTCTGGCCTGACGGGTGCTCCTTGTATGATGATATCTCGTGCATTATCGTCGCGACGACCGGGACCTGGGGCGTCTGTAGCAGGTTGACGTCCATGTCCATCCTCACTGAGAAGTTGGCTGCGTAGAAACCTATCGCCTGCTTCTGGTTCTTGCCGCCTATCGCGAGCTTTGTCGAGTGGCAGTAGTTGCCGTACGGGACGAGCGCTGTGGTGAGCCCGACCAGCGCGATCGGGTGGAGCTCGAGGTGCGTGTGCTCTGGGGTGAGCTCGTCCTCGAAGAATGCTATGAGCGTGTTCTCTTCCTCTGCCGCGTCGAGGTATTCTATGACGCCCTGCTTGAGCAGGTCGTCCCAGACAACCTCTCCCTTCTGCAGCTGCTGGATGTGCTTGTCCGTGAGCGCGGGCTTGCCGTTCTTGACGACTATGAGCGGCCTGACGACCCTGCCTTTCGTGCCGTCGACATAGACGGTGTCTGACTCCTCGTCATAGCATACGTTGACATTGAGGGGGATGTTGCCTTTCCTTCTCTCCTCTATGACTGAGCTGACGAACCTCTTCGGGTCGTCGACTTCTCCCTTGAATTTGTTGTTTAAGAACAGCTCTGCCATCTTGACACACCTATATTGCCTTGAGCCCGAGGCTCTTGAGGTTCTTGATCATCTCCTCTTCAGGCGTCTCCAGCGATACCTTGGAGAGCAGCGCGAGGTTCTTCCTCAGTCCTATGTTGGTTCCTTCAGGGGTCTCCATGCAGCAGAGCCTTCCCGCGTGCGTCGGGTGGAGCTCCCTTGCCTCGAAGTTCTCCTGTGACGCTGAGAGCGGTGAGACGACCCTCTGCAGGTGGCTCATGGTCTCGAGGAAGTTCAGCCTCTGTATCCTCTGGGATATTCCTTTCCTTCCACCGACCCACGAGCCTGTGGCCATGGATGAGTATATCCTCTGCGTGAGGAGCTTGTCCCTTATGATTACCTTTATCGATGGGAACTTGCCTCTCTTGACTATCCTCTGGAAGTTGTATAGCAGGTCATTTACGAGGACCTTCAGGTTGACCGTGAAGAGGTCTGAGAGCAGGTCTCCGCTGAGCTTGAGCCTCTTGTTGGCGTAGTGGTCCTTGTCGTCGACAGGTATCTCGCCGGTCGACACGAGTATGAACCTCTTGAGCAGCTTGCACAGGTTGTATGCCTTGGGCATCCTGTCCTTCGGCGTAGTGCCGAGGTGCGGGAGCAGGTACTTGTCGATTATCTCCTGCATCCTCTCTATCCTTATCTCCTTGGACTGCGTTATCCCCACCCTCTTCGCGATGTAGTCGAGCGCCTCCTCGTCTGTCTTGATGTCCGCGAACTCGAAGAGGTTGACCAGGACAGAGTCGAACTGCCTCTCCCTTGATATGAACATCATTATGTCCTCGTCCTTGGTGAGGCCTAGCGCCTTGATTATGACTATGATAGGTATCCTCCTGACGCGCGTGAATGTCAGGTAGTACATCCCGTCCTTGAGCTTCTCCATGGTGTGCGGTATCTTGAATGATGCTCCCTCTGAGAACATCTTGCCCACGTATTCGGACACGCCGACGTTCTCCCTGTTTATGAGGAGCTTGTTGGCCGCGAGGTCCTCGACGCTTATCAGCACCTTCTCTGTGCCGTTTATTATGAAGTAGCCCCCCAGGTCGTTGGGGTCTTCGCCCTGCTGGACGAGCTCCTCCTTCGACATCTTGTGCAGGTGGCAGTATTTTGACTTGAGCATGATGGGTATGGATCCTATCTGGGTCGTGAACGACTCCCTCTGGACTCCGTTTATGTGCGCGCTGACCTCTATGAAGCAAGGGGCCGCGTAGCTGATCTTCCTCAGCCTTGCCTCGATAGGGAATACCCTCCTCTTTGAGCCGTCCGCCTCGGTTATCTCCGGCTTCTTGACCCATATCTTGTCGAACTTTATCTTGAACTCCTCTACGTTGTGCGGGATGATCGTCGGCTCCACCACTTTGTTCGCGTCGACTATCTTCTGGAGCTCGAAGTCTATGAAGTTGTTGAATGAGGCTATGTCAGAGTCTACCATGCTGACCCCCTCGAAGAACTTCTTCACCAGTATGTCCTGCTTTTTGGGATCCTTTTCACTCATCAGCCACACCTCTGTAGAAGACAGTCTTGCCTGCTGTCGGTGAGTTCCGCTCTACCTTGACTACGTCCCCAGCCTGCAGGTCCATGCCTGCGAGCGCAGGGTCTGACTTCAGGATGGATGGCAGCTCATTGATCGTGATCTTGTATTGGTCAAGAAGGTCTTTTTTCTCTTTTTCAGAAAGCTTCTTATGCTTCGGGATGAGGACGTGCTGTATGGCTTGTTTAGGCATTTTGTGGTTCACCCTTGTCTTTCCGTAAGCAGCATAATAGGCCGGACGGGAATCACGCAAGACACCTTTTTGTGTATTGATTCGAACCCGCGACCACTCGATCCCTTCCGCAGGAAGGCCAGCAACCGAAGGTTGCGCTGTCTTCCCAGCTAAAAGTCGAGTGCTCTATTGCCCGGATAAAGCAAGTTTATGCCTCCAGGCTGAGCTACCGGCCTGATTACTCGTTTTTTTCCGCCGTGGTGGCGAAAAAAAGACGCCCTGGCCGGGATTTTCGTATCTAAGCGAATGTCGAACCCGGGTCGAAGCCTCGACAGGGCTTCATGATAGGCCACTACACTACCAGGGCTTTTTCGTCTGAAACAATCATCAAACAGTCCTACGGCTGATATGTCGGTTATTTGGCCCTCATTCGCCGTAGAAAGATTTAATGACCATAGGTCGACGAAATTTTTGAGCTTTAAAAAGGTTTCTGTTCTGGGTCCGGAAAGCATCGTGTTATCAGCAGTTTCAGGGCCTGTATTTAGAAATATTTAAATACTCATCTGCTTTAACTTTTTATAATCTTATTTATAATAAACATTTGACAAACATCTGTGAGGGATCGGGGCGCAACTGCTGAATGGGTGGTTTACGAGACGCAATCCATGCTAGTTCTCTAAGGTGATTGACATGACAGCTATTTCTACTAATAATATGGAAGAGCTCAGGCGCAGGATATCCCTCCTTGAGTGGGACATCCCTAACTTGAGCAATGATGAGCTCAAGAAGCGCAAGGCCACTGAGCTCGAGAGGCTCAGGTCTGAGCTGAAGTCGATTTCAGCGCAGGAGACCCTGCCTGGATGATCATGTTGCTATGCCCTTGAGTGGGTGTGGAGGTAATGAAGATGTCAGACGAGTGGGATTCGGATTATGGCGGCGATGACGACCACGACAGCGACTACGATGGAGATGATGACAAGGACGACTGATCGCTGATAGGTTGTTCATAATTTTTTTATATTTTTTTCGGCGTTCTGGAAGGCTTGGCGAGGTCCAAAGACTTGCCTTTCTTTTCTATACATAGCTCGATTGAGTGCTTTATCGGCGAAATGTTTTTGGAAGAATAAATCCCCGAGGCCGGACTTTCACAGGATCATGTCCTGATTTGAACCAGCAACCTTCCGGTATCCGCTGTCCCGCTTTCCTTCATCGCGATGTGCGTTGTCTGCGGGGGCTGTATTAGCTACAGCCGGACGCTCAACCGTTAAGCTACTCGGGGAAATGTGCTTCGTTTTTTTGCTCACCCGCTCGGACGGTTGAACGAAGTAAAACCGTCCTTAGCTCACGTGCCAGCGGAGTGAGCCGCTGCGCGGTAGCGTTAAGCTACTCGGGGAGTTAGAAGCGCCAGGTGATGGAGAATTGAATTGTTTTTAAAGGTTTCTGTGGTTGTACAGCGTCCCATCGTAGCGTAGCGAAGATGGGACTGGGTGGCGCTGTCAAACAACAAACCGAAGGTTTGTGTGCCAAAGCCGGAGGCTTTGAGCATGGCAAGACAGTTGTTTTAAAGGTTTCTGTGGTATTACTCAGCCAAGATATCCAATATTGAGACTCTCAGACATCCTTGACTATCTCGACCCCGTGCTTCTGGAGCCAGTCGTGGAACTCGTAGGCAGTGCCTCCCGCGAATACGTCAGCATTCTCCTGTGTGTTTCTGAGGGCGTATTCATTTTCGCGCAGCCACATGAGGAATGTCTGTCTTGTCTCCTTGCAGTTCCCGCGGCATTCTTGCTTGGCCTGCTCGTACATTTTGCTGCCTCTCTCGTGCCTGTCCAGCTCCTGCTGCACTTCACATCCTATGTCCCTGCAGAACTCTCTTGACTTGTAATGCTCTTCCCCCATGTGTACATCACCGTATCTTCCTCTTGGCGGGGGTATAAATAATTTGCCAAAACAACCGTAAGCATTATAAACAAAAACCCCCGCGGGTGGCTGAAGAGGTGAACATCGATGATTGTTGCTCTGAGGGGCGCTGTGTACGAGGCATTGAAGAGAGAGGAAGAGACCCTTCAGATGTATGAGCGCTTCGTAAATGAGGCCAAGGACAAGGCCCTGCAGGATTTCTTCTCCGCGATGGTCAATGATGTGAAGGGAGACATCCACACGTTGAAGAACCTCAACCTCCATTCGATAGTCAAGTTCGGCCTTGCTATAAAGTTCCAGGTGAGGACGTGCTCGATAGACGAGAGGACTGCTGCTTCTATGACTGACAAGGAGGGTACGAAAGAGATACTGAAGCTGGCTGTCGACGAGGTCAATGCTGATATCGAGTATTATGAGCATGTTGCAGAGCATTCCCTGTTCCCTGAGGTCAAGCGCCTGTTCCGCATAATAGCCGACAAGGAGCTTGAGCATAAGTGCAAGATAAAGGCCTTGCAGGATCTTATTGGATGATTACAAGAAGATGTCTAAGAAGCGGTCTGGTAGGTGAGGGTCAGCAGGCCCTCATGCTTGCCGGGATGGTGTGTTCAACGGTCACCAATATCTCTTCTGGCTGAGGCATCGCAAAGCGGGCAAGGTCAAGCTCGCAGAATACTAAATCCTCGTCAGTGCCCTCCCAGTTGGATACGACCCCTTTCTCTGCTGCGCCGAACTTCTTGATCAGCGCGAGTGATGCATTCCTCCTGAAGTGACCTATCATCTTCTCATAGCCCTTCTGTGCTGCGGCCTTGATGAGCTCTGAGAGGAGCTGTTGGCCTATCCCCTTGCCCTGGAACTGCTGGTCTATGTTGATCTTGAACAGGTAGAAAAGCTTCTTCTGCCTGAGCTCTTGCGAGACGAAGTACTCATCCATCTGGTCTTCTACAAGTGGGAAACCTATCGCCGCGCCTATGCTCATGGTGTCAAACACCGCTACTTTTGATATGTTTTCCTCTGAAAGTATCTCAAGGTAGTCTTCCTCCTCTGACCTTATTGTGGGGTGGAAGTTCAGCTCTAGCTTTGCAATGAGTTCCTTGTACTCATTCCAGTTGTTTTTTGTCATCTCGTTGAATCTGAGCATGGTCTGGAATAAATTTTAGTGGTTAATAAATATTGCTATCGGGGGCAAAATAGAGCTTTTCTGGAGCTAAAGAAAAGTAATTAAACATTTTTATAAGTTTTAAGAGGTTTTTGACACATTCTGAGCGATTAAAGGCTTATTTGAACAGAAAAGAAGTCGAAAGATTGCGTCTTTCAGGCTCAGCAGAAGGTTGGTGGTCACCTGTGCTGCGAGGCAGAGGAGTGTCTGGTCTGAGCATCTCTGGCAATGGTCTTGAGCCTCCGGTGCATGCCATCTCATACCAGAGTTGGGCCTGCCATGCGCAGGCAATTATTTCCCTTCCAGGGAATGCCCAGCTCCTGCTTTTATTCTGGCCTTGCAGTCATTATCGACGGTCTGCTTCTGGTCGAACTAGATGGGTCTTGTCTTGTCAGGAGTATATTCTTGAGCATCAGGTGAGCTCCCGCGATTTGAGGTCGGCCCAAGACTCCCCTGTTCAGGGCAGGACGGTTTTTTCTGCCGCCTTTGGCAGGGGAGCTATTGCTGTGTATCATAAAGGGTCTAGGAGGTAAATAGATAGAAAAAAGATGATTTCAGAGTCTATATATCCTACTATATCTCCTCGTATGTGGAGGTGACGTCGCTCACTTCCCAGTTGCTGAGCTTGACGTGCATGAGCGCGCGTGTGGTGCTGTCAGGGTCCTTTACAGAGTCCCTTTCGAACACCACCTCGACATCATAGCAGCCAGGGCATCTAAGGACCTGGACATTGCCTGAGACGATGTTCCTTCCGTTGAAGTCCTTGTACGCAGGAAGCCCCTTTACATGCTCGATTGCTGTCATCTGCGCCCTTTCAGAATGGTCCTCGATATCTTTTTCGCATACAGGTTCGCATTCAGCGTCAAGCATCGCTATGCAGTCTTCGCTCGTCATGTCGGGCGCGACCACTGGGCACCTGATCTCCCCGCCTTGCTTGGAGTGATAGGTTGCTCCTCCGCCGGGCAGCCTGCTCACGACCTTGACGCTCTCACCGCAGACATATGCTGCGCTGACATCATCGTCTTCGCAGAACTCTTCTGCGTCCTGCTGGAGCTCTGACTCGCAGGGCTCTTCCCAGAACCTCTGGCACAGGCGTGTCGCTTCGCACCACCTGTATCCTGCTGATGCTTTGCATCCGTGCTCGTCCCTGTCTCCGCCTACAACTTGATTATCAGTTGCTTCAGGCTCCTCACCAGTCTCTTCATCAGGCGGTCCAGCCCCTTCTGCAATGACCTCTGTAAATGTCCCTCCTCCAGGGACTGCGCACTGCCGGGGATAGCTTTCCATGACAGGATAACCTGCCTCGGCACATGCTTCAAAGGTCCGGATTGCGTATTTCGGCTCGACAACTTTTGCGTCGTGATAGCAGCCTGTGAGAAATGCCAGGAGAATTATATAACCAATGAATGCTGTGTGTTTCATCTTCATCTTGTCACCTCATTAAGCAATGATGTGCAGTCATAGATGATGATTAGTATTTAAATGTGTTATTGGCTTTGGTTCTGTCTGAAGTCAAGCGTGCGTTACGTCAGCATTTTTCCTGGAAAAGTTTATTAACACACTGAATCGCATTCCGGGCATGGCCTGGGTCATCTTAGCGCTTTTTGCTGCAGTGATTGCGACAGTAGTCAACATCGCCGACAAGTTCATAGTCAGCAATAAGCTCAAGAATCCTGTCCTGGCGACCATTTTCTCTGGTGCCGGCAACTTCCTGCTTTTCATCATCGCATCATTGGCCTTCGGGGATTTGTCCCTTCCTTTCGGCGTGATACTTGTCGCGATATTTGCAGGCATCCTGTACAACCTCGCAATATGGCTGTATTATCTTGCGATGAGCAAGGAAGAGGTGTCGAGATGCATACCTATATTCTCCATGACTCCTGTCTTTGTCCTGCCGATCGCTTTTTTCATGTTTGGCGAGAGATTCAGCGTTTTGACTTACCTAGGCATTGCGCTCATGGTCGTCGGTGCTGTGGTGCTGTCGATAAAGAGGAGCGCCCGGAGGTTCAGGTTCAGCTCGGCCATCCTGATCGCCCTTGGCGCTACCTTGCTCGTCGCCTTGAGGAATGTAGTGACCAAGCATTACACCCTGCAGGCAAGCATGTGGTCCTTGTTCTTCTGGATATCTGTAGGCGGGATCATTGTCTCTCTTGCGCTCATGGCAGTATACCGTCCGCGCATCAGGAGGAGCGAGTTCAAGGGTGCGGGGTACCTGGTCATCGTCGGTATGCTCACCGCAGTGTCTTTCTTCGCGTTCACTGCCGCGATATCAAGGGGCTCTGTCTCGCTGGTGTCTGCGTTCATGGAGGTCCAGCCTCTCCTCGTGTTCTTCGCCGCTACGGCGCTGAGCATGGCATATCCTATGATGCTGAAAGAGAAGATAACAAGGGCTGTGCTGGTCCAGAAGGCATTGGCGATCGTGATGATAATCATCGGCGCTTTCATCATAGCCTGATACGCAGTGAATACGAAAACATTATAAATATGGATGTGCGCTGCAATGCCTGAAGATGCTGGTGATAAGATGGCTGGTTTTATCCTGATATACACGACATACCCTGACAAGGTAACGGCTAAAAAGGTGGTGAAGCACCTTCTTGAGAAGCGCCTGATAGCCTGCGCCAACATATTCCCCATCACCAGCATGTACTGGTGGGAAGGAAATATACAGGACGACAAGGAGTATGTCGCAATCTGCAAGACGACAGAAGAAAACTTCGAGAATGTGAAGAAAGAAGTCGAATCCATCCACTCATACGATGTGCCTTGCATAGTGAAGATTCCTGCAGAAGCGAACGAAAAGTATTTTAACTGGCTGAAGAGAGAGGTAAGCAGTAAAAAGAAGTGAAATCCTATGAAGCATTCTGAGAAAGTCGGTTTCAGCTTTGGCATCACGTCAGGTGTCATCACTACACTAGGTCTTATGGTCGGCCTGCACTCAGGCACGCACTCAAAGCTCGTCGTCTTAGGCGGCATCATCACCATTGCCATCGCTGATGCGTTCTCTGATGCGTTGGGAATCCACATTTCCGAGGAGTCTGAATGCAAGCACTCTCGCAAGGAGATATGGACCTCGACACTGACCACTTTCTTCACAAAGTTATTCTTTGCGCTCACGTTCGCTGTCCCTGTCCTGCTTCTCGAGCTCACGACGGCGGTCGCTGTCAGCATAGTATGGGGCCTGCTCGCACTGGGCTGGCTCAGCTACCGCGTGGCGCGGGAAGAGAAAGAGAATGTTTGGAAGGTGGTCTTCGAGCATATAGGCATCGCGGTCGTCGTCATCATCATAACCCACTTCGTGGGTGATTTCGTGGCGGCTGTGTTCGTATGAGGTGATAATATGGTCCTGAACAGCAAAGGCATCCACAATATATCTGTGAGATGGCACCCAGTAATGGCACGGATAACTATAGTGCTTGCTTTGCTGCATGGCACGCTCGCCATCCTTGCAAGGTTCTGAGCGCGCATTTGTAAAAACAGCCTGGGCAAGGTTTTTATAGCGCTTTTGGCATATACAGGGCAGGAATACCAATTCTAAAAGAGGGGAGCTTGAGACAGAAACAGGTAGGAATGCATATGGCTTCGCAAATAGATTTTACCCTTGTATTCAGGAACCTTGTGAAACTAGCCAATGAAGGTGTCGCTGTAGGGATACTTTTCGATTGCGAGGAGGCTGTGGCGCTCAAGGAGAGCTTCCTGAGAGGACATCCTCTCCACCTGGACCGCCCTGAGTGGGGCACAGTGTCAGAGCTCGAAAGCAAGGTCAGGGATCATCTGAGGAGGTTCGCAGCAGAGAAGGGTGCTGTGTTCAGCATATCATACAACCCCAGAAGCAATTATGATATGGTCGCTTATTTCATGTCGCCTGCGGCCGCGAATGAGTTCATAGAACCGGGGTATGCTCTGTTCGAAGGCACGCATTTCGTATTCACGACAGACCCCGAAGACTGCATCCTGAGGGGTTACAGGGCTGCCCGACATCCACGCATAAACCACATCATGTAACTACTTCTCAATGCTAAATAATCGATAACTTTAAATATTCTCTTGCATCACCATTGTGACAGAGGTGTAGGGGGAATGCTGCTTTGGTGGATAGGTATGTCATCACTAAGAACATAGCCAAGCATGGCAAGAATTCTATAATAGTTATTCCCAGCATACTCAAGGATGAGCTCCGGCCGAGGACAACAGTCAAGGTCACCATAGAGGTCCTCAAGAAGCCTGAACTGCCTGAAGGGGTGGATGAGCCATGAGCGAGGGCAAGAAGCACGGCATGATCGACACCCCTCTTTATGCGCACCTCAGGGAAATATGGCAGAGCTGGATGAAGCATTCTGCCACTGGATATGATGATGAGTCTGGAGCAGATTCCAGGACGCTCAAGATATCCCTTGACGAAGGGGTCGTGCTGACCTACCATCAGGCAAGGACAGGGCAAGACAGGTACTTGGATATGATAGTCGTCAAGGCTGGAGAGGCTGAGAAGAGCATGACTGTCCCTTTCTCAGTCAAGAAGGACGGCCTTTATTCTGCAGTCCTGGTCGACGGGCGCCCTGAAGCCAAGAGGTATGACAGCACCACGATAAATATCCCGCAGATGATAGATGACGCAAAGGAAGAAGGCAAGTTCAGGGACGCTGCAGACAGGTTCGCGAAAGGTTTTGCCAAGGGGTTCGCGCAGGTCCTGGATACAAGGTGCCAGTATGTGTTCATGTTCACAGGAAGGGAGCTGGCTTATCTTGGTGACGCAGAGGTGCTGGAATCAGTCAGGAAAGCAGGCGACCTGGAGACAGGCCTGAAGGAAGCATACCTCACCTACCGCCACAATACTGACAAGATGAATTCTATAGGGATTGACAGCCTGGACGCTGCGCTGGAATACTTCCCTGACGGCGCACGCTCAGCAATATTCACGAGAGAGCAGCATGCGATGAAGCTGCTCTGGATGTCTGGTTTCGATCTAGAGCATTCTGATGAAGGTCTTGTCCGCATAGGAGACTCAGAGATACTTCTCATCGACTACAACAAGTTCGTGGACGAATTCATAGAGACCCTTTTCATACCCAGCGTGTATGATGTCGTCGCCAGGGTCCTAAAGTCAGAAAAGCAGCATGTCCTGAGCTGGATAGCTGCTGCAGAGGACTCTAAGCTTGTGAGGAGGAAAGAGCAGATGGAAGGCATCAGGAAGGCCATCGAGAGGGAGACAGGCGACGCCCGGCTGAGGAGGAAGAAGAACCTCAACGACATAAGGAAGGCTGTGGCGCTGTCGTCAGGCAAGCGCCTCGAGGATGTGCTCGGCATAGAGGCCACTGATTTCTTCGAGAGGGCATCGTCAGAGTTCCACGTGCTGAAACACGAGCTCATGGTGTACAATGAGATGCTCTGGTGGGAGGTCGTGAAGGAATCCGTCGGCATGCTGCATGAAGGCAGTCTTGCAGAGCCTGCGCGCGGGGAGGACGAGAATGATGATGAGTGGGAGTTCAGGTTCAAGAAGTGGAAGGAGAGACAGCCCGACTGGAGGCAGAGGTTTGTCGAGGCTTACAGCCTGTTCCATCCGCAGCTCAGCAGGCTCGACCATTATGACCTGTTCCTCTACCTGACCCCTGAGAGGCTGCCGACCGATGACGAGAGCAGATGGGAGAACAAGCGTAAGGGAGTCGGCAACATGATAATCAACTTCGGCGGCGATGAGATTGTCGGCTGGGTGAAGCCTGACGCGCCGGACCAGGCCAGCGCTCTCGGCGGGCTGTATGATGATTACAAAGGGGACGTGAACGTGTCCCTTTTCAGGGGGAGGATCCTCAAGCATGTGCTGCGCAGGATGTTCAGGCAGAGGCTGCCAGAGGGAGGGCGGGTCGCTGTCGCGGCCTGCGACCCAAGGGTGCAGGAGCTCATGAAGTTATGTGAGCCTGCTGGTGAGGGCAGGCTGTTGTACAGGCAGGAAGGCGGCGATGTTGAGATTGTCCTGCTCAGCCGCCCGGAAAACTTCGATGAGAAGAAAAGGAAGATGATTCTTTAGGAGTTATTGAAAAGGCAGGCAGCATCCTTTGGCGAGCCCATTTGAGGATTACATAGCGTCCGTTGTTGGGGGATGCCTCCGAGCGTAAGCGAGCGAGACACTCAAACTGTTCAACAGTTTGGTGTGCCAAAGCATCTCTGATGCTTTGAGCATGCCGCACGCACGAAGTAATTTAGAACGCGTAGCGTTCTAAAGTCTTTAGAATCTTCGATTCTAAATAAGGGCGAGCACCCCCTACGGGGGAACAGGACCCACAGCAACAACAGTGCTGGGTGAGCCCTGATGCTGCCCGAGCGGAGCGAGTTTTTCAATAACTCAATTCTTTAAAAACTTTTTAACCCAAGTTTTACAGTTTCTTAATTATTTCACTGAAAAACTGCGTTTGACAGAAGCTAAGATTTCTGCT
>JAHJSS010000017.1 GCA_018830225.1 Nanobdellota archaeon
ATCAGCAACCTTTTTAAACTTCTCAACCACAATCTTCATTGGCATCACCTCGTCGATAAATTGGTCATAACAATCAATCTCTCGACGAGAGATGCTATTTATATATTTCTATTAAGAACCGAGGATTTCATATTAGCCGCGGCCCGGGACAAACGCCGCAGAAAAGTTTTATAATAACCCAGAAAAGCTTGTCCTTCTGAGGGGGTATATGATGTCTGAGATAGTCCGTTCTTACAGCAGGGATGTCCTGTCAAGGCTTGAAAGGATGCCCTACGCGTGCAGAAAGATAGGCAATGCCAGCCATGATGGTGCGGATTACCCTCTATTGAGTGTGGTTGCAGGCAATGGGCAAGGCAACAACAAGAGAAATGTGCTCCTCTCAGGAGGGGTGCATGGTGACGAGCCCGCAGGAGTCTTCGCTGTCCTCGAATTCCTAGAGCACCACGCATGGGAGTATCTTGATAGGTTCAGGTTCTTCGCATATCCATGCGCCAACCCATACGGGTTTGAGAGGCACAACAGGGACAATCCCGAAGGGGTCAACATCAACAGGACTTTCGGAGACCAGCTCCGGTCTGCAGAAGGCGAAGCGATAAGACAATCCCTGAGCCAAGTGCCTGGAAGATACCTCTTCACGATGGACATGCACGAGTCAGGCACACAGGATGGAGACATCTACGAATATGTAATACTCACCAGAAGCAGCCCTGACGTCCCCAGCCAGACCCCTCAAGCAAGATACATCAAAGCTCGCGAGAGGGAGATGCCCCTCGCAGTAATCAACAACCTCTTCGGGCCCGCAAGCAAAGAAGAGGTGTTCTCCGTGGAGAGGTGCCACGACGAGAAGACACGCATGTGCGTAGAATGGAGCGTGGCTGCCAAAGACATGAAAGCGAATGTATACAAGATACCTTACGAGTTCTACCTCTACGAGTACTGCTCACAAGATGAACGCAGGGTCGGCGAAGCGATCATAGATTCACTGCAGCATGACACGCCCATCTGCAGGTGGGGCCGCATAGCAGGAGACAAGAGCGGCAACGGAGTGGTGCGCTGGCCGGAAGGCTGCGAAAACCCGGAGTACGCCCAGATGACATCCTTCGACGCATTCCTGTTCAAGGAACACACAGACCTCGCGCTGACCACAGAGACGCCCAAGCACTGGAGCATCGAGAGGCGCGTCGAGACGCACATACGCGCACTGAAGGCAGCGCTGGACGCGTATATGGAGAGATGATAAAGAGAGCAATTCTTGTTCAGCACATGACTCAGCGGTCCTGAGTGCCGCAAGCCCGCGCTCGCTGCGAGTATAATCCTGATTATTCCTGCTGAACTGCGATGTCAAGCGCTCCCCGATCCGTCAGCTCGCTAGGCGGGCTTGGCGGCGCTTACAAGAAGTAGGATGACTGAAAAGAACCTATACCTTGAACTCCTTTCGCACTATCCTGACGAGCTCTTCCTCGTTCTCTGCCTTCGACAGCATCAGCCTCTTTGTCGAGGCTCCCTTCGCACCAGTGCAGAACCACAACGAGTGCTGCCTCAGCTCTGTGAAGCGCTTTACAGGCTGGACCTTGCTGTACAGCTTTATGAACTCAAGAAGCGTCCTGCCTTTCTGCTCAGTCGTCTGGTCAGGCAATGCCTTCTCTTCCATGACCAGCGAGACACACCGCCTGAACAGGTAAGGGTTGCCCATCGCGCCCCTTCCGACCATTACCATGTCACACCCGGTCATGTCAAGCATGCGCTTCGCGTCATCAGCAGACCATATGTCACCATTGCCTATTATAGGGATATTAGCTTTTTCTTTCACCTGCTTTATCGATTCCCAGTTCGCCTTGCCAGAGTAGCGCTGCTTCGTGGTGCGACCGTGCACTGCTATCGCAGCGACACCAGCATCCTCCAGTATCTTCGCTGCCTTGTTCTGGTTGAGGTGCTGCGAGTCCCAGCCGATACGTATCTTGGCGGTGACCGGCTTGTTGGTCGAGCCGACTATCTTGCTGACAATCTTGGTCATCTGCTCAGGATGCTTGGAGAAATAAGCGCCCATCTTCTGGCCCAGGATGTCCTTGTCAGGGCAGCCGAAATTCAGGTCGATTATGTCGCAGTACGGCTCGATGTACTGCAGTGACTCGGCCATGATATTGGGATCCCTGCCTATGATCTGTATCGCGAGCGGACGCTCCTCCTTGACGAACTCAAGCATAGAGGAACGGCCCTCATCATCAGCCTTGACCAGGCCTGTGGAATGCAGCATAGGAGAATAGACCAATGCAGCGCCATAGTTGTGGCACATCAGGCGGAAAGCGATGCAGTTCACGCCAAGAAGCGGAGCGAGACAGAGAGGATTAGCCAGTCTGAATTTCGCTATCCTGATATCCCTCGATCTCAGCATAAGACACATTCGAAGTGTGCTCATTAATAAATCTTGTCCACTTCCTCTCAAAGAACTTCCTGTAGTTCTCAATGACGCACACCATCATCCTGTACGCTTTCCTGTCATTGCCGTAGACTTTTGCGTGCGGAAATCCCGGGACTGCAGGATTGCCGTTCGCCATGTTGTCATATACCTTCTTCATATCCTCATCAAAAGGCTCGACCCTGAAGTCGTAAAGGTCCCTCACCCTCTTGGTCGCGTGCGCCTTCAGCAGCTCAACACCATCCTGCAGGACGCCAGTCTCCTTCACAGCCTTCAACGACTCTATGTACCTGCTCTGCGCATGGTCTATGCCCTTCCGCGTGAGGTCGAAACAAAGCTGGTAAAGAAGCATGTATTTCAGATCATCAGTGAGGTAAGCCCAAGGGGATATGCGAGGGTCGGGGTTCTCCTGCATAGCATCATCATAAGCATGACGCTTCGCTGTCCTGAGGATCGCCTGCCTTACGCTCTTCGAGTCTTTCCTGCGCATCACTTCATTGTACAGCTTCGCGAAAGCCCTGCTCGACCTCAAGTGCCTTTGGACACGATCCTCATTCCTGGTCGCGAACTCATCAATCACCAGGCTGGCAGCCTCTTCGATAGGAAGGCCCTGGCTCGTGCTCAGGCCGATATTATCAATATACCTGTGGAAAGCCTCGTGCACTATGACATCCAGCGACTCCCTCACAAGGATTGTCCTTCTGTCGTCACAGAAAGCGCCAGCATAATCTGCATAGTAGACCTCCCTCGTGCCGCATAGCTTGTCCACTATAGAATTAGCTATTGACTTCACGACCTCCTCTTCCCCGTTCAGGTCAATCTTTGCAGAGATCGGCTTTTTCCAATCCCTGCAAGAATAGATACCAATAATCAACTCTCGACACCAACGGACCATAAAGGCCCACTTGCTTAAAAAATTTTCTCACAATCCTGACGAAGAATTGTGATTATTTCGGGTTTTCTCTCCTAACAATACACAAGAAGGCATAGTTTATAATTGTTTTGGGGGGGGTTTAAAAACCCACAACCAAACCTACAACTTTTCCATGTTGTATTCTTCGAACTTGTAAATCTTTAAGTTGACTGCAGATTTCCAGTCTGCGATGATTTCTTTGAATGTCTGCCTTATCTCCAAGCTTATCCTGTTGAGATCATCATAATCTTTTGCGATTATCGGAACACTGAGGTCATAATCCCCTGAGACAGAGAACAGCTCAATCACGTTCGGGTGCTCTGATAAGTATGCGATAAGCTTGTGATACTTCTCCTCATCAATGTCTTTCAGCTTGATCTTGACGTCTATTGTAAGCGGATATCCTATCTTACGCGGGTCTATCAATATTGTCGAGTAAAATATCCCTTCAGCCCTCATGCGCTTGATGCGCTTGTGCGTGGCATCTATAGATAGGTTCACTGCTTTTGATATATCCTTAAGCAGCATCCTGCCGTCCTTCTGGAGCAGGTTCAGTATCTTCTTGTCCTTCTTGTCAAGCATATATGTCTTAATTATTCACCTAATATATAAATCTTTCTTAATCGTTAAGACAAATCTACCGATTAACATAAAAGATACTTCTAATACCATTACATAGTGACTAATAATTCGTGTCGGGAGGTGGGAACATGATGCACGAGTTCGCAATCGCATACCAGATAAGCATGATAGAGGCGGCAAAGAGCGCTGCCATGGACAAGAGAAAAGACGCGCATAAGGAGGCGCAAGATGGCGCTCGAGAGCATTGACGCGCTCATGATGAAGATAGCCAAAGAGGCGCGGAAGAAAGAGCACGCCAATGTCAATGACAATGCCGCGACCCTTGAGCGCCTCAAGCAGCTCAGGCCAGAGCTGTACTACAAGCGCGAGGACTACAGGACAAAGTGGTCGACAGGGGACGGAGACTGGGCAGGCGTGCTCAGGATGATGGGCAAGCTGCCGAAGATAGAAGGCGTGCAGGTGGTGGCGAGATGAAAATCAAGATAGCTGTGGTGCAGTTCGAGACCAAGCAGCATGATGCCGACCACAACATTGCAAGGGCGGAACGCTTCATAGCTGCAGCGGCAAAGAAAAAGGCGAACCTTGTCGTATTCCCTGAGGACTTTATTCTTGGTCCAATCCCTCTAAGCCAGGAACTGGCAGATTCAGATTTCAAATATATCTCAATATTCCAGCAGTTCGCGAAGAATTACGGGATTGACATCGTCCCGGGCTCGATCATCGAGAGAGACAAGCTCGGGATGTTCAACGTCGTCTATTACATAGACTCAAGAGGTGAAGTCAAGGCAAGGTACAAGAAAGTGAATCTCTGGCATCCAGAGAGGAACTATCTGAATCCAGGAAACAAGGTCTGTGTCTTCCACACAAGGTTTGGCAGGATCGGCCTTGCAAACTGTTGGGACCTTGCATTTCCTGAATTTTTCCGGAAGATGACTATCCGTGGCGTGAATATTGTTATATGCCCGAGCTGGTGGTGCACGAAAGACGCGGGGAGGATCGGAGTCAGGTACAATCCCACTTCAGAACAGGTCTTTGTCGACGCGTGCTGCACAGCGAGGGCATTCGAGAACGAGATTGTTGTTGTCTACTGCAACGCCGCTGGCAGGATGGAGATCGGCAAGTATTCTGATGACCTCATTGGTCACTCGCAGGTCTGTGTCCCATTCAAAGGCCCCATCAAAAAACTCAACCACAACAAGGAAGAGATGTTCATCCAGGAATTGGACACTTCGCTGCTGAAAGACGCTGAAAAGGTATACAAGATACGTGCAGACCTGAGAAAAAGAGCAGTATAAAAGAAAAAGAAAAACAAAAATGTTCACTCAATCTCATAGACTATGCCTATGGTCGCAGAGACCCTGACAGACTCTGGGGAGACTACATTCTCAGAATAGTCCATCCCTCCTGCAGCCTTTTCCGCCATCGCATACATCGGCCTCGGATAGTAATAGTCATACCCTACATTCGACTCTGAGACGGCCACGATCTGCTTTATCCTCACGCCAAGACCCTGGGCGATGGCATCTGCCTTGCCCTTTGCGTTGCTTGAAGCCTGCGAAAGAGCCTCGCTGTTCACATCCTCACGCTTCTTGTCAGACAGCTTGAAGTTCACGCTGTCCAGGCCATTTGCCCCTGCCTTGACAGCGGTCTCGATCAGCGCGCCGACATGCGTCACGTCCTTGGTCGTGACCTTGAGTGTGTGTTGGACCATGTAGCCGTCATCCACGCTCTTCTGGGTCTCAGGATCCCACCTCTGCTGGGGCCACATGTTGTAGTTAGTGGTCTCCATCTCAGAATCCTTCACGCCAGCCTTCTTCAGCGCTTCCTTCACAGTGCTCATCAGCCTCGCGTTCTCATCCTGAGCGCGCTTGGCAGTAGGCTCCTTGGTCTGCACCCTGATGTTCAGCTCAGCCTCATCAGGATCCACATCGAACTGGGCCTGGCCATTCACAGAGATAGTGTTCCTGTCAACGCCGGCGCCAGTGCCTGAGACATTGACTTCAGGCTTGGGCGCGAACATGATCGCCAATGCGACCAGCGCAAATCCCAAAGCCATAACAACCAAAAACAGATAATGCGGTCTTTCATGTGTCATAAGTATCACCCGGATAGTTGATGGCAATAAGAAATAGTTTTATATATAAATATATTGGGAAGACTATTAAACCAGTTGAAGTGATAGGGCTGTCAGGGAAAGGCTAAAACATGGAAAGATGCTTCTTTTGCGGCAAGATGAGCACGACGTACAACTCGCAAGGCATACCTATGTGCAGGGAGCACAAGGACTACGAGGCGCTCAATGTCAAGTGCCCTGCCTGCGGCGAAGAGCTCGAGGTCATGCAGAGCAAATGGGGCAAGTTCTTCAACTGCTTCAGGTGCGGCAATGTCAGCATGCACAAGGCAAAGCAGGCATGCAATGTGTACTTTGTGAAGAAGAGATGAATCAGTTCTTGCGTATGCGGCAGTGGCGCAGTGAGTTTGCGAGGCTCTTTTTGCTGATGTTCTCGGCCGTCGCGGGGGATGCCTCCAAACTGAGTGAGCGAGGTGCCAGCACTTACTTCGTGCGTGCGGCACCCCTACGGGAGGCAGGCCCTTTGGAAACCTAATCACTAGCCGAGCTTCACGCGCCACTGCCGCAGCGCCGGCCTGTAAATGGCGGCTGCTACGCTGCTAACCCGCAGTCGGTTGCTATGTAAATATTGTCTCACTGCTTGCTGCGCAAACACCGCAGAATAAGTCAAAGTGCAACCCATACCAATCATATTATCTGATTGCACGCAAAGAGCGGTAGCAGCCGCCACTTTAGTACAATAAGTGGTGCCACTGCCTGTGTAGTTTGAGCTTTTGCTCTATTCAGAACTAGTCACCATGAAGCCTGAGCTCAATATCTCGACACCGCAGAGGCAGTCGCCGCCATACTTGGCATTGCAGTACTGGAAAGCACCTTCACATGTCACCCAGACGCCATTGCCCTTGTCGCAGGTGTTCCTCTTCTTGGTGCAGCTCTCAGGGAGCATGTAGCACGGTATCTGCCTTCCCTTGTAGTCGCACCAGTAGTTCTGGGCATTATCTCCTGCATCATCGATGCCTGTCTCGCCGATGTACTGCGTGGGGAAATCAGTGAGCGTGGCGTTCCCGCACTGGCAGTTGCCATAAGTCTGGGAGCAGCGCTGGAACGACTCCTTGCACGTAACTTTAGAGTCAGCGACGTCACCGCTCATCGTGATGACCTGCCTGCTGCAGACAAACACGCCTGTATCGCAGTCCACTGGCGCGTCAGTGGTGAAGTCAGGCTCTGCCGCCTGCTCACCATAGCTCTCAAGGTCCTCGCCAGAACCGCACCTACAGCTCTGGAACGACTCAGAGCAAGCCTCGAAAGTGCCTTTGCACACCACAGCCTCGCCATTGTCCATGCAGTCGTTGTACTCCTCATAGCACGGCTCCTCATCGTCATAATCATAAGATCCTGCATCATAATATGTCTCTGATGAAGTGTCTTCGTCAGCGGCATCGACTCCCTGATCCTGCACGCAATACTCCTCCTCGCAGCTTATCACCCTGCAGTCGCTGTACTTCGCGCAGCACTCGTCATAAGGCAGAGGGCAGTAGACCTCTTGCAGGTCTTTGTTGCGACAGACAGTCACAGAGCACTGGCTGTCAGGCTGGGCTTCAGGAACCTGTCTCTTTGCCTGCTCATTCACCCTCCTGATGTGGGCTATCGCCTCTTCAGAGCCAGGGATCATGGTCCTTACGGCATTGCTGGAGATTATGTTGCTCTGCTCACTCAATCTCCCGCCCTTGAGCCAACTGATGATCCTTGAGAACAAAGAGTCATTTGGCGCGATCTTGGTCTTGTCGCAGCCCTTGAACACATCCTTGTCGCTGTCGTCACAGTCATACTGGTAGTCCGGGCCGCAATCAGCGTCCTTGTTCATGATGTAATCATTATCCTTGTCAAAACTCTTGTCATAATCGCAATCAGAAATGTCTGCCACTGCCTGGGAAAGCACGCTTCCAGCAAGAAGAACAGCAATAGCAATAAGTATCAACACCAGCTTTTTTTGCATGTCAAAACCTCTTATTCTACCTGCTGTTGGAAAAGGGTTGATTTAAATAAGTTTTGTTTCAGTTATAAACAAGCGCCTTGAATGGCCCGTGCCCA
Source organism: Nanobdellota archaeon (assembly GCA_018830225.1). Lineage (GTDB taxonomy): Archaea > Nanobdellota > Nanobdellia > Woesearchaeales > UBA11576 > JABMQF01. Next base: position 8,074 of record JAHJSS010000017.1, read on the forward strand.
TATAAATATTTAAACCCTGAAAATTTCCAAGGGGTTATGCTGCAACGCGTCCAAAAAACAATCGCCAATGCAGGCGTCTGCTCAAGAAGGAAGGCAGAGGAACTCATAAAGCAGGGCAAGGTAAAGGTCAACGGCAAGGTGATAACCATAGGTACCAGCGCAGACCCGTTCAAGGACAGCATACTCGTTGACGGCAAGCGGCTCGGAAGCCCTGATAAGATATACCTCGCGTTCAACAAGCCGCCCGACTGCCTCACCACCCTGCACGACCCGAAAGGCAGGAAGACGATCTTCCACTACGTGAAGCTCAAGGAAAGGCTGATACCTGTCGGAAGGCTCGACTTCAATACGCAAGGCCTGCTCTTCCTCACGAACGACGGCGACTTCGCCAACAAGGTGATGCACCCCCGCTACGAAGTGGAAAAGACATACCTCGTGTTCCTCGACAAAGAATTCTCTATCGACAGCGTGAAGAAGGTCAAGGAAGGCATACAGCTCGAGGACACTAAGACACGCCCTGCAAAGGTAAGGTTCGCGAGCCCTGCAAAAGATGTCATAGAGATAACGCTGCACGAAGGGCAGAACAGGATAGTCAGGAGGATGGTGACTGTGCTGGGCTACACAGTCAAGCAGCTCATCAGGACAAAGGTCGGCAATGTCGATCTGGGCAACCTCGCGCAAGGCAAGCACAGGAAGCTCAGCCATGATGAGGTCAGGCAGTTCATGAAGTGATCATCAATAGGCTCGGTTTATCAACCGGATTATATGAATTCTAAACAAACCGTGATTATTTCATATCTCCCTTTTAAAAATTGCAGAATTCTCGACGATAAAATGTTGAGGGAATGATTCACCTCTTTTTTGATGTGATTACTATGCGACGGGAGGTTAATAATCATTTAGTTTGTCTGTAATGTATTTTGTGAAGTATAGTCTTGAGATTGGAAAATGGGTTATAAATGTATATAAGACAGAGATTTTATTCACCTGCCTGTGATTAAAGATGTGATAAAGAGAAACAGTGTCACTCTTTATCAGGCTCACGTGGACCTGGACCGACGAGCTTCCGATGGCTGCGGACTACAGGAACATATTTCCCCAGGACAGGCTCAGCCAACCTGCGGTACAGCTCCAAAGCCTCCCTGAACTTATCGTCGTAATCAGGCGTCCTCTCGCTGGTCTCTACCATCTCGACCATCCGCCTTATCTCCATGTAAGGCCGCAAGACTCCCCTGCTGCTGAAAAGGTAAGGCATGCCCTTGTGCTCTGCAGACCTCCTTATGTGCTCTGCGACAAGAGGCTGCGTAGGGATCACGACAAGCCTTTCAGAACCATCTTCCAGACCGAGCGCACTGTAAAGGTCAGAAGGCAGCGCGCAGCTGTTGGTTATTATCAGCTTCTCGATCGCTCCCTCTGCCAACGCTTTTCTCATCTTCTCAATGCCCTGCGGATAAGTGGCGAACTTGGGGTGGGCCAATGCGACATAGACTCCTGTGGCGCCTTCGGCACGGCATATCCCTGCAGCATCGTAAGCAGAGCTGACTGTTATCGACTCGTCGTCGAATATCGCAGCGATGGCATCTTCCACATCGCCTATCAGCGCACTCGACTTCGGCTTCCCGCCTTCCTGATGCACCCTGTCCTTGTCGACGATAGCGAGGTCCTTGGCGAACCTCTCATCCTCTCTCACAGTCGTAGAATTGAGTATCTCCCTGGTAGGTTTGGCAGCACCTGCATCAGGCCCTACAGTCTTTATCACCGCGTCTTCCCCTGCGATGTTGTATATCACCCTGACCATCTCAGGCCACAACGGGAAGTTCGTGAACCTTGTCCTTGAAGGGTCGAAAGCGAGCATCGTAGCGTCGGAATGCGCCGCAAACGTGCTGAAGTTCCTGATGCCTGCGCTCATGATGGAAAGAACCTTCGCCTGCAAAGTGATCGCCTCACCAGGCTTGCTCTTGCGCTCCTGCCTCGAGCAGCCAAGATAGGTCTCGAACGCATTGACTGAGTTGGCGCCCTCGTTCAGCGCTGCATTCGCGAAACAGAGTATGTGCATCCAGTTATGGACTGTCTGCTGGTGGTATCTCGAGACCAGGAAGACATCCTTCCCGCCCACATTGTCCAGAAGCCTCATGTAGGGGTCGCTGTCGACGAAATACTTGAACTCCATCTTCCCTCGCGGGATCTCAAGCAGGGTGCAGACATCATCGACGTACTCCTCATCGCCAGTGCCTGCAAAGACCAGGACGTTCTCAAGATCGCTCATCGATTATCACCTCGAACACTGATTGACATGAACATGCTTGACTGATACGCCCCTGATAAAAATGTTTCGGTGAACCATTTGTCCCTGAATGTGGACAATAAGAAGTAAAATGACATACTCCCAAAATAAATCCAGCTAAAGCTGGGGGTTTCTCACGCAAACCATTTCACTTAAACTTTTCCCTCTTGTGAGGTCGCTTATCAGCTAAAACCCAAGTTTGACAGTTAAATAGAAAAGGTTCGTAGTTTTGTATGAATCTGCTATGAAACAAACAAAACTACGAATTGACTCTTTAGATACAAACAACAATATATCTTTTCCGGTTGGAACTGCCATTGCGGTAAAGAA
>JAHJSS010000018.1 GCA_018830225.1 Nanobdellota archaeon
AAAGAAATCAGATTTGATGAATTCAAAGAAATTTTTAATGTGTTTTTTTACCATTGGAGACCACAAATTTAACTTTAACTTATAAATTTGATTATTAATAACAAATAATGTCAATTTTGGTGATAGGAACAGAATACTCCGCAAACCTTATAAATAACCTCAAAATCCTACAATCTGGACGGCCATAGTGGCTTGGTTACACCGGTACCCATTCCGAACACCGAAGTTAAGCAGGCCTACGTTTGGTGCTGTACTGTCCTTTAGGTCGGGAAACACCAAAAGCTGTCCTCCTTTTTTATTTCTGGCATTTGGACCCTGATTGTTAACAAAACTGACCTTGTGACACTTTTTGAACGAAAAGCTTAAATATATCTAAAAAGATATAACATCATACCTGAAAAGATATAACATGTTCACAAAAACATCAATACGCATAATGGAACTATTTGTCTCAAGAATAAATGACAGTTTCAGCATCAGGCAGGCATCACAAGAGCTCAAAAAACCTTACCCGCTAGTCTACAAAGAGGTACACAAACTTCTCAACGAAGGATTTCTAATAAAAGACTACCGGAAGCTTATCTCGCTCAACTATCGCGAAAACTTTTCAGAACTCGCATACATAGAATCATTAAGGAAAAAGGAGCACTTCAAAAGACACAAGACAGCCGAGCTTTTCTACAATGATGTTCTCAGAGCAATCACGAGGGAATCATTCATCCTTCTGGTGTTCGGCTCATCAGTCTACTCGCAAAAACCAGGAGACCTAGATATCCTGCTCATCATAGACCGAATAGAGGACGTCGAATCCAAGGAAAAACTCCTGCTCAACATCGCCGGGAAGTTTTCAACAAGATTTGACATCGGAGTGATCAGCGTCGAAAGCGTCTACGAAATGCTCGCAAAAAGAGAGCAGCTAAATGTCATGAACGAAACACTTAATAAGCACATAATATTATTCGGAGCGGAGAATTATTATCGACTGATAACAAATGCTCGACAATAAAAAGAAAGAAGAACTGCAAAAGAGAATCAAGGAATACCTAAAGAGAGGGATAATAAAAAAGGAGAAAGACACAACGCACGCACCATTCTTCCTCGATAACGCCCGACTCTCACTTGACACGGCAAAGATACTGCTCAAGATAACAAAAGATGATACGCTCAGGAAAACTCTGGGCGCTGAAGGCTACAACGGCTCGTTGTGGATCGTTAACTCATGCTACTACTCGATGTTTTACATGACAAGGGCGCTTCTTGAAAAGGAAGGCATAAAGTTGAATACTGACCGTTCAATACACGCAGTAACATTCGACGCCCTAGTACACTTTTTCTACCTGACAGGAAAACTTGAAAAGAAACTCATAGAAGACTTCGCGGAAAGCCAGGAAGAAGCGGCAGAAACGCTCGGAAGGGAAAAAGCCAAAGAACTCATAGACAGCTACTTCAACGAAAAAGACAAAAGAGCAAGATTCACATACGAGACAGGCATGATAGCGATGCAGAGCAAAGCAGAGACATCATTCGCAAGAGCGAGCAAGTTCAATGAAGAAATAAGAAAGATTATCGGGAAGTAATTCGTGTCAAATACATTCCCGCCAACATATGCCCGTGGTCAAGTGTAATACAAGTCTATTACTAGCCTTTAGGTCGGGAAACACCAAAAGCTGTCCTCCTTTATTTCATTCTGAGGCGTCAAGAACCACCCCTTAAAGATGGTGGCATGTTGCAAAACAGCCCCACCTTAAAATAACCTTTTTTACACCAAAATCGCAAAAAAAGTTAATTATATAAATGAGTTCTGTTTTCTTACAAGCATGGCAACCAAATATGATGTGTTTGCGGAAATCATAGAAAAAGCACCTTGCAAGCCAAAAGACCTTAGCTTCAAGAGCCCAGTATACATGCACATCTCTTCATTGCAGAAACAAGGCTGGGTAAGAAAAACCAGTGGAATGTTGGTGCCTGTAAATGACAAGACCACCCAGAATGTGTTCAAGATAATCAAGTATTGCTTTAACCACGGGCTGGACCATAATGTATTCTTGACAAAGAGCACGGGAAATGTGCTCAGGCACCTTCCAGACGGATTGCCTGATCTGAGACCAGAACCGCTCAAGGGGAACAAGGAAATGACCCGTGTCCTGAACTATCTTGAAGAGAACCAGTTTATACTCAAGCACTCCAGAAAGCCCGCAAGAGGAAGGATGCTGAAGCACCAATTACTGGAATGGTCGGCAGAGTTCCATGGGCTGCGGATTGTGCTCCGGGATGTGGAAAGACCGCATCTTGCCCAGAAGATACTCAAGCTTAAGGTAGAGCCTATCAATCCTTTTGAGGGTAAGATTTTCGCGTTCTTGACAGGTTCAGCGCAGCTGGAGGGCAGCACCATGACTGAAGGTAATACAAGAGATCTTTTGCTCAGGGATATCTATCCTGACAAGCCTTCAAAGGATATCCAGATGGTGAAGAATCTGAACGAGGCCCTCAAGTTCATAATAGAGAACAAAGACAAGGAGATAACTCCTGAGAGGATCCAGGAGATAAACAAGCTTGTCATGTTCAGCCTGCACGCAAATGCAGGGAAGTACAAGATCACCCAGAACAGGATACAAGGCAACCCATCGTTCAAGACGGCAAGGCCTGAAGATGTCCCGGGACTGGTTAAAGAATTCTGTGACAAAGTGGCAGGCATATCCAAGAAGGAAGATTTGCTGGAAGAGCTCGGCCACATACATAACCAGCTCCAGAGAATACACCCATTTTCTGATGGAAACAGCAGGACGACAAGGATGGTCCTCAACTGGATAATCATTAAACATGACCTTCCTGTGATAATACTAAAGATGGGGAGCTTCGATGAGTACCTGTCACTGACAAAATTATCTTCCATACGGGATGATGAAAGCCTGAATCAACTGTTTCTGGAACTGATCGTTCATGAAAACATTTTTTGATGCTCAGACGCTTGTAAGTGATGAAAATTCGTCCAGAATGAGTAATCTTCGCTTCTCGGGAGATTCAACGAAGGACTAAGAAAGATAATCAGCAAGTGAGACTATTCTACCTAATCTAGCCTTTTAACTGCATCTTAGCGACAAAGAAACCTTGAGTCTGCGTCTTTTCAGGCCAGAAACGCCTGCACAGCTCTGTGCTTTTGCTTATGCCAGGATCGCCCATCTCAAGGCCTGTAGGGACCAGTTTTATAGAAAGATTGTCAAGTGCCCACTCAATTACTTCCTCGTTCTCTTCAGGCTCCAGGGAGCAAGTGCTGTAGACCAGGGTTCCAGAAGGCTTCAGGACAGCGATTGCGGCCTGCAGAAGGGACTTCTGGGCCTTAGCCATCAATCTTACCCCTTCAGGAGAACGCTTCTCAAACCAGCCAGGATCGGTCGTGAAGTTACCTGAGCAAGGGGCATCAAGAAGTATCTTATCGAACATCAATCCAAGGTCCTGGACATGAGCTGCATCCTTTTGATAGACAATGCAGTCCTTAACACCGCAGCGCTCCAGATTGTTCTTAAGTGCAGAGAGCCGCGAGGCACTGCTGTCAAGCGCCACTATCCTCCCTTGGTTCCTCATGTACTGCGCAAGCTGGGTGGTCTTCGAGCCTGGTGCGGCGCACATATCAAGGACCAATTCTCCTTTTTCAGGGGATAATGCCTGAACAGGCAGCTGGGAAGCTGCCTCCTGGATGTAATAATACCCATGAAGGTACTCTGGAGTCGAGCTCAGCGCAAAGTCAGACTCAACCCAGTAACCAGAATCAGTGAACGGTATCTTCCTGAGCTTCATCTTCTTGGCCTTCAACCTGCTGACCAGCAGTTCCTCAGAGATCTTCAGGGTGTTGACCCTTATTGACTGCTTCAACCTGACCTTGTCAGGGTCAATGTCATGACCAAGTTCACCATAACGTTTTAGGAAGAAGTTCATTTTCGCATACAAGCTATAGTATCCTTCAAGCCATCCTCAAGAGAGTATCTCGCCGAAAATCCTTCCGCAACAATCTTTGAGATATCACCATATGACTTGATTATATCCCCCTCTCTTGATGGCAAGTGATCAATCTTTGAGTTTGATCCAGAAATGGCTATTATCAGTCTGGCGAGTTTGTTCACCGATGTCTCCACCCCTGTCCCGACATTGCAGACCCCTGACAGTCGGTCCATCGCAAGGACAAAAGTCTGTATAACATCATTAACATAAATGAAATCCCTTGTCTGCTTCCCATCACCGAATACCTTCAATGGCTTGTTTTTCAGCGCAGCCTCTATGAACAGGGGAATAACTGCAGCATACTGGCTCTTCGGGTCCTGCCTAGGGCCAAAAACATTGAAGAACCTGAGGCTACAAGTATTCACTTTCCCTTCTTTTTGATACTTGTTCAAGAGCTCTTCTGCCTTGAGCTTCGACTCTGCGTAAGGGCTCTTCGGAGAAGGCCTCATCGACTCTTTCTTCGGAAGCTCTAAAGAATCGCCATAGACAGCGCAAGAACTTGAGAAGATGACTTTCTTCACCTTGTTCTTGACTGCAGCTTTCAGCACGTTCTCAGTTCCGCCGACATTTACTGCAAAACATGCTTCAGGATGTTTTATTGATTCAGGCACACTGACGAAAGCAGCTAGGTGAAATACATAATCACAACCGTGCATTGCGTTGTCAAGAGCATTGAAATCAGTCACGTCCCCTTCGACAACAGAACACCTGAAACCATTGATGTTCTTCCTAGAACCTGTCGAGAAGTCATCAAAAACAACAACATCTGCATCTTTCTGAAAGTAATCTACCAGGTGGCTTCCTATGAAACCTGCTCCGCCGGTTATCAATATCTTCATTTTCTGTTTCGGGTCTTGTGATGATATAAATTGTTCATCCGCAAGATTATACTTCTCCATCGTATCTGTCGGGAACCACTGCCCTTTATGAATGTAACCATAGACAACCCCTTTTCCTGCGAGCTTCTCAAAACAATCCCTCTCGATGGAGGGCTTACCTCGTGGAAGGATGCCCAATGCGTCAGGCTCGATAATGTAGCCTCCTGCATTGTTAAGATTTGACGGCGCGTCTTCTTTCCTTGGTTTCTCGATAAACTCCACAATCCTCTTGCCTTCAAGCCGCGCTATCCCAAACTGCGTGACATCCTCGACAGGATACAATGCAAGAGTGATTTTCGCACGGTTCTTCCTGTGCTCTTTGAGCATCGAAGTCCAGTCAAAGTCAGCAAGATTATCACCGTTGATGACAACAAAAGTCTCTTTTATCCCTTTTGATGACTCCTTGACTGCGCCGCCAGTCCCCAACGGCTCTGACTCTACGCAGTAATTAATATTAACACCAAAATCTTTACCATCCTGGAAGTATTCCTTGATCTTCTCAGCTTTATATCCTATAGAGAGAATGATGTCTTTTATCCCGTGCTTCCTGAAATTGTCTATGGCGTGCTCGATGATGGGCTTGCCTTTGACCGGAAGCAGAGGCTTGGGAGTCTTGTCAGTAAGAGGCATAAGTCTTGTTCCCAACCCCCCTGCAAGTATAATCGCTGTCGTCATGAGACAGATACCTCCTCTTTCGGATTCGCCTCCTGCTCCGACCTCTTCAGGCTTATGAGCTTGTTTATCCATTCGCATTTCCGCTTTGCGTCACTGACGTATTGCACCTTCAACTCCTTCACTTCTGTCCCCGTGAACTCCACGACTATGTCTCCGAGCTTCAGAGGATTGTATTCCTTGAAATTGACCCGCACTATATTAGCGATAGGCGTTGATTTTGTGACCTTGAAGAAGCTTCCATATGAATACGTCAAAGTATCCCCTTCAAAGATAAGTTCGTATGAAGTTAGAGAGAGCGTGCTGAAGATGATGAGCACAAGATATACTGCGATGCAGGCGACCACTATCCTCGTGACCCACACCCAAGGCAATCCCAGAGTCTCAAAGATGCTTATGAACGGGTTCTCTCCGACGAGGTACTGCACGAAATAAAAAGCTCCGATAAGCGCTGCGATAAGAAGAATGGCTTTGCCTATGTTTATCAGGTAAGCCTCAATAAGGCTCGGAGATATGTCCAGCCGCTCGATATCCTGCGTGTCTTGAGTCTCCATCTTCTGTAGAACCTCTAAAGCTCGAGAGTCACCTCTCCATTCTTCTCATCAACATCCTTTATTATCTTGTGACCTTTGAACTTCTGCCTGATGTCCTTCCAGGACCTGGTCTTCCTCATCTCGTTCAACTCATCAATCGCCTTCTGCACAAGAGGGTAGTTCTCGTATATGAACTCTCCTTTACGCTGGTTCTCTACCTCTGACTTCTCCAGACCCTCAATCCTCATCCTCTGCTGCGAGATCATCTCATCAATCTTGCCTATCTTGGTCTTCGCGGCCTTTTCGGTCTGCTCAAGGGCCCTCGACTCTGTCTTGGTTGTCAGTACCGTGTCGAGTGCGGTGTTGAAGTCTGCCGCAGCAGTCGCCTGAAATGGTCTGTAAAAATTCAATCCAAAAGGAACTATATCCTTTACTTTGCCTTCGGAATCCTTGTACATCACAGGAGAAATCTCTTTAGCCCTCAACCTTGTGATAGCATCAAAGACAGCTTCAACTTCCTTATCTGAAAGCTGATTGGACTTGAGACCCTTGTCAACGCCCGCCATCAGGCAAAGCTCCTCTGCATAGACTCCGCCAAGACCAAGGTCCATCGCCATTGTCTTGACAAGGTTCTCTTTATCTGATTTGTTAAGAAGCGCTGCCAGACCTTCTTTTGTAATGGTCAGGAAGTTGAACTCCTTCTCAGGATACTTGTACGGCTCTTTCGGCCTGATGGAACGGTCCTTCCACTCCTGGTTCTCGAGAGCAGAAAGGATGATACCCTGCTCATTGCAGAGCACAACATTGCCTTTGCTGAAAAGCTCAACAACAAGCCTGAATCTCGCTTCCTTTGTCTCGAACAAGAACTCGACGATCCGCTCAAAGCCAAGCTGAGTGAGCTGGCGCAACCTTGCGTTCTTCAGCTTCTTCCTCAGATAAAGACAGAACCCTGAAGGCTTCTCAGGCACTTCACCCTTATTGGAGGCGAGATACATGAGCTTCCCAAGTACAATGCGCATTATCCTCTTGCCTATGCCGGGCGCATGGAGCTGCAATATCAGCTCCGCCTTCTCTATCTGATAAACCTGCTCGAGCTTGGCACTGACCAACCCCTGCAGCTCATCCATAAGATAGTGCAGTTCCAAAGCAGATATCTCTGTTTTCATACGTCTTTTAAACAAGAAGTAGTATATAAATAGTTAGGGCTGTCCTGGCACACAGAAAACAAGAATAAAAGAAAAAAAAGAAATAAAGAAAGCATAAAAAAAAACAAGATCATTTCCCAGACTCTACTTCTTCTGTGTATAATACCTCTACCTTCGCCTTGCTCCTCAGCTGATCCAGATATATAGGCACTGCCTGGGCCTTCTTCTGCGTGAGCAGCAACTCATTTATCGAATCGTACTGCTCTTCCAGATTCTGTGTCTTGGGCAGCCTGAGTATTATGTGGTAGCCGAACTGAGTCTGGACCGGCTCTGCAGTGAATGCGTAATCCTCAAGAGCGAATGCCGCTGCCTCGAAAGCAGGCACCATCTGTCCCCTGCTGAACTCACCCAAGTCACCACCATTCGTCGCTGCAGACGGGTCTATGGATTCCGCCTTTGCAAGCTCAGAGAACTTAGACTCGATCTTGCCTAGAGACACCTTCTTCAGCTGCTCAATCATGCTATTTGCCTCTTCCTCTGTCTCAACGAGTATGTGCATCGCCCTGATCCTGGAGCTGTAGAACCCTTCAATCTCCGAATCGGCAACCTTGATGTTGGTGAAGACAACCTTCTCAAGCAATTGATTGATAGTGAGCTGCTTCATGTAGAGCTCCTCGAGGTAATCCCTGGAGATGTTCTGCTCCTTAAGCCTCTCCTCAAGCTGGTCCTCTGTCACACCCGCCTTCTCCATGGCGGAGCTTATCTCATCCTCAACATCAGCCTTAGTCACCTCAATCCCTTGCTTCTTCGCCTCCTGCAACAGGAGGACCTCATTTATGGTCTGGTTGAGCAACATAGACTTCGTGATGAACTCCCTATATGTCTCAGGAACACGATCATACTGCTCATCAAGATAAGCAGTCGTTATCTGCTCATCATTGACAACCGCAGCAATCTCCCTCTGCCTGGAAAGCCTGAGCTCGCCAGACTTTGAAGCGAGATATATCAGTCCTGCAATGACTGCGACAAGAACGACAAAAACCACTGCACCAAAGACATATTTCTGAACAGGGCTCTTCCTAGCCCTTGCATGAGGGTGCTTCACATGCGCATGATGCTCTTTTGTGTGATGTTTCTTACCTTCCAAAATTATCCCCTCCAAACAAGCATAACAGCTATTAGACACGTAAATGAAGAGCTAAAAGAAAGACCATTCTATATAAAACTTGTGAAACTCATGGACTTAGATCTGAAAACAACATAATTGTCACCGCCAGGTTATAATAAAGGTTTATAATAGTTGTGACATCCTTTCCTTCCCTAAAATCATTGATTTTGAGGAAGGGCTTCCAAACGGCTACGAATTTGGAGTTCAGCAGCCATTTATAGTTCCTGATTCAACGACTGCACTTACCTTCGCAGAAAGCGAAGATAGAGGTACGGTCTCCACAGGCGTGTTGATTCCCGACAGTCCGACGGTATCTTTAACATGATTAATAGAGGCGTTATGGTCACGATGGCGAGAAAAACCACAAATAGGGCACTTGAAAGTTCTCTTACTGAGCGGCATATCATTCCATGTTCCGCACCTACTGCATCTGCAACTACTACCCCTTGTTTGAGGGTTTTTTCTAAGCTCTCCACCGCAAGTTACCGCTTTGTAGGAAAGCATCTGATAGAACCTACCCCAAGAAACATCAAGAATGTGCTTAGCGAGCCAGCGTGTTTTGAGCATGTTCTGAATGTTCAACCGCTCACCACAAACAATTTTGTATTCTTTAGTGATGAAACTGCTGGCTTTATGCAAAAAGTCAGTCCGTTGATTGAAAACTTTCAAGTGTTGCTTTGCGAGTTTGACGCGGGATTTTTCTCTGTTTTTGCTTCCTTTGACTCGCTTGCTGTGGACTCGTTGCAATCTTGCCAGCTTCCTCTCAGCACATACATAGAATCGGGGGTTGGCAATGCTTTGCCCTTTGTTGTCGGTCAGGAAATTCTCCAAACCAACATCAATCCCAATTTTGGCAGTGGATGGATGTTTGACTTCTGGAATGTCAACTTCACAGGAAAAGACTGCAAACCATTGCCCGGCATGATTCTGCTTGATAGTCAAGGTCTTGATTTTTCCCTTAGGGATGCGATGCAGGATGATTGGCAGGTTGCCAATCTTGGAAACCTGCAATCTTCTATTATCGAGGAATTTGAATCCGCTTTGGGGGTATGTGATGCTTCGTATTTTGCTTTTGAAACGAGGAAAACCCTTCTTCCGACAAAGGGGGTCTTTGACCCTATGAAAGAAGTTGTCCAACGCCTTATGAATTCTGTCAGAAATGTTCTGCAAGACTTGCGAGTGAACCCGTGCAAACTTTTCAGGAATAGTGAGTTTTATGTCAGAAACAAGGGAATTGAAGTCATATCTGCTTGTGAAAAAATGCTCTCTGTTCTCAGCAAGAAGAATGTTATAGACTTCCTTGCAAATCTTGAACTGGTTGAGAAGTCGGACTTGCTGTTTCCCAGAGGGATACAACCTGTATTGATACATCCTGCTGAACTCCATAGAGGTAAATATTATGTTTGAATTTATATACTTTTTTATTTTGAACGGCAATTCATCTCCTCCCTGCTTGCGAGCTAGGAAGAAGTTTTCTTGCCACGGTGATAAACGACTGGACAGATGCTAAGAATATGGCACGAGACATAATAGTAGGCAGGCTGGAAGCAGACAGGGAAAAGTACGGCACAAGGGGCATAGTACTTCTAGGTAAGCAATACGTGAAGATGGGCAGAGTCACAAGCCTATCAAACAACATATACCTCGATGTAGCAGGAGCCCACGTCATGTTCATCTGCGGAAAGAGAGGTGGCGGAAAGTCATACACGATGGGCGGCATCGCAGAAGGGATGGCAGACCTCCCGGATGATGTGAGACTGAACCTCAGCTTCATATTCCTGGACACGATGGGAGTATACTGGACAATGAAGTACCCTAACAAGAAAGACGAGGCACTCCTTGAGCAGTGGGGCTTCAAGCCGAAAGGCCTCGACATCGTCATCTACACTCCGATAAGCTACTATGAGACATACAAGGAACAAGGCATACCAACTGATAGGCCATTCTCGATAAAACCTTCAGAGCTCGACGCGATGGACTGGTGCAGCGCATTCGACCTGAACCCGAACGAACCAATGGGAATACTGATAGAACGGGTTGTCCACCAGCTCAGGAAGATAAAAGGGGACTATGACACCGACGACATGGTCCAGGCAGTGCAGCAGGACATAAGATCAGAGCAGATCACGAAAGACGCCCTCGAGAACAGGCTGCGCAGCACAGAGGCATGGGGAGTCTTCAACATAAAAGGCACCCCCCTGAGCGAACTGGCAGCGCCAGGACAGGTGACGGTCCTTGACGTGAGCTGCTACGCAACAATGCCTGGAGGGTGGAAGATAAAATACCTCATAGTGGGGCTGGTATCGCAGAAACTCTTCCTACAGAGGATGGTAGCAAGGAAAAAAGAAGAGTTTGACATGGTCCACAGCACCATAGACTACTTCTCAACAGAGGATATATCCAAGAAGAAGCAGGAAATGCCTCTGGTATGGCTGGTCATCGATGAGGCGCACGAATTCCTGCCCAGGGACCCGAAAGACGCGAATGCAGCCACGATGCCTCTCATCACAATAATGAGGGAAGGAAGGCAGCCAGGGATATCGCTGATACTGGCGACACAGCAGCCAGGAAAGATACACACAGATGTGATGACTCAAAGCGACATTGTGCTCTCACACAGGATAACCGCACGCATGGATGTTGAAGCGCTAGGACTTCTGACGCAGAGCTATATGCGTGAGGGGCTGACCCAAGCTGTCGATGACCTTCCAAGGGTGAAAGGCGCAGGCGTTATATTTGACGACTCCAACGAGAAGCTCTATCCCATGCGGGTAAGGCCAAGGTTCACCTGGCATGGCGGAGAAGCACCATCTGCAGTCAAGATAAAAAAGACAGAGTTCTGAAAAAAGACCGGAAAATAACTACAGAATAACCGTAAACCCTCCGCATAACCTGCTTTTTTCTGCAAATCCTTCCCGAGCAAAAAGAAATCTTACGACCGCGTCGGAAGCATCACGGATTTCTGGACAAAGATTCTATTAAAACCCCTGACATATCAATGAGCATGGTTTTCAGCAAAAACTTTGCAAGAGAAGTTGAAGGGAGCAACTTCCCGAAATGGGAAGAGATCTTCCTCTCAGCACAAGAGGAACGCGAAAGAGAACAGGTGGCACGCCAGGAAAACCTCTTCCTGATGAGGCAGTGCATCGCAGACGCACGCAACGTCCTCAAGGACGAGCACATGATGGACATGCAGAGCCATGTCCTGTCAATCGCGATGACACTCTTCAAGAAGAGGGCGAGCCATGCGGTGTACTACAAGGAAGATAGGTGCAAAGAGAAGTTCCTGAAGTACTGGGGGAAGTTCAAGCAGAAAAGACCAGAGACAGAAAAGACAGAGACAGCCTCTAAAGCAAAGGGGCAAAAGAAAAGATAGCTCCAAAAATTATTTCTTTTTCTTTTTTGATGCCTTCTTCTTCCGCTTCTCAGGACTGACCAGGTCGGGAGACATCTCAAGCTGAGCCTCTATCGGTGCCTTCTTCATAGATATCATAGAAGCGACAAACATCAGGGCGAACACGAATCCCAAAGCAAAAGCCCAGTCCTCGCCTATCCTGTCTGTGTAGATGACAGTCAATATAAAACCAAGAATTGCTGCAAGCGCAAAACTGCTTTTCAAAGGAGCGACTTTCCACATATTAGCACCTCTTTTTGATTGTAGATAACCTACAGTATAATGCTTTTAAATAGTTTTCGCAGATACTATGCGAATTTAACGAAATTAAGCTTATCGACCTGCTTGCGGGCCTTCTCGATACCTTTCTCGAAGTCCTGCATGAACCTCTCCATCTTGCTGCAGGCGATGTCCTTGCACTCGCCGCAGAGCAAAGTGCCAGACTTGCACTTTTTGTAGATGTCCTGCAGTTCCTTGTCATCCTCAATGAGATGCTGCTTGTGCATCTCAAACACCATGCACTTCTCTGGCTCACCGCCCATCTTCTTCTGAATCTCCACTGTCTCGCGCCCGCCGGTCAAGGCACGCTTCAGCTTCTTCTGAGCAGACTTGACATCCTCCGGAAGCACAATGCAAGACTCAGGCTTGGACTTAGACATCTTCAGGCTGCCATCAAGGCTCGGAGTGTACTTGTGGTAAAGTCCTGACGGGCGGAAGAACTTCTTGTCCTTTGTCCTGTCGACAATATCGCGCGTAAGGCGGATGTGAGGATCCTGGTCGATGCCGACAGGGATGATGCCCGGTCTCCTCTCCTCAAGCTGAGGATAAAGGATATCACCCACCTGGGTCACTGCGGACATTATGCGTCCAGGGTCTGCGTTGCCATAGATGGCGCGGAACTCATTGAGCGTTATCTTCTTAGCGAACCCATAAGCAAGATGGACCACCTCCTTGTTCTCGGACTGGAAATAGAACACTGTCTTCTTAGGGTCGAGGCCCAACGCAAGATAAGCAGGGATGTGGAACTCAAGAGCACGCCTCTTGCCCTCCTCAAGAGAGACACCTCTTGCGGCAGCTGCCTCGAGATCAGCGACAAGGATGTATGCCTTTGCGCCATGGTCCTGGAAGTAACGGATGTTCTCGACAACCTGCTTGTTGCCGAAATGTATCTTATCATTAGTAGGCATGATTCCTGACAGGACATAGAACGGTTTCTTCTCCTTGATGCACTTCGAGATTATCTTAAGGTCCCTGCCTGCAAAGACAATCCCCCTCCTCATCAGCCTATTAGGCTCTGGAAAATCATCTACCTTGAACTCCTCCAGGCCAAAGTCCTTGATGACCTTGGCATAGTCCTCTGGAAGCTCTGCACCGTATGGGTCAATGATTTTTGCCATGTGAGAACCACTGGATTTAGAGTATTTAAATCTTATTGCTTAAGCCACTCCTCGACAACCTTGAGCCCCGCCTCCCTGTTTGCAGGATATGCTGCGAGGCTGATCCTTATGTGAAAACAGTCGCCGCTGTCGGTAAGGTAGAACTTGTTCTCTTTCAACAGCTTTGCCTTGTCCAGGCGGATGAAGAAATTGAGCTCGCTGTCAAGCCTTGACTCTGCCTGGGAACGTATGAGATTTACATGGCCCTCTGAAAGATTCTCCTTCAGATGGTTCAGGAACCTGGTAGTATGACGCTCCTTCTTGAGGAACACCTCAAAGATGGTTATCTTCCGCTCCTTAAACCCTGTCGCGATGGTGGTCTTCAGAGCGACCTTCTCTTTCTCAAGGTCGAAAGGGCAGAGTCCCTTAAGCGCCTCGCTGATCTTCCCGGTATCCTCCCCCTCGTGGGCGAACACGCTCAGCTTGACATTGTGGGCAAGTTTCATAGCATACAATAAAATCGAATGATTTATATAAGTTTATGAAAACAGTTACCGCATGAAACATACTGTAGTAATAACGCTCATACTGGTCGGCGTCTTCTTCCTCTCACAGATTGTAGGGCTGGCCATAACAAACCAGTACATCGCAGAGAAGGTTGTCAATGAGACGACCGGCGAAGTGATAAACATAACCTACAGCGGCCTGCCATTCGACATGCAGAGGCCTGAGGTGGAGGAGTCAAAGTCATACATCTTCATCCTCGGCGCAGTGCTGATAGGGACAGTCCTCGTGCTGCTGCTCGTGAAGTTCAGGGGATTCAAGATATGGAAGTTCTGGTTCTTCCTGTCGGTCACGCTCTGCCTGACCATAGCATTCTGGGCATTCCTATCGAAGCTTGGAGAGATAGGTCTTGGACTCGCTGTGGTGCTCGCGCTGGGAATCGCAATCATTAAGATATACCGCCCGAACATCATAGTCCACAATGTCAGCGAGATATTCATCTACGGGGGGCTGGCGGCGATATTCGTCCCGATAATGAACCTTTATGCGGTCGTCATATTGCTGCTGCTAATCTCTGTCTATGACATGATAGCTGTCTGGCAGAGCAAGCACATGATAAAGATGGCACAGTTCCAGACAGAATCAAAGGTCTTCGCAGGACTCTCTATACCATACCAGCTGCCAAAGAAAAGTGAGGAAGCCGGCAAGAAGAAGTCAGGAGGCAAGAAGGTACAGGAAGCGGTGAAGAGCGCAATCCTCGGAGGAGGAGATATAGGATTCCCTCTGCTTTTCGCAGGAGTGCTCATGAAATCAGTGGGGTTCCTGAAAGTCCTTGTAGTGCCTGCAGCCGTGACAGTGGCCCTGTTCCTGCTGCTCTACTTCGCAAAGAAAGACAAGTTCTATCCTGCAATGCCTTTCATAACCGCAGGATGCTTCGTCGGCCTGGGCGTGCTGTGGCTTATCTGAGAACCAGGCAGACGGCAGACAATTCAATTCTTATGGACTCTTGCTTTAAGTCCTTTCGAGAGAACGCTTGAGCTTGGGACTAAGCTTGTGCGCCCAGGTTATCCCCTTAAGGCTCACTGAGATCTTGTTGCTCTCCTCGAGATAAGCAAGTATCTGCATCAGGGTGTTATGGTTGACCTGCTTCGGAAGCCTCTTCTTCAGCTCAGGGATAGTGAGGTATACACCTTCATTGTCCTCAAGCACCGCTTCCACCATAAGTATCGTGCTGAGGGTCGGCGAGTGGAATTTATTCTCTGTTTTTTCCTTCTTCAAGACAATCACCAATATTTACTAATCCGTAAATAATTGTTATATTAAAATGTTTGGGTCATGAGCAAACATTTAAAAAACATCTCCGCATATGGCCCTGCGGGCAGGCTAGGCCGGGAGGTTAGTCGTCTCCTGTAACCATCAACCGACTTACGATGGGGCTGAAGCCCGGGGAGAGGTCTGTCCAGGGCTTGCTGGTCTTGGCTTGGACAATGATACTCTGTCCTTAGGGACTGGCCTTACAGGGAATCGGGTCAGGCTGGGAACAGAGCAGCCCTAACCAGTTCGGTTGGTGCTCTAAGGGTAGCGGAGTTGAGGAAAGGTCAAGGTTAAACCATCAGGTTTTGGGCGGATCCATCTTTGGGCGTGCCTGCCTACTTCATTTTCCGATTTCTCTGGTATTTGCTGGATTGCTCAGACACGAAAAAAACACGGCCCTTTTTAAATAAACCTTTATAAATTATAAAAAAATAAACAAAATGAGCGAAAGATTTAAATAGTAGTTTGTCACTATACTGAGGTACTATGTCTTTTAGTGAAATGAGCGGACACTGGAATATCAGCAACATAGACATTTCACTAAAGAGAGATGTCTTCACTGGCGTCTTTAACACATACACAATCAAGCGCTAACAAGGTCTTGTCTCAACGGACATGGACTTTGTTGCGCGGATTATCAATTCTGGAGTAACAAGGTCCTTGTCAAGAGGCTAGGCTAAAGAGAGCGGAACGAGCAAAAACAAGCAAGGAGAAGCAAACCAAACCCAGGTGTTGAGAGAAATGGAACAAGAAACCCCCCTGAGCCTAGAAGAAAGGATGAGATCTCCACGGAGAGTTGAGGTAGTAAGCAACATGAACGACCTGAGGACAGGCCAGCTCATGACCCAGATAGAGAGCGCAAACAGAGCACTTAACTTCTTGAGACCAGGATCTCAGATTGTCCTCGTGGAAAGGAACCACGATTACCTCGATGAGATACTCGCAAAGGTCCTTCCAGCATTGTGCCCGAACCACCTCTTGAGCTACCAGGACCATCACCTCCCGCACTACATAGTCCGAGACGGAAAGGTAGAGGTGTACCACAACCTTGAACAGGCATCGCCAGTCGTGCTGGTCAAGGCAAGGGTAAAGCACCCCTGCAGCCTCGCAGAGAAGGTCCCGAGGAAAGCAGTCTATTTCGGCAGGATATCTGAAAGGCATGACAGGAACAAGCTCATGATAGGAGATGTCTTAGGCCTGGAGGTTGTCGTGAGAGAATCTGCAGACGTCAGTGCTGTCGTAAAGCAGATACTGCAAATGCCATTCTTCAGGCTCGAGCATTATGAGCAGCACAGGAAACAGAACGGCTACAGCTCAGACCACCTGAACATCAAATACGAGAACGGCAATGCTGCTATGAACGGCCTTGAGGTGGAGATACAAGTGACCACGCTGAAAAGCCACAAAGACAGCACGCATGACCCTGACCAAGGCCACGACACTTCATACGGTGCAGAGAAGCTCGGCAGCAAGCACTATCTTGGCGACAGGCAGCTGGTAATAGTCGGAAACTCTGTAGAAGTTCCTGAGGACAAGTGCTCTGTCCAGAGGACTGATGGCCTGCTCGTAGCAAAGGTGCCCAACCCTATACATCCATACCTGCTCGTCGTGCCGCAGAGGGACTAGAAAGCTTTATTATAATCAATTCTTTCTTTTTCTCTTATGCAACCCAGCCCGGAACAGCAGAAGGCGATAGAGCAGCAGAAAGCGCAATGCATATTCTGCCAGATAATAGACGAAAAGATACCCTCAAAAAAGGTGTATGAGGACAAGCTGCTGATAGGAATTCTAGACATAAACCCTGCATCAAAAGGCCATGTGCTGCTGATGCCAAAAGAGCACTACCCGATAATGCCGCTGATACCTCCTGAGACATTCAAGCATCTCATAGACAAGACCAAAGAGGTTGACGGCTGCATCAAGGAGGCCCTCCTGTGCAAGGAGACCACCATATTCATCGCTAACGGAGCGGCAGCAGGGCAGCAGAGCAGCCATTTCATGCTCCACATAATCCCGCGCGATGGCGGGGACGGGCTTGAGATGCTGGATGTGGGCGGCGAAAAGGCTCCTGAAGGAGAGATAAAAGAGGTCGCTGCAAAGATAGGCCCGCACCTGAATGCTGTGCTGGCAAGAAACCTCCCTGCCTTGGGCCTCAAAGCGCCCTCAGGGACTCCACAAAAGGTCACAAAAGAGCAGCTGCTTCAGGTGATAGAATCAAACCCCAAATTGAAGGAGATAATACTCAACAACCCAGAGCAGTTCAAGCAGCTGGTGCCGAAACACCCGCAGCTCAGCCAGCTGTTCCAGGACTTCGACCTCGACGATATATTGAAACAAGTGATACAGAAATCAAAACTGAAAAAACCAGGGAAGCTGAGCCTGGATGAGGCCCTCAAGTGAAAATGGCAGAATGCAGATACTGCGAGCTCGCAGAGCAGAAACAGAACATGCTGTACGAGGATGAAATTGTCTTAGCAGTAATTCCTGAAAAAACAGCCACAAAAGGGCATGTCCTGGTGGTCGCAAAGGACCATCATGATAACATCCAGGAAATCGACGACAAGGAGCTGGAGCACATCTTCTACACAGCCAGCTTCGCGGCAACCTCATTATTCGAAACCCTCGAAGCCCACGGCACGAACATAATAGCGAAGACAGGCAGCATGATCAAGAAAGGAGGGCACTTCCACATCGATGTTATTGCGAGGAAATCCGATGACGGCCTGAACTTCCTCTGGACCCCGAAAAGGCTCCCTGAGGAAGAGATGAAAGAGGCCCAGGGCAAGATAAAAGACAAGTGCGACATGATAGGAGTCAAGAAAAAGAAAGAGGTCATCGACCTGGACAGAAAGCCTGAAAAGCTCGAATCCAGTGAAGAGAAGGCTCCTGAAGCAGAAGCGAACCCTCCTGCTGAGGAATACAAAAAATACAAGAAAACAGAGAAGAAAAAAGCGAAAGAAGGTTCACATGAGGACAAGGAAAGCTACCTTGTCAAACAGCTGAGAAGGATGCCTTGACCAATTCAATAAATCCTTTTCGGCTTGGAAATATCATCGAAATATTCCATTATTGACACGTCAGTCATGCAAGCCACAACATCAATCGTCCTCGATACAGCCTCCTCTTGCGGAAGGCCTTTGAACCTCTTCTCAATGACGTGCGTGAAAACCCTCTTTATCATATCCTGGGCCTTTGCAAACTCATCCTCAAGCCTGTCCTGCCCATAGACATTGTCATACATCCAGTCACGGACAACATCAAAAGCCTCTCTTCTTTCACCAGTAAAACAGACCCTCCCTTCCTTAAGGCTTGAACTGGCAAGCCCATAATTCAGCTCATCAAGAATACGGGACTTGTTGTACCTATCACCACAGCCCAAAACCCTAAGCTCTGCTTGAGGAAGGTCAGATTCCACAATCACACCCAACTTCAGGAAATCTCTGATATCGCTCGATGTGTACGCAAACTTATCGGCATACGTGGCAACATCTCCTTCAGGAGTAAAAGGCTTCAAAGCGACCGCGTCAATACTGCCTCCTCCTCTTGAATGATTAAGGATGCCATCCCTGGTCTCCAGGCTAAGGTTAATGCCTTTTCCGCCGTTCTCTATGCGGTCCACTATCTCAAGACCATACCTTGCGTGATGAAACTCATAATCCTGATTCCCAAAAATCTCCCGCACTATTTCTGTAATCGCTCTTTCGCCTGCGTGGCCGAAAGGGGTATGACCATTGTCGTGGCCTATGCCTATGGCTCCACCAAGGTCAGGATTCAGGAACAAGAACTGGCAGTTCCGCACGGCAAGCTGGGCCACCTTTATTACGTGAGTCAGCCTTGTGGTTATCTCCTGATTCACCGGATGCAGGGCTGTTTGCGACTTGTTCCTTAGCCTTGCATGACCATCAGACCAGACTAGTCGGTCATAATCCCTCTGGAAGATGGTACGCCAGTCACCATCATCCTCTTCCTCTCTCAGACGGCCTCTTGACTCTGAAGAAAGAGTGAACTGCTCTGCGAGACCTAGGTGAAGCTTGATGCAACGCTCCTTATGCTCACGCTCAAGATCCTCCTGAATCTTCCTGCTACAAAGTACACGACCTGATAGATCTTCCATAGTCTAACCCCCTAAACAATTCCGGAAAACGATGCTCGTATAATAATTATTCGACAAGGATTGCAGGCTTGCCAGGCATGGCGTTCTGGGCCTTCTTGTCCTTGCAGCCCTCAGCTTTCACGACGACTACATCAGCCTTGAACTCCTTGGAAAACCGTTGCTTGTTCTGCTCAAGGGCAGCGAACTCCTCCTCCTGGGAAGTCACCATATCAGGTATCTTTGACCTGTCCCTGGCCAGCTTAGGCACCAGCTTAGACACGTCTGCGCTGTGCTCCTTATCCATCGTGGCCTTGATCAGCTCACCCACGTTATACGTCTTCTCAAGCTCAGATTTAAGCTTCTTAAGGAAACTATACTTCCAGCCATCTGAGACAATAAGAGTTATCTTCTTAGGCCTCTCTATCTTCGCAAGCGCCAGTATGTCGCGGACATCCTTTAGCGCTGAAATAGCAACCTCTTCAGCAGCCTCTGCAGCAAGGTCTATCTTGCTTTCATCAGCCTCTGGCCATTCCGCAAGCGAGACAAAAGGCCTGTTGCCGAGCTTCTCCCAGAACTCCTCAGAAAGGTGAGGGTAGACCGGAGAGAGAAGCCGGATGAACACCTCGAGCTCCTTCCTCGTGCATCCTTCCTCGACGGAGTAGAACATCTCCTTGAGCTTTATCATGGCAAGGTTATACCTCAGGTTATCGAGATCATCAGTATACCCCTTCAGCAGCCTGTTGAACCTGCTCTGGTTCAGGGCACTCATCTTTCCAGACCTGAAACCATCCGCGAATGAGACAACACGGTTGACAAAACGCAGGCTGCCATTGATACCCTCATCGCTCCACTCAAGGTCCTTGTCAGGTGAGGCTATAGAGACCAGGAACATCCTCGCAGTGTCTATGCCGTGCGTCTTGCTGATCTCTTCAGGCAAGACCACATTGCCTCTGGATTTTGACATCACAACGCCTTCCTTGTGCAGCATGCCCTGGTTGAAGAGCCTGCTGAAAGGCTCGTCAAACTTGACAAGACCAAGGTCCCGAAGCGCCTTGGTAAAGAAACGCGCATATATCAGATGCATGCAGGCATGCTCAGCACCCCCTATGTAAAGGTCCACAGGCATCCAATAATCCACAGCATCAGGCTCAAAAGGAGCCTTGCTGTTCCTGCTATCAGTATAGCGCAGGAAGTACCAGCTGCTGTCAAAGAAAGTGTCCATGGTGTCTGTCTCACGACGGGCAGGCTTGCCGCACTTGGGGCACTTGCAATGGACGAAATCCTTGCTGGTAGCTAGCGGATTCCCTTCCCCAAACTTGACATTCTCAGGGAGCAGTACAGGCAGGTCTTTCTCAGGAACAGGCACTATGCCGCAAGAACCGCAATAAATCACTGGTATGGGCGTACCCCAGTAGCGCTGTCTGGATATCAGCCAGTCACGCAGCTTGTAATTGATAGTCTCCTTGCCCCAGCCCTTCTTCTCTGCAAATTTAGTTATCTTAGCCATTGCGTCAGAATTGTCCATGCCATCAAACTCGCCTGAATTGACAAGGACTCCCCTGTCGATGAATGCCCGGGCCATCTTGGAAGGGTTCAGTTCATAGCTTGAGGGAGAGATGACTATCTTGATAGGCAGGCCGTACTTCTTGGCAAACTCGAAATCACGCTGGTCGTGGGCAGGAACAGCCATTACAGCGCCTGTACCATACTCAAAAAGGGCATAATCAGCGACCCATAACGGGCACTTGTCGCCTGTGAACGGGTTGATGAAATACTTTCCCAGGAACCTGCCGTTCTTGGGCTTGCCCTCTGCAGTGCGCTCGATAGAAGACATCTTATTCACGTCCTGGACAAAGGACTTCACATCATGCTCAAAAGGCGTGCCTTCAGCCAATTCAGTCACGAGAGGGTGCTCTGCGGCCAAGACAAGGTAGGTGATTCCATACACCGTGTCAGGCCTTGTGGTGAATGTGGATATGATCTTGCCAGTGTCAGAACCATCCTCATTGACGATCTTGAAATCAAGCAGTGTACCGTGGCTCTTGCCTATCCAGTTCTCCTGCATCATCTTTATGCGCTTAGGCCAGTCAAGCCTCTCAAGATGGCTGAGGAGCTCTTCAGAGTAGGCTGTAGTCCTTATGAACCACTGCTCAAGGTCCTTTGGCTCAACTTCAGTGTCCTCGTGGCGCCAGCACTTACCGTCGTGGACCTGCTCATTCGCAAGAACAGTGCGGCACTTAGGGCACCAGTTCACGCTTGACGACTTCCTGTACACAAGACCTTTCTCCATGAACTTCAGGAAGAAGTACTGGTTCCACCTGTAATATTCAGGGTCCGATGTCTTGACCATCCTGCCCCAGTCATAGCTCAGGCCGAGCTCCTTCTGCTGCCTGATGAAGTTTGCTATAGACTTGTCAGTGTAGGCTTTAGGATGCGTACCTGCATTTATTGCAGCGTTCTCAGCAGGCAGGCCAAAAGAGTCATAGCCCATAGGGTAGATTACGTTAAAACCCTTCATACGCTTGAATCTGGTGTAGATATCCCCTATGATGTAGTTGAATGCGTGGCCCATATGAAGGCCAGAACCAGAAGGGTAAGGAAACATCTCAAGGACATATAGCTTCTTTCTCTTGCTGTCCTTTTCTACCTTGAATACGCTCGCGTCTTCCCACTTCTTCTGCCACTTTTTCTGGATAGCATTGAAACCTGACATAAACACCACGAACCGACAATCCTCTTATATACTTTATCAAAACAAGGCCTTATTGAAAAGCTCGCTCCGCTCGGGTGCCGCCAGGCTCGCCCAAGTGATGTTTTGAGCTTAGGCGCTGTTCCCCCGTAGGGGGCAACCCCCAACGACGCGCCTTATTTTATTGCAGTCGTGGGCTCGCAAAGGGCGGCACCTACCTTTTCAATAAGGCCAAAAACAGATTATGGCAATATCCCACAATCAAGCTTGACAAACGATATGAAGCTTATTGTAGCCGCTGCTGCGGGTCGGTGCTGACCAGTATCTGTCTCTCGTCGAGCTCAGCATAGTTTATCCTACCCTTCAGCTTAAGCTCCTTAAGGTAGGCATAGAAGGAAGTCCTTCCACAGAGCTGCTTCTCATTGACAACAATCTCCTCCAGCTCCTTGGTCGAGTACTTGTTCTCACCGACGAGGTCAAGTATGAACTTAAGCACATATCCCTTCCTGTTAGGCAGGACCCTGGACATTATATGCCTCTGGAAGCTATTTGGGGCAGGGCTCACCTGCTGGACTACTGGCTGGACCTGCTGCATGACGGGCAGGGGCTGTGGAGGAGCCTGTTGAGATATGGCTTTAAGGGCCTGAATCTGCTGTGAAAGCTCACTTTTTGCCTCAAGAATATGAGATTTTGCCAGATTTTTCGTATTTTCAAGCTCTTTCTGGGAATTATAGAGCTCGTCCCTGACAGAATCCAGGCTTGCCTTAAGCTCATTATTTTCGCCTTTAAGGCCATTTACGAGCTCTCTGAGCTTAGAATATGCCTCAAGCCAATTCTTCTGTATCCCTTCAATATCCTGCTTCAGGGCCTCTTCTTTTGTCTTCTGGCGATCGATATGCGCTGAAAGGTAGTCCACCCAGGTCTTAAGGCGTTTAAGCTCATGTTCTGAGGCCTCCCTATGCTCTTTAAGGCTGTTATGGACCTCACTTTTCAGCTCGTCCTTATGTGTTAAAATGGCTCTAGAAAGCTCCTGGTGCCTGTTTTCGAGGTTTTCAGCCATCTGGGCAGTCCTAGAATGGCTAGAACTCAGATCGCTATGGGAACTATGCAATTTTTGGTGGTTTTCTGTGATTTTCTCGTATTTTTGCAATAGTTTCAGGTTATGCTCAGAAAGCCTCTGGTTAGACCTATTTAAATAGTCTATCCACTGGCCTATCTTTTCCATATCTTTCTGGTTGGAATCGACCTTGTGATTGATCTCACCAATGTCGGTCTTTATCTGCGCAAATGCTTGGGCTAGTTGCTCTGAGAAAGTAGTAAATTTGCGTTCAAGCTCTTTCTTCTTTTTTCCCCCTAAGATCTGAAAAACCATCAAAATCACCCTTGAATTCCCGTATGAAAACCATTGAAATATTTAAATCTTGCTGTTTAGTTCGTGTTCAGTACGTACTGAACCTGAACCTGATAGACCACCAAAAAACGCGACAAAACAGGCCAAAAAGGTATATTTTTAGTTCAGTACGAACCTGAACCTGAACTGAATTCACGATGAGTACGAACCTGAACAAGGGCAAGATATCATTTATTTGTCGACGAGAAAAAAGATGGACCACGTCAAGAAGGGGTTCGGTACGGATCAGGTCCGAACTTGGCCGAACCTGCTTATAACGCCTAAAACGCCCGAATTCAGCTGAATCAGCCAGGTCCGAACCTAGAGCGAACCTGGTCCGGGAAAAAAACGGGCAGTTATGGGGCAGTAATTTCGGCAGGTGAGAATGAATGGAGATGGGTGCGGCCAGGAGCCTCAATTCCAACAACAAAATATAGATTGTGAAAAATGTTTTAAAATGGTCTCTTTTCAATAATTATTTTGTAATTTATATTTTAGAGATTATTAAGGTTGTAAAACAGCTGAAAATAGGAGGCAAGTGAGCCCAAAAAAAAAGCATAAGATGATTGGAAATATGGTGGTATAAACAGTGGCCTGAGAAAGTGGTCCTCTAAAATAAGGCAAAAAATGGTCCAAAACCCTGAAAGTGATAGGTCAGAAAACAACAAAATCCGGGAAAACAGGCTGAAAAGCATCTAGGAAGGGCAATAATCTCTGAAAAGTGAGGGGTTAGAACGTGTTCAGGGCATGAAAAACTCCCGGAATACGCTTAAAAATGAGAGAATAGATGGTAATAGCTTGTTGAAGAGCATAAAAATCAATAAAACCAATAGAAAAATCAAAAAATTTTGTCAAAAGCGGCAGAATCAGAACTTCTTGAACTGGGCTGCGGTGTCTATAAGGTCCACGTGGCCCATAAGCTGCTGCCTGCAGCAGTACCTATCGAGACCAAGATCATCAAGAACCTTCTTCATATGCTCTCCTTTGGCAACCCTGGCCTGGAAATCCTCCCAGAGGTGCGCTATAGGCTTGCCACAGCTCCAGCATCGTATCGGAATTATCATATTTTTTCACCTTAGTTATCAAAAAAGCATGAAAAAGTGAGGCAAAATGGTTATTGCCGGGGTTCATAGTGCATATAGCGCCTGAATCACCTGTAGGACTTCTGCCTCATAGCCCTTGCCTTTGAATCATTAGGCTTACGGGTCTCCTTAAACCTTGTATCTGCGACCAGGAATGAACGGTCATATTCCAAAAGCATCCGCTTGACCTTCTCGCCGCCAAACTCAGAGAGAGCCTTTCCCATAGCCTGCCTAATGGCATCCACCTGGGACATGACACCGCCCCCATGGACATTGACGTCGATGTGGACCTTTGACGCGAGGTCTCCCAACAGGATCAATGGCTCCTGGATCCTCATCCTGGCAAGCTTAGGCTCAAAAGAGTCAAGCATCTGCCCATTTATCCTCACCAGTCCGTTGCCTGCTGTCAGCGTAAGCCTTGCTATCGAACGCTTCCTTGTCCCTGACGTGTTAATAACCTTTGATTTAGTCAACCTTACCACCTAAAAACCTTGAAATATTCTTGATTGAAACATAACTGACTGTCAGTTTCGAAGCATCTGCTTCCTTGAACCTGACCTGCTTCTGATCCTTGAACTGAGCAGGAATCCCCTGCCAGCACATGATGTTCTTGAAGGCTGTAATTCCTCTGGGCTTCTTGTAGGGCAGCATGTCCCTGATGAGCCTCTTAAGCAGCATATCTGGAGCTCGGATGTAATGCGGGCCCTTGGCCCATGTCCCCCTAGCCACTTTCTGCTTGAACTTTGCCAGGACAACCTCTTTCTTGCCGGAAATCACTGCCTTCTCAGCATTGACTATGTCGATCTTCTCTCCCAGCAGAGCCTTCTTTGCAACAATGGCTCCCAGCCTTCCAACAATCTGATCTGTTGCGTCTACTATCATTTTATCCTATTATCCTTATCTCTGATGGTTTCGGATTCTTCTGCATCAAATCCGATATCGAAAGGACAGCGCAGTTCTGCTTCTTAAGCTTCTCGACCGCGCCTTCTGAAAACGCGAATGCCACAACAGTCACCTTGTGGTCAAGCACTCCTGAGCCTAGGACCTTCCCAGGCACTACAACAGTCTCATTGTCCTTTGTGAACCGGTTTATCCTTGACAGGTTAACTGCACGCCTGTTCCTTGTAGGCCTCTCTAGGTCAGAGGCAAGCCTCTTCCAGAACGCGGAAGAGTCCTCGATAGCCTTCTTCTTCAGCTCCGCAACCAGGCTCCTGAGATGCGGATTTGTCGGACCTGTTCTCGTCGGCATTTTCAGTTCGGATTTGGTATGAACTTACATGAACCTATGAATTTGAATGCGGGGGACGGGGTTTGAACCCGCGCAGGCACTAAGCCATACGGCCCTCAACCGTACCCGTTTGATCTGTCGGAATGCTGCGCTTTCCGAACATGCTCAGAAACGTAACCCGTTTCTGACATGTTATGAAATGAACATTCACAACAATTGACCACTCCGGCACCCCCGCAAATGATCGTTGACGATCCGCCAGGGGGAGTCACTTGACGAGGTTCACAACCTCATCGCACTTCTTCTGGATAGCATCAATAGCGGTTGACACAATATCCTTCACAGAGAGCTGACCCCAAGACTCTACAGTGAAAACGAAATCTGTATTTGATTCGTTGAGCTTGATGTGCTGGGGGTCTGCCTCTGCGCAAGCACCGCACAGGTGGCATCGCAGAAGGTTGTCCTTATTGATCACGAGTTCCTTGTTCTTGACAGAGTAAACATCCACAGGGCATGAGTCAGCGACCGCCTTAGGGTCCTCAACACCCTTCTTGACATCGATTACCGGCTTATACTTGTAATAAGCAAGCGCAGGAGACCATTTAGCATGCTCCTTGCCCTTGCCAAGCACAGCAGTCGCCTCAAGCTCCAGCGTGTGCCCCTTTATCAGCTTCACAATAGGCATCTTAGGATACACCGGCACAACCTTGGGATCCTTTGACTTAAGCTCTGAAGCGTAAACATAACCAGGCCCTTTTGCCTTGAGAGAGAGCTCAAGCTGGCACTTGGAGCACCCCTCACCTTTGCAGGTGCACTCCTCAGGCAGGTTGTAGGCCGTAAGGTCCGTCGACAAGGGAATCAACCCGAGCCTATGAGCAATCATCTCGTCATAGATCACAGAGCTGTTCTTCCTCAACTCAACATCCTCTATGGCAATTGTAGGAACTTCATCAATGATAGTCTTCCTGAGCATGTTGGCAAAAGCAGGCGTCGCGCCCTTGAGCAGGAACGTTACCCTGTTCTGCTTCTTGTTTTGTTCAATCAGTTCGACTTCCATTTTGTACCTTCAGACCCTTCTTCCTCTCCTGCCGCCTTTCTTCCTGCAGCCATCATGCGGGACAGGAGTGACGTCCTGTATTATACCTATCCTAAGGCCCATCCTTGACAAGGCCCTCACTGCGGCCTGTGCGCCAGGTCCTGGAGAGCTAGGGCCGGAATGGCCTCCAGGAGCCCTTATCTTAACATGAATGCCAGTTATCCCGCGCTCCATCGCAATCTCTGCAGCCCGCTTAGCAGCCATCATAGCTGCTGTAGGGGAAGATTCCATCCTGTCAGACTTGACTACCTGACCACCAGATGTCCTTGCAATAGACTCTGTACCTGTTATGTCTGTGATGTGGATTATCGTGTTGTTGAATGAAGAGAAAATATGACAAAGACCCCATCTTATCTGCCTTCTCTCCTGCCTTGGCCTCTGATAATCCTGCCTAGGCGGTCTCTGCTGAGGCCTTTCCTGCTGAAGCGTTTCCTGCTGCGGCCTTTCCTGCTGAGGCCTCTCCTGCCCTGCTTCAGGTTGTCTTGCGGTCGTGTTTTCTTCAGCCATATTATTCCTCTTTCTTGGCCTTTGCCTCTGCTGCCTTCTTAGCAGGCTTCTTAGCCTTGGGTCTTTCCTTTGGTCTTTCCTTTGGTCTTTCCTCGGGCTTCTTCTCTTTCTTGTCCTCCTTCTTGACTATCTTCTCCTTCACTTCCTTCTCCTTGACTGCCCTTGATGCGACCCTCTCAGGATGCTCTGGATCGCTGAGCCTAGAGCGGGCCCTGAAGTTTATCTGGCCCTCTTCCTTCAAAGGAACAAGATATGAAGGTGATGTCACCAGCTTATCGCCGATGCAGATATGAGCGTGTGTGATGAACTGCCTTGCCTGCTTCATGCTGTTCGCGAGGTTCTTCTTGTAGACGATAGTCTGAAGCCTCCTCTCAAGAACATCCCTCAATGAGATTGAAAGAATAGCGTCGAGAGCCGCTTCAGGAGACAGAAGGCCATACCTCCTCATCCTCTCAAGAAGGAGCTCCTTTTCCTTATCCGCCTGCGGCCCTGAGAGCGTGACCAGCTTCTTTGCCTGCGCAGTGGCGTCCCTCAAGAAAGAGACCATCTTCCATATCTCTGTCTTGTTCTTGAAGCCATACTCCTGCATAAGCTGCTTCTCTTCTTCTATCCTTGCCCTTTGCCAGGGATGCCCTGGCGTGGTATACTTTTTCCTGTGTTTCTTAGGATCTCCCATCTTACAATCTCAGCTTATTTTCCGCCTTTGGCAGCAGGAGCTGCAGTCTTCTTCCTCTTCACTCCCAGCCCTTTGCCTTTCTTCTTCCTGAAGTTGTTCTTGGTCTTCTGACCTCTTACAGGAAGGCCCAGCATATGCCTTACGCCCTTATATGAGCGTATTTTCTTCATTAGCTTGATGTCATTCTCGACCTGCCACTTCAAATCAGCTCCTATGATGTGCCTATTTTCTCCTGTCTCTGCATACTTCCTCCTGTTGAGCATCCAGACAGGGAAACCATATTTTGACGGCTCTTTGAGTATCTCATTGAGCCTTTTGACCTCATCAGCGTTGAGCTGCCCGGTAATCTTCTTCTTGTCTATCCTTGAGAAAGTGCATACTGCATTGGCAAACATGAAACTTACACCCTTAATCTTGTTAAGAGAATGTCCTATAGGCTTTGACCCGTCCAGGTCTGTGTCGGCAATTCGTACGATATGCCTATAATCTTCCTTCATTTGCTTAGGTTCTACCATTTTAATCGCTAATTATCCTTATTTTGAGTTTAAAAAAGCTTAGAAGGCGGTTTTTAGCAATAATAATTGCTTAAAACCCTAAACGCGCCCAAAAAGCCTTTGAACTCGGGTTTTTTGATGATGCTTCCAAAATCTGGGTTCTATATAAAGCTATTGAAACCTGCTCTGAAGAGCAAAAGGGCGGTAGCCGGGACTTCCATGCCTGCGCCGGTGTCGCGAAGCTTTTGAACCCGGACCGAAGGATGACTGCGCAATGCTCCACAGTCCTTTGTGCTGCCAGGTTACACCACTACCGCCATATCGCGTAAAAAGTGCGTAGCAGTTCTCTTATAAAGGTTTTGCTTGGTGATCAAGGTTTTTAGGTAATTAAAAATTACATATGTGTAACAATAAGTTATCATATTCAGCAAGCTCTTATCTCTGAAAGAATCACGAAAGACAATCAAGCGCCTTCGGAAGCCTTCTGCTTCCTCTCCCACACAAAATCCTTTATCTTGTAAACAAAATAAGGAGCACTGAAAGTGATAAGGTAGACGGCACTCAAGACTATCGCGTTGTGAGGGTTGGGATTGTTGATCACCTCATTGAACCTGTTCGCGACACTCACCATTATGTACACAGTAATCAAAGCTATGGCTGGGATGAAAACACCTGCAACAATGTGATGGGTCTGGTCTACATGCTCGATGTCCTTTATGATGAGATTGAACATGGACCCGAAAACAAAACCAACAATGCCGAGGATCACATAGAGCTGCGTAGAGTTGAGTATCATAAGAAAAGGAATCAAGGTCACTGCAACTAAGAGGTTGCCGACAATAGCGACGACAAGCCCCACCCAGTAGATGACCGGATGCGTGGCACTGACGAAGTGGGCGTGCTTCTCCCTCTTCTCATCAGAGTACATCATTTGCATAGTCCGCTCTATCTCATCCTCGGACCACCCTTTTTCAAGCAACCTACGATGCAGGCTCTTAGGCATGAGGAGCAATAAGAAAGAAGAATTAATAAAGGTTTCTTAGAATAGTTGAGATGAGAGGGCAGTCATTGTCGCGCTCGCATCGCTTCTTAAGCCACTTCTTGTCGCCCATTTCAAACCTTCGGTTTGTAATGTCACAAGCAGAGCTTGTGCCAACTGCGATTCTTCCTGCGTATTCTCCCACAGCTCGCTAGGCGACAATGACTGAAACTTGACAATAATCTCAGCGGTATCAGCTGGCCTCGGGTTTTATCATGCCCTGGACATGAGCGAAGAAATCCTTGGTCCTCTTGAAGTATTCTGTTATTATGTCTATGTCTATCTTCATGATCTCATCATCGACTGTGACTGTCATGGTCACATGCCTCCTGAACTCACAGGCCCTGCTGAAATCAGCCTTGCTTATCTTCCTCAGGCGGATGAAAAAATCAGCGAACTCAGGGAGAAACTCATCTTTCGGGAACAACTTCTTGATAAGATTAGCCTTAGGGATGGGCGCAGTAGGCACCTCATCTATCTTCTTGCTCTCCTTGAGATGCTCCAATAAGGCAGTGAACGTGAAATCAATGGCATTTATGAGGCGCTCGATGATATGCTTGATCACGTCACAAGTCCGGGTATACTTCAAACTGACGAATATCAGGTGGTCCGCACGTTTAAGCTCTTCATTAGCCTCATCAAGATAATCATCCATTTTAAGCCTGTTTCTCCATATCTCTCAACAAAGATTCTGATTTATCCACGAATAATCTTGCCCTAAATAAATACTTTTTCATGTCATCAACCGAAATCCTGCTGCATTTGTACCTTGAATCGCAAATAACTATGCTATCCCTGCGGGCAAACTCCACAGGGCTCTCCTTGTGCTCAACCAATATCCGGTTCGTATCTGACACAAGGCTCAGATCATCTTCTGTGAAGCCATATCCCCCTGCAACCTCCCTGAAAGCGCTGAACAGGGAGTCAAAATCATCAGGGAGAGACTTCTTCCGGGCTTTCTTCCCAGCAAGCAGCAATGCGCTCATGCTGCTCATCAAAGCAGAGTATATGTCCCCTGCGACAGCAAGAACAAGCCTCGGGTCATTGACAAACGGGTAGGTCTGGATGAGCATGTGCTCAGCGACCTTCAAGCTCCTCCTCGCGCTGTCCTTCAGCTCCTCAAGAGACTCCATTCTAAAAGATTAGCAGAGCATCATTTAAATAGCTTACTTTTGCAGAGAAAGTATGGCTGCTGCAAGGTCCCCAGCGTTCTCCTCTATCGCGGCCCTCGCATCTTCCTCGGAAACACCTGCCTGAGCCATCACTGTCTTCACATCCTCATCACTGATCTCTGGCCCGGAGGAAAGCGCCCTCTCGTGGATCTCACCGACTATCTGGATGGTCTCCTGCCCCATCATGTTGACCTTGGCGACCTGAGGGTCTGTGATGACAAGTTCCTTGTCAGGGGTACGGATGATGACCTCTGTAGCAGGGATCTCGGTCTGCTGAATACCCATCCTCTTCATCACCTGAGCCATCTTCCGAGGGTTCATTCCAGGCATCATTTTATCCCAGACCTAAAAGAGCATATCCCTGGATATGCAGAAATATCACAAGAACCATGATTATGACAGCCAATATGATTATGTGGCCTGGCTTGAACTCTATATTAGATGTGTAGTCATCAAAGTAGCGAGTGAGACCGCCCATGCCTGAGGGAAGATTGACCTTGTTCTGTCTTGCCATAGCGGATATTGGGAGAAATGGGAGGTATTTAAAATTATGTTTTCCAAACATAATTTTTAATCCCTAAAACCTGTCAAATGACAGGTTTTAGTTATTTAAAGGTTGGGGGTTGCCGGAAAAAAAGAGTTAAGTTTTTAAACCGTTGAAGAACAAGAGTTCCTGTAGGACTGCAATTTGACAACCGGAGCCCAAAGGATGCTGAGGCAGCGCAACCTAACAGTTGCTGGCCTCACCGACCTGCGGTCGCTGAGGAAAGTCCGCCCACTTTTGCAGCCACTCACGGAAGTGAGGACTGGAAACAGTCGGCAACAGCTCAGAAACGAGACCACCTCATGGGAGGATGAAGGATGCGAAGCCCTTCGCGAGAGGGGTGAGATAACCTCCGGACGTTCCTTGAGGAAGGGATTAAACGGCTAGCCCTGGCTTGTGCAAGTCTTCGGGACGCTAAGTTTAATGTCAAAACACACCATCGCATCAGAGCTTGACTTTGGTGTTCGGGTGTGACAGAAGGCGGCTTACTGCAGTCCGACAAATTTTTTATTTGATCTTGTGCTTGTTTGAGTTCTTTACATATAGAATTAATAGTATATTGGGCCTTCGGCAGAATTTTACGTGGGGATTGTTCCACAGAAGTAGAGAGCGTGGTTTTTAGAAAAAATGATTATTTAATCTTCATGTCATCAAAGACAAACATCTTCTTCTGGTGAAAATCATACTGCCCGCCTTTGTAGGGGTTGATTGTGTCCACTTGCGGCAGTATCTTCTTCTTCCATTGATAGAAATCAGCGTGCATATATCCTCCGGAATACACAATCAGGCGCCAGAGATCGTTCTTCACCAATGTTCTCGGCAAATCGACAAGCCTCTGCCTCAGGATGTGAGCCACCGCCACCTCTTCCAGGATGAAATTCACGTTGGCCTCATTATACTGCCTTTCGCCCATATCCCTCTTCACATGCTTGCGGAAATTTGGGTCTCTCTTCTCCAGATTCTTCAATTTAGAAAAGAACCCTGCAAAATGCTTTGAATTCAGCAGCACGTAATCGATAGGCAGGTAATGGAATGCGTTCGGTATGAACTGTTTCCTCTTGTCAATCAGCTTCCTCAATGCCACGCTGTGGTTGATCATCTGCTGATTGGTCTTTTTCCTCTCCTGAAAAGAGACGCCCATCGTGTTGAAGTATATCCCATTCGTGTAGAGGAAGACCACATCATTCGAATATGTTCTGAGCTTCTTTGAGAAATAATCAAATATCATATAACAATCCTCAGGGCTCTGTCCCTTAGCCAAACTGCTCATCGATAGTGGGATTATAAGGTAACCATCCCCGTTAATCTGATTTATGTCGAACCCGGATTTCATGGTGCTAGAAGTGTATTATTGATATATAAACTTAATTATAAAAATAAAGCGTTTATTTCTTCTCCCTCTCGAAGATGAGGACGCTGAACTCCTCCTTGCCCTGCATGAAGGGGAAATTGGCCTTGAGCTCGAAATTGTGCCTGCTGGCGTGGTTCAGTATCTGCTTGTAGTTCTTCGCAAGAAGGACTATGCGACCATCCTTCTTCAGGATGAAGTCTGCAGTGTAGAACAATTCCTGGAACAGCTTCTCAATCCCCTTCTCAGTGAGGAGGCGCGAGACCTTCGGCGGGTTAGATATGATGCGGTCGACGCTCTGCTTCTCAAACTTCGTGTCCAGCCACTCCACGTCCAGCCTCGTGAAATTGATGAGCTTGTTCACACCAGCCACCTTCGCGTTCTTCTCAGCAGCCTTGACATGCCTCTGCTGCGAATCAGAAGCGGTTATCCCCTTGATATCAGCGTCAAACTTATCATTCTTCTCGAAGAAATTGTCGAAATTGAAATCCTTGAACTGAGGGAACTTGAAGAAAGCGAACTTGTCCTTATTGTAGAAGTTTATCGGCTTCTTGGTAGCGAAGAACGCGGCTTCTATCGCGACAGTGCCTGACTGCACAAAAGGGTCCAGCAAAGTCATTCCTTTCTTGTAGCCGGCGAGCCTCACAAGAGCGTAAGAAACTGTGGCCTTGACAGAATCTGACAGTGAGAATATCCTGTAGTTGCGCTTGCTCATGTCAAAACCTGCAAAGTCGATGCCGAAATAGAAATCATTTCCGATGAAGTAAGCGAAAAGAGGTATGTCTGGCTTCTCGAGATCCACCTTGGCCTTGTACTTCTCATGGATCACCTCTCCGATGAGGCGCTCAGACTCCATCGTGTCAACACCCTCGTTCTCCACTATCTTGCTCCTGACGCAGAAGGTCTTACCTTCAAGCCACTCAGAGAGGTCAAGCCCATCTATCTTCGGAAGCAGCTCCTCTAACCTCCTGAACCTCGAGGAGAAAAGGACATACAGAACCTTTACCGCAGACTGCGAACGATAGCAGAGCGTGCAGAAATCCTCAATCTTCTTCGGAGTGAATAGCGCGACAGAGCGCTTCATCTCAGCGTCGACACCTATCAGCTCCTTGACCTCCTTCCCAGAAACAGCCTCCAGTCCGGGATGGGTGATTATGGCTCCATTCATCTTATCTAACACCACCGATCTCTTACTCATTGATTATCTTCGCGGCGTCAACGAGCCTGTCACCATCTTCAAGCTTCATAAGACGGACCCCCTGAGTCGCGCGCCCTATCACAGATGTCTCCTTAACAGGAGTCCTTATCACTATGCCGTTCTGGGACATGAACATGACCTCATCATCATCAGTGACAGAACGGATTGCCACCGCCTTGCCGTTCCTCTCCGAGCAGATTATGTTCTTGACACCGACACCACCGCGCCTGATGAACCTGTACTCAGAGACTTCAGTCCTCTTCCCGTAACCGTTCTCAGTGACTGTCAGCAAGGTCTTGTCATCCTCTGCAATCACCATGCCGATCACGGAATCTCCCTGCTTAAGGCTCACACCCCTTACACCCGCGGCCGACCTTCCCATCGGCCTGACATCATTCTCTGAGAACCTTATCGCCATGCCATTGCTGGTGGCTATTATGACATTCATAGAGCCGTCAGTCAACACCACATCGACCAGCTCGTCACCATCATTGATTGTAATCCCTCTGATCCCTCCTTTCCTCGGCCTGGAGAACGACTCGAGAGAGGTCTTCTTCACCGTGCCCTGCTTCGTGCACATTATAAGATAGTGCTGGTCATCGAATTCCCTCACAGGGACAAACGCCTTGATCTTCTCGCCTTCTTTCAGCGTGATGAGGTTGACTATCGCCTTTCCCTTCGCCTGCCTGGATGCAAGAGGCAGATCATACACCTTTATCCAATAGACCTGGCCCTGGTTCGTGAAGAACAGCACGCTCGAGTGGGTTGAAGCGATGAACAGGTGCTCGACAAAATCCTCGTCCTTTGTCGACGCTCCAATCACTCCCTTTCCTCCCCTTCCCTGGCTCCTGTAAGCATCGACCTGCAGGCGCTTTATGTAGCCCGCATGGGTGACAGTAACTACCATGTCCTCTTCCTCAATCAGGTCCTCGACAGAAAGGTCTTCATCCACGTCCGTGCTTATCTCTGTCCTCCTAGCGTCAGCGTACTTTTCCTTCATCTCAAGAAGCTCTTTCTTTATTATGTCAAGTATCCTCTGCTCAGAAGCCAGAATAGACTTGAGCTCAGCGATAATCTCTATCAATGACTTATGCTCCTCCTTTATCTTCACCTGCTCGAGAGAGGCAAGCTTCTGCAGCCTCATGTCAAGGATTGCCTTCGCCTGCAGCTCACTCAGAGAGTAATCAGAGACAAGGACTGCCTTCGCGGTCTCCACATCCTTTGACCGCTTTATCTTCTGGACGATATTATCGATGTCATCAAGGGCGATTATCAGTCCCTCGAGGATGTGAGCCCGCTCCTCTGCCTTCCTGAGATCAAATTCAGTCCTCCTCCTGACAACCACCTGCCTGTGCTCGATAAAATACTGCAGCATCTCCCTTATGTTCAGGAGGCGCGGCTCATTGTTCACGAGACCCAGGAATATTATGCCGAAGGTGGTCTCCAGCCTCGTGTGCTTGAAGAGCTGGTTGAGCACGACCTCCGCAGTCGCCTCGTTCTTCAGCTCGATGACTATCCTCATCCCATCCTTGTCAGACTCGTCGCGGATGTCATGTATCCCTGTTATGTTCTTGTCCCTCACAAGGTCAGCGATCTGCTCGATAAGAAGCGACTTGTTCACCTGGTAAGGTATCTCTGAGACGATTATGCTGTTCCTGTTCCTGACGGTCTCGAAACTCGTCTTGGCCTTTATCTTCAGCTTCCCCCTGCCTGTGTTGTATGCCTCGACAATGCCGGATATACCTGAAACGATGCCTCCTGTCGGGAAATCCGGGCCCTTTATGTGCTCCATGAGCTGGTCAGGGGTCGTGTCTGGCCTGTCGATAAGGCTCACCGTGCCGTCAATCACCTCGCCCATGTTGTGCGGAGGGATGTTGGTGGCCATGCCGACAGCTATCCCTGAGCTGCCATTGACGAGCAGGTTAGGAATCTTGCAAGGCAGGACAACCGGCTCCTGCAGCTCTCCGTCGAAGTTCGGCTGGAAGTCAACAGTATCCTTCTTGATATCCTCGAGAATCTCCTCAGATATCTTAGACAGCCTCGCCTCAGTATACCTCATGGCTGCTGCAGAGTCACCGTCAACAGAACCGAAATTACCCTGACCCTGGATCAGAGGGTAACGCAAAGAGAAATCCTGCGCCATCCTGACAAGAGTGTCATAAGCAGCAGTGTCACCATGCGGGTGGTACTTACCAATCACCTCGCCGACAATCCTCGCGCACTTCTTGAAGGGCTTATTCGAGAACATGCCCAGGTCGTTCATTGCAAAAAGCACGCGCCTGTGGACTGGCTTGAAGCCGTCGCGCACATCAGGCAATGCCCTGCCCACTATCACAGACATAGAATAATCTAGATAAGACCTCTTGATCTCTTCCTCTACAACAGTAGGGATTATCTTCTCAACCCTGGACCCTGACTCAGGTATCTTCTCTGCAATCTTTTCTGCCATTCTTGTCCAAAAACCGCCAGAAACTGTGCATATGAAAACATGATGTATTTATATGTGTTTTGTTTTTAAAATGGCTTTATAGGCCCCGTAGCGCCAGAATTCAAGGTTTTAGGCTGGCGGAATTCAGGCTCTCTGAAGGCTAAAACAAGGTAAGAAAGAGGTCATAATCACTTCACGACTTCCTTTACAACATGTTCCTTTGCCTTGAAGCTCCGACCGCAGTAGACACATGATTTGCGCTTGTCAGAAAGTATTCTGCTGTCTGTGTGGTAAAGCATATCGTGCCCGCAACCAGGGCACTTCAGAAGGAAATAGAACTTGGGCATTTTTGCTATTGCTCCTGATCAGAATCCTCTTCTTCAGGCTCACCTTCATCAGAGAACTGTCCCGGAAATTCCTCGGCCTGCTTATGTTTATCTTCATCTTTGTCCTGAGCCCCTGGCTTCTCTGGCTGTCCTGGGCCTCCTGACTGCTCTGCCTCTTCGCCGGATTCCTCTTCCTTCTTTTCAACGACATCTTCCTTCCTGCGCTTCGCCTTCTTCGGAGAAAGACGCTCGACGGATCCTGCTATAAACTCCTCGAGTTTCGGATGAAGCTTCCTTTCGCTCTCTTCCTCGACGGGATGCGCCTTAGGCATATCCTCGCCGAGAAGCTCTCTCGCCAGCCGGCGTGCCTTCTCTTCAGGGGTCTCTTTGAGCTTCTCTCTCTTCTCCGGGCGGGTCTCCTCCTTTGCCTCTTCCTTTCCAGACGCTTCTGCTTCTTTAGCAACTTCTTCCGGAGGAAGCTCATACACCTCAAGCTCTGTGCCGCTCTTAGGCTTTGGCCTGTCAGGAGGGACGTCGATGTAAGGCTCCAAGTCAAGACCTTCCTCAGTTTGTCCCTCTCCTTCTACCTTTGCTGGCTCGGGCTCCACCAATCCAGCTTCCTGAACCGCTTTCTCCTTCTCGAACTCGCTTGCTTTCTTCTTGACGGCGACCTCAATCTCCCTGAATCCCTTGAACATGTCCTTTATCGCCTTGTCGTCGGGAAGATCGAAATAATCCAAGAACTTCTGGGTCACTCTCAGGACAAAGCTCCTGCCGTGCCTGTCCTTAGAGACAAAGCCGAGCCTCTCCAGCTCTGCTATATGATCATACGCCTTGTTGGTCCTCACCTTTATGACATCAGACTGGAGCACAGGCTGCTTCCAGGCAATCACTGAAAGCGTCTCAAGAATCGTCTTGCTCAACTCAGTATGTGGATTTATCCTCTGGACAACAGGAAGATACTTCTCCTTCACTGTCAGCTTCCATCCATCATCCTCTGCAAGGATCATCGTAGGGCTGTTGCGTGCCTCGTAATCCGCCTTTAGCTCGGTAATCGTCTCTTTTATCAGCCCCTCTTCCCGTATGTGAAGAAGGGACTGCAGCTCCCTCATCAGCACAGTCCTGCCTGCAGCGAACAGTATCGCCTCGACATTCCTCTTGAGGTCTGACATCTTGTCTGACATTTTCACACTCTTTTATCGGGACTCATCCAATCATTGCTTTTTCAACAGCACATAACGGTCTTCCTTCTTCTCGACGACACCAGCCTTCATGAAGTTTGAAAGGATGGCCTCAGCATTCTCATTTGGAATGCCAGTCAGCTTCGCAACCTCCTCGGCTGACTTAGGCTCTTTCAATATGAAATTAAAAAAGTTCCTGACAAGCGCATCAGTATTCTTCTGGAGCAACTGGGACTTTGCTGCGGTGTCCTTGAGCTTCAATCCCATATCATGCATCTTCAGAAGGAAATCATTCATGAAACCAGAAACAAATATTGCGCTGAGCGAGAGCTTTGACGGCTGCACCACCTCTACTGAGGAAGGCGTGAAATCGAAGATGAACTTCGACAGGGCATCCACATCCTTGAACCAGATCTCTATCTCTGAGAACGTGGAAAAGAGCTTTCCTTTCTCCTCTGCCTCGTATGTCGACTCTGAGACAACCTCCAGGCCGTCTGTCTTGTGCAGCTTGTCCACAACAACCTTTATGGCATCCTCTACATACTCCTTCGGAGCTCCAAGAACCTCGATTATCGTCCTGACGAGCACCCCCCCCTTGTCGACGCGCTCCTTGTCAGTAAGCTTCTGCTTCTTCTCTGCTTTACCTTCTTTTCCCTGTCTAGACCCTTTTGGCATGGCAAGAAAAAAAAAGAGTTTCGTTTATATATCTTTCTGTGCGTTGGTAAAGTCAAGAAGTGTGTCATGCCGCGCTCGCTGCGATTCTCTCGCTGCCTATTTCTGCTGAACTGCGACATTTAGCGCCTATTTTGCACTCAGCTCACTAGGCGGCATGACACTTAACTTGACAGCACCCTGTGCGTTCGGGGTTGATGCGAAATACCTGCCAAAACCCAAACGCAGCGCAAACCTGCGGTGCTCAAAGCGACAAGCGCTTTGGCACCTCGCTCACTACATTCGGAGGTTTGCTGGATATCAAGCCACGTTTTCCCCGTAGGCACTGGGTTTCGAGCAAGCTCGAAACAAAGCTTGAACCAGCGCCGCGCTGCTATTGGTGCTTTGCCGGCAAGAAGTTGATTAGTTCAGCGCAGGAGGCTGGCGCCTTCCGCGTATAGCTGGTGATGTGGCCGGTTTCTGCTTCTTTTTTCTTAGGACACGCCAAAGCGGCGGCGCTGCTTATTTTCGCACCAACCCCTGTGCTTTCTTGCGCTGTTTAAAAATTCAGAATCAGAGCCTCTTGAGCACCAACGCCACCAGGATGAGCGAGAGGGCGCCGATAAGGAAGTACACTGTAAGCTTCCTTGCCTTCGCAGAACTCGACTCGTAGACAACGGATGATGCGTTCTTATCTGGATTAATGGAGGAAAACAGCCTTCGCTTCGCAGCAGAAGAGTTTTCTGTGCTGCCGGAGTCCGGTCCTCCATCACTTCCAATCGATAAGACTCTCTTTCCGCCTTCGGAAATGCCAGGAGGGTTGGATGAGCCGTTGCCTTCGACCCTGATTGGGAGCGTCAGCTCCTTCGGCGTCTTCCTGTCTGAGCGCAAGAGCTTTATCTTCAGGCTGTAATCCCCTGGTGGAGCTATTGCCTTGTTCTCAAGGTCAAACGTCACGTTCGAGAACTCAGGGATGTTTATCGTCTTCATGTTCTGCTCCCTCTCGCCGGAGTAGCACTTCGATGACCTGTACACATAGCTCCAGGCCTGCACCTCAAGGTCCCGCGGCGTCGGGTTCGAGACAAGCAGCCTGGTCTTGAATGGAATCCCTGACGCAGCACTCTCAACAGAACTGACGACAGAGAATGAAATCTCACCTTCAATGAAGGCGGATGATTGGTTGGACCAGCCTGAGGGGTCGGATGGATCGCAGCCGACGGAATCGATGAGCGCCTCCTTCGTGGCATTGGTATCCAATCCATCGGCCACAATCATATATGTGCCTGTCGGAATGCACTTCGAGAGGTTCAGCACTGCAGAAATGTTGTAAGACCTGAACCTGTCCAGGAGGGAATGCTTTGACTTCGAAGAGACCCTGACCCCATCCTTGTCCTCGATCCAGACATAAATTGTCCGCTTCAATGTAGAGCCACGATAGACAAAGAGCGGTATAGAGATGCTCTCTCCTGCGCGGGCAGAATATGATTCTGCAGGCTCCAGGATTATGTATGACTGGTTCCTGCCTGCTATCTCTGATGGGAGCGCCACGCTCACTTCGATGCTCTTCCTTGATGCATCCACTGAAGCTGCCTTGACCAGTCCCGCCAACAGGAAGAAAGCTGCAATGCCTGTGATGATCAATATCCTCATGCGACATAATACTCTTTCACCTATTATATCTGTTGCCAGGCATAACCCGGCAGAACCGCGGCAGGAAAAACATAATATCTGGAAACGCTGAGAGATATTCCGGCAGTGATTTAAACATCCTGGAATCAATCCGAAAAGCACGGAATTCTTGCAGCGACTTTCTGCTGCGCAAAGAGTTTTTGTCACTATTCCGGAATACTAATATAAGTTTAAATAATAAATAAGTTAGCTATTCCACAGTGGATTACTTAGGGGGGTTACAATGGGTGTTTTCGACTTTTTGAAGAAATCTAAATCAGATACTCCAGAAGCAGGCATGGAACTTCCGCCGATCCCCAGGATTGAAGGGATGGGTGAGTTGGACGAGTTCCCTGAATTCCCTAAAGAGGATGTCCCTTCCCTGCCTGAGAATTCTTTGCCGCCATTGCCTACAGAAGTGCCAGGAGCAGTCCCTCCAAAACCAGTTGAGAGAAAACTCGAATCCCCAAAGATGGAACTGCCTACACTGCCGCCAATCGGCTCAGCACAGCCATCAAGGGCACCGAGAAAAATAGGGACAGAGACAGCCCTGCCACCTGTTCCAGGGATGGAAATAATGATACCTGAACCTCCTGAGATGCCAGAGGCAGAAGAGTACACACCGGAAGGAGGGGCTGAAGAGCCAGCAAGACCTGAGTTCCCAGATATCCCTGAAGCTCCATCTGAAGAGTTAGTGCCTGACAGGATACCTCCATTAGAGGGTCTGCCAGAGCCACCAGAATTCACATCCAGAACAGAAGCGGTACCTCCAAGACCAGCACAAAGATATGCTCCTCCGAAGCGCATCGAACCGGAAGCGCTTCCAGCAACAACATATTTCGCACCTGAAGAGCCGATGCCAAAGAGAAGGGAAGTAAGAGGACCATTGTTCATAAGGACAGACCGGTTCAGGGCAATAATCGACGACATAGAACAGGTCAGAGCAAAGTTCAAGGAAGAGGACGACACCTTCTTCAGGATCACAGATATCAAGAACGCGCAGGACCAGAAGTTTGAGGAATTCAGGCAGTCGCTTGAAGACATACAAAGGAAGCTCCTTTTCATAGACAGATCATTATTCGAAGCAAAATAGGTGAAAAAAAATGGAAAGACAAGCACCGGTATTCGTGAAAGTCGACGAGTATAAGGATGTGCTGGACGTACTAGACCTCGTGAAGAACAAGATACGGGAAGCGAAGTCAACGGTCCAGGAGATAAACACACTGAAGAACCAGGAAGACTCAGAGCTCGCGATATGGTCCGGCGAGATAGCGGACATAGAGAGGAAGGTCGACTTCATAGACCAGACACTGCTCGAGCCGGAGAACCTGTAAAATGGAAGATAGCCAGTACTTTGTCCAGATAAGAGACCCTGCAGATGTCAGGCGGAGCATCCTCGGCAGCTCGAAGCAGATAATCCAGATACTGCAGAGATACGAGAGGATAAAGGCACTGAGGGTCAAGAAGCTCGAGAAGATATCCCAGCTCAGAGGGCTGAACAAGGAGATCAACCTCCTGGTCGCGAAGCTGAAGAAAGAGTTCCCTGCGGCAGAGATGCGGGTGAGGATAGGCAAAGAGGAGAAGATGACAAGGAAGGGAAAGGCTGAGCTGAAAGGAAACGAGCTTGCGAAACTCGAGTCAGAGCTGCATATGATAGAGGAAAAGATAGGGCGGCTTGCCTGAAATCGCATAATTTTATATACTAATTCTTGATTTTTGATTCTGATGAGGGGGTGCCGGAGTGGCCAAACGGGACAGTTTTTGGTGTCGCACGGCACTAAAAGTCCAAACTCAAGTTAGTTGAGTGCTGAGGCCTAAAAACCAATGAAGAACTCCTATGGGCCATCTGTTGGCTTAGTGCCTACTAGGGTTCAAACATGCTCACTGGCGTTCGCAGCTTACAACGCCAGGGCGTTGAAAGTCCCTACCCCCTCATTTTTCCCACTGGACATATCCGGATAAGATATTTAAACCAGGAAAACTTCTTTTTCTCGACGACATATTAACAACAATCAACAAATAGAATGAAACAGAATAACAAAAAATTCAACCCCGAAATAGCAGAAATTTTGGGAGCATTTATAGGTGATGGGTGGATTGAAAGCGATAAAGACGCGCTTTACATAACTGGCAGCCCTATCGAAGATAAGCTGTATTATGATAGACACCTAGCGCCACTTTTTTCAAGGAATTTTATCCCAGTCAAACCTAGAAACTTTCAGTATTGGGGTGTGTATGGAATTGTAACCTACAAAAAAGAAGCTATCCTAAAGGCATTGCGATTCGGCTTTAAACCCGGTTACAAGGCCTTAAAAGCCGAAATCCCTGAAGAAATAATGCTCTCAACCCCAAAACCCAAAAAAGCAGTCTTAAGAGGGATATTCGA
Source organism: Nanobdellota archaeon (assembly GCA_018830225.1). Classification (GTDB taxonomy): domain Archaea; phylum Nanobdellota; class Nanobdellia; order Woesearchaeales; family UBA11576; genus JABMQF01. Next base: position 42,177 of record JAHJSS010000018.1, read on the forward strand.
TACTGATGGGTCTTTCTGGTGTGAAAAGTCAAGGAGCAAAACATCTACCACGTGGAAACGGACACATAACCACCATCCTGAGTTAAGGATTAGTTCTTGCTCGAGAAAACTTTTAGAACAAATCAGAGAGTTGCTTAATGCATTTGAAATAAGTTCAGAGATAACGCAGACTCGCCGCTCGTCCCTATCTGCGCCCTAAAGGGCGCAGTATTACGGGACTCGCTTTTGACAGGCGAGTCTGCGGAATTGAAAATGGCGCAGAACGCTTCATTAGGCGCTACATCCTCATCTTGAAAGAAGAGGTCTTGCGCCATTTTCAATAATGCAAAAGAACAGAGAAGGGTTCAAAAACGAGAGAAACATCCACGACTCATTCGCTCTCAACATAAGAAGAAAAGACCAGATAGAAAAATGGTTTGAAGTGATTGGAACAAACAATCCACGACATCAAACGAGATATGCTGTCTGGAAAAAGATAGGATATCTACCGCCAAAAACAAACATAAATGAAAGAATGGCTCTTCTTCAAAATCCACAATAACAAAAGCTTTATAATAAAGAGGATTTAATCTGCTGCAATTGATTTTTTAATGAGTTGAAAATGATTGATTTCCACATACACTCAGACACTTCTTCTGACAACAAGATGAAGATCAGTGACATCTACGAAGCTGCGGCTGCAAAAGGAATCAAGCATATCTGCATAACAAACCACCACGAACCTTCTGAGACAAAGAACGGGGACTACAAACAGTCCATGACAGATGAAGAGCTCGAGAACACAAATAGACAGATAGCAGAGCTGGGAAAAGACGGCAGACTCAAGATATACTTCGGCGTCGAGATGTCATACACAGAGGAAGAGGAAGACTACATCAGGGAATATCTGGCACACAACGGCTTCGATTTCGTGCTGGGGTCGATACACTACACCAACGGGTTGATAGTCTCAGACTCGAAAAACAGAGAAAAGATGAAAGGGATGGATCATGCGAAGGTAAGGGAAGAATACTTCAGGCTGCTCAAGAGAGCGATAAAGACCCGGCTTTTCGATGTCATGTCGCACCTAGACATATACCAGAGGATAATGGATGAGACCCCCTTTGAGGAAACGAAAAAAGACTGGGAAGAGGTCGCAAGACTGATGGTCGAGAACAATGTAGGATTCGAGATAAACACAAGTAAATCCAAACCATATGCTAACGCCGGCGTAATAAAGCCATGGAGCACATATCCCTCAAAAGAGATAATAAAGCTCCTGGTCGAGAGGGGGGTCAAGAAGATAACTGTAGGCAGCGACGCGCACGAGCTTGAAGAGATAGGACAGCAGCTTGATGGGGCGATAGAATTTCTCAAAAGCCTGGGCGTGAAAGAGATATACCGGTTCGAGAAACGTAAGGCAATACCCGAACCGATTTAAAAACATTTAAATAATCACGGATTATTGTTCTGAACATGGCAATCGAGATATGCCCAGTAGGCGGCTACAATGAAGTAGGGAAGAACATGACAGCCATCAAGGTCGATGACGAAGTAGTCATAATAGACATGGGGCTCCACCTCGACCCTTACATAAAATACACAGAGGATGAGGACCTTGTAAAGGAGATAACCGCGAACACGCTGACAAAGATAGGCGCGATACCTGACCTCGGACCAATAAAGCACTGGAGAAAACAGGTTGTTGCGGTCGTGCCGACGCATGCACACCTCGACCACGTGGGAGCGATACCTTACCTGTCAAACAAGTTCGACGCGGACATCGTATGCACACCATTCACGGCAGAAGTGATAAAGGCAATATGCAGGGACGAGAAGATAAAGCTCGAGAACGATATAAGGGTGCTCAACCCCAACTCATCAATGAACGTAACAAAGAAGATAAAGATAGAGTTCCTGAACGTAACCCACTCGACGCCGCAGACGGTCATGGTAGCGGTGCACACACCATACGGAAAAGTCCTCTACTGCAACGACTTCAAGTTCGACGACCACCCAGTCATAGGAAAGAAGCCGAACTATGAGCGGTTGAAAGAGCTCGCAAAAGAGAATGTAAGGTGCCTCATCGTCGACGGCACCAGGAGCGGAGAGGCGCAGAAGACGCCGTCAGAACAGGTCGCGAAAGAGATGCTAAGGGACGTGATGATGGGCTGCGACTCAACAGGGAAGGCGGTCATAATCACCACATTCTCATCGCACCTCGCAAGGCTGCAGAGCATAATAGAGTTCGGCCACAAGATGAACAGGAAAGTGGTGCTGATGGGAAGAAGCCTCGGCAAATATGTCACAGCTGCAGAGAACATAGGCCTCGTGAAGTTCACAAAGGAGGTGGAAATGGCGACGTTCAGGAAACACGTGAAAAAGAAGCTCAAGCAGATATCAAAGAACCCGTCGAAATACCTCATAGTCTGCACAGGCCACCAGGGCGAGCCGAAGTCAGTGCTCTCACGAATAGCAAACGGGGAGTTCGAGTTCCATTTCGGCAAGGAAGACCATGTCATATTCAGCTGCGCAATCATACCGACAGCGCTCAACCACGCAAACAGGGAGATTCTCGAAGGTAAGCTCAAGAGATTCGGCGTGAGGATATTCAAGGACATCCACGTGTCAGGCCACGCAGCGAAAGAGGACCTTAGGGACCTGATAAACATGGTCAAGCCGCAGCATATCATACCTGCGCACGGCGACATCAACATGGCATCGTCACTCTCTGAACTGGCGATGGAGATGGGCTACCGCGTGGGAGAGAACGTGCACATCATGCAGAACGGACAGTTCTTGACGTTGGAGTGATTTACCTTAAGCCATAGAATTCCGCTATTATCCTTTGTGTTCTTTCATAATCGGATAATGTTGCGTCGTGCTTCAGTTCTTCATATCGTTGGTCAACCGCGTTTACCCATTCTTTGTAGTGGTCAGTAGTTCTGTAAATACATTCAGCACCTATCCCAAAAGCCAGCAATAGCCCTGCACCCGCAACGATCCTAGCCAATCCCTGCAAACCGCTTTTTCGTCGTTGCTTCAACCTCATCGGTCCTATGTTGGTCATTATAGTATCTTCATCTATCCGTATGAATGCTATGCCCTCTAAGTTTCTGAATTCTTCTTCTAGTCTTTTCTGCTCTTCGGGGTCTTTATCAGTCATTTTACCACCATCAAAAGATGAGATTGACGAAATATTTAAATATTAGCCCCCCCTATGGTGGTGCCAATGGACGAAATAACATTACTCAAATCTCTTGGTTTTACGGAATCAGAGTCAAAAGTTTACCTTGCTTTGCTCAAAATAGGCGGGTTTGTCTCAAAAGGGGCAATTCTCAAAGAAACGAGAACTGCTCCATCTAAAGTGTATTTCGTTCTTCAAAAGCTCATTGATAAGGGTTTAGTAAGCACGATTGTCAAAAACAATGTGAAACAGTTTAAGGCATCGCCCCCTTCAAGAATCAAAGATTACATTGCCTTGAAAAAGTCAGAATTGGCTAAAGAGGAAGAAACAGCCAACAAGTTATTACCTAAATTAGAGTCGTTATCTTCTTCGCTCAAAGAGCCCACCACTGCAGAGATATTTTTTGGATGGAAAGGAATGCAAACCGCGTATGATACAATAATCGGAAAAACGGAGAAGGGACAAACCATCTATGTTCTTGGGGCTAACAAAGGAAGCAATCCAGAGAAAACCACCAGATTTTTTTCCAAGTATGGGTTAAAGGTTGTGGAAAAAGGAATTCATATAAAGATCATCTATGACGAAAATTCAAGAAATTATGCGCGCTCTGTCGAACAACAATCAAAAGTTAAGTTTGACAAGAGATTTCTTTTTAAGACGGCACCCACCGAAGTCGCATTTACAAAAGGGATTACGGCAATTGTGATGCTAAAGGAGGAGCCTATCGTAATATTGGTAAAGGACAAAGAAACATCTCAAGGATTCTTAACATATTTCAATGAATTATGGAATATCGCCAAAAATTAGAGTAATGGTTATCATTTCACAAACAAATACTTTATTCTTCAAGGGTTTATACAGACATATTAGTTGAGCACATGACCACTGGACATGCGCGGATAAGGAATATAAAGTATGCTGCGTTCTTTAGCATTATGAAGAAGTCAATCCATCGAACAGTATATGGAATATTTACGGCCAATCCTGACAAAATATTTACGACGAGAGAGCTGCAAATGATTTGCAGAGAGAAACATGGTATGGAGACGCACAAAAGAATAATCACTACCATTCTAGCGCGACTCCATAGAAAAAAATTAATTCTCAGGACGCCGACGCAGCTTGCAGAGGGCCATCATTATTCATCGAATAACAAAGAAGCATTGAATATCCTATATGAGCGTCACCTGTTGCCTTATCAATTTGACAATAAGAGATACCTGATTGAGAATATTCAAAAGAAAGAATTCGAAACCCTCGGCACCAATATTTCTTTAGAGCTTGACCTTATCAAAGACCAACCCTTCGTAAAGAAATACTCTAAGGACTTGTTTGAGTCGCTGAAAACCTGGCAATACCTTGCATCACTTGTCGGATTTGCAATGTGTGACGGTAACATAACGCAAAATTTGACTAAAACCCGCTTCTTCTTTCGCAGAAAAAATGATGCAGAAAAATTCATAAACGACTTCAAGCGCGTATTCAACAAAGAATCCGGTCTGTTGCGCCATAGCACAGTAGGAGAATCGTTTGTTGTGACAATTTGCAAAAGCGCTGAAATATCTAAACTACTTAATAATCTGGGTGCGCCAGCCGGAAACAAAACAACCCGATCTTTCTTAATTCCTGACTGGATATATCGTGGGCCAGATGAAATAAAGAAAGCATTCCTTTCAACAGTGATCGGAAATGAAGGTTCTGCCCCATCGAACCGAAAATGGAGGATACAGTTCGTGCTTTCAAAGTCAGAAGAACATGTTGCGAATCTTGTAGATTTCCTCAACCAAATAAGGTCTATGCTCAATCATTTTGGCATATCAACATCGCATATACAGCTCAGAAAGCAGCCAGGAAGGCAATTCTGTGGAAGATTCTACATCAAAGGCAGGGAAAACCTGCATAAGTTTTATAAGCGCTTCGAGTTCTCGTATGCCTCAGAAAAACAAGAGGTTTTAGAGGACTTAATGCGTACAAAGCCTCTGAGAAGTGCAGTGTGCGATGATTTAGTGAACACCAGATGATCCTTCGGGAGATGATTAATGGAGTAACTGAAGAGCACACACAAATTCTCAAAAAACAGTTTTACCCCTTGTTAGTGGTGTCAAATCGGAAGGTTTAAATATGGCGTGGTATCAAACAGGGTTATGGCAGCCAACCCTGAATACGAGTTCAAGAAGCTGAATGACCTGCTCTGCACGTCATTTAACAACATAAAGTACGATGTCAGGGATATAAACGGCAAGATAGAGAATCTAAAGACTAATTTCGCTTCTTTTTCAACAGAAAGCATAAAAACGGCTTTTGAAGCCCAGACAAGGATTATTTCTGAGCTGCAGAACAGCATAAACCAGACCAATGAGCGCATAAGCGAGCTCGAGAAAAGGCCAGAACAGGCACCTATGCAAATACCCCCTGTATCACCAGTCTTCAAGACGAGGGATTCTGCACTCACCGAGATAAGGAAGATAGTAGGGGAAGACGCGAAAAAGAGAGCAAAGGACTCCCCCTCAATCTACGATATCCCTGAAGGGCAGATCAGGATCACAAGCGTCCAGTTCAAGGCTAAAGGGAATGGGAAGAAAGACCTCAACTCAGAATGGGTAGAGGCAACAGGATATGGCGTAGACATGACAGGATTCAAGCTACACGATAAGGGTAGGAAGCACACATTCAATTTCCCGGACAGATTCACTATATACGGTCCAGTCAAGATATTCACAGGAAATGGCAGGAACACGAACACAAGACTCTACTGGGGGAAACCGAGAGCTGTGTGGAACGACAAAGGGGATGTCGCCACACTCAGAGACAAGAGAAACAAGATAGTCAGCCAGGTGCTGAGCGAACCAACTTATTCTTTCAAGACCATAAAGTGACCTGAGTGATACTCACGAGGCACCCGCAAGTCACCCAAGAAATATTCGTCAAAATGATGTGACGACAAAAACCACTTAAATACTACTTGACACGTGTGGCAAGATGAAAGGCAAATCCGAGCGCGAACATCAGGGAATAAGATACGAAAAGACAATAACAGGCTACCCCGGACTGGAGAACCCTGTAGAGATAATAGAGCGGAAAGGAAGCTTCCCTGACGAAAAAGACCAGCTTGTAAAGGTGGGCCAGGTACACTACATACTCCGCGAAATCGTCGGCGAAGGAGGCATGGCCGTTGTCTGGAAAGCAGACAGGGTGTTCACAGGAAAGGAAGAGACCAATGCTGATGACATACCTGGCATCGTAGCAGTGAAAAGGGCCTTCTGCCTTGACGACGCTCTTGAAGAGGCCATAGTAAAGGAGGCGAAGATAAATCTCGGCATCTTCCACCAGCAGGTCCTGACGCCACTATACTTCGGACACCACAACGGCGGATACACCCTTGTGATGCCTTTCGTGAGTTCTGACCTTGAAAAGATAATGGAAGCGCACAGGATCTCCCAGACAAATGAAACACCTCCTGAGTTCTGGGACGAGAACAAATACCTGCTCCATTACAGCGAACCGCACATATCCAGCAAAGAATGCATAAAAGCCATCCCTGACAAGTTCGTGGCATACTTCATCTACATGGTCGCAAGGACACTGGCCCACCTGCACCGGAAGGCAGGCATAGTGCACAGGGACATATCTGCGAACAACATCCTTGTCGAGCCCAGCACAGGAGCAGTCTACCTCGCTGACTTCGGCGTGGCGCTCGAGAAGGGAGAGAAGAACATAATGGTGGCAGGGAAGCTGCAATACATATCTCCAGAAGGACTGAAAAGACCCCACGAATCAGACCAGAGGTCTGACCTGTACTCTTTAGGGGTCGTCGCCTACAAGATGCTCACAGGACTGGGACCAAATGACATCTTCACAGAGCCTGAGAAAGTCACGAGCCACCAGCAGAGGATGTGGAACAACATCAATGGGCTTATGAAGCTGTATGAAAGACCCGTAGTTCCGCCACACCTTGTAGTCGAGGGAATAGATAAAAAGCTCTCAAGGATGGTGTTGAAGCTATTGGCAACAGACCCTGACGAAAGATACCGCTCTGCAGCAGAGTTCGTAAGAGACATCAAGGACAACTATCTCCACAGAGGGCCCGGACCGACGCCAGAAGGACTGTCAGCATACCTGCACATCTTCGCAAATGATGTTGAAAGAATGCGAGACGAAGATATCCTGGACGCGCTGGATGAGCTGAAGTTCCTGCCGAGAAGAAAAGGCGTGCCAGTGATATTCCAGCGCCTGGTACTGAGCAAAGACGCGAGACTGAAGCTCGCGGAAAAGAAGAACCCGGCCAGGGCGTGAGAGCAGTCCCTAAACCATCAGACTATATTAAAATCCACGCATATCCTGAAGACCCGCGGGGCGTGCTGGCCGCACTTGACTGTCCGGAGTATCCTGCACTTAAGATTGTTCTTATTGCAGGCTTTTCTTATGCGCTGCCTCGCATTGTCGAACTTACCTTCCTCCTCGAATGCATAGAAGTTGAAGACAGTTCCTTTCTTTGCTGCCATGAACGCTATGTCCAGGAAATCGCCTGCTGATTTGGGGAGGGGCATGATTATCCTATCGAACTTCTTCTTCAATGCAGGGACCAATTCGCGCACATCCCCCTCGAAAAGCGCGACATTCCTTATCTTGTTCAGCTTGATGTTCTCTGTGCCGTACTTGTGGCCGAAAGGGTTCAGCTCGATGCCATATATCTCCTTGGCTTTTGTGTTCTTAGCGATCACGCAAGGGTAAGGAGCGCAGCCAGAGAACATGACCAGCACTGACTCGCCAGGCCTGACCTGGTCAGCGACACGCTTCCTCTCTGTGGAGAGCCGCGGAGAGAAATAAACATTCTCGACATCAAGCTTCAGCAGAACGCCGTGCTCCTTATGCACTGTCTCCTTGGTATCGACGCCGGCAAGATACTGCATCGGCTGGATCCTGTAATCAGAAGAGTGTATCCCTGCCTTCTTCACAACAGTCTCGACATTCTTCTGAAGCTGCAGTATGGTCTCAGCAACGAGCTTCTCTTTCTTCTCCAGCTCAGGAGGTATCTCCAATATGGCTATGGACCCTGTGATGTCATATGCGCGCCTCAGGTGCGCGAGCTCCTTCTTCGTCAGCTTATTTGTCACAAGGGACCTCATATCTGTCTTCTTTCTTGCCTTCGGCAATAATTTTACATCAGCAAGCTCTGCAAAGCCAAACTGCTTATTTATCCCCGACTTCCTGGATATCGGGAAATATATGTGCGTCTTGGTCTTCTTGACAGCATAATCAGGGTGGAAGATGCCCTGCTCCACCAAGAAACACTTCACTTCCTGCGCCCTTTTCAGAGGGACCTTGACACAAATGACCATATCCACACCACCTTCAAACAACATAATTACAAAACATCATCATATCACCACAAGTATCACACCGACCACCATCACCACGCATGCCGCTATCCTGTAGACAAGGTTGTGGTCATGGAAGAGCCTACCCCCGACAATCGCTGCGACAAGCGTACTTGTCCTCTTGACAGGAATTATAAGAGATATCATGGCACCAGGCATGGCCACACCCATATAATAGAAAATATCTGAGAATATCATCAGGAGCGCGATGATGAACATAAGGTACTTACCCTTCACAAAAGCGTGCTTGATATCCTTGAGGCCGTCATACTTGAAGAACTGGACCACCAGGTAATGCACCGAAAGTACGAAATAAGTGAAAGCGAGCAAGGTGTAAGGGTCGACCACCTGGAGGATGACCTTGTCGAGCGCTGCGCAGATGGAATAGAAAAATATCGCTATTATCATGAACAACGAGAACTTGTTCCTGAATATGCTCCAAGGCTTCAGCAGGCTGGTGAAGTGGTGGTCTGCCTGCAGCCAATAAGCCCCGAATATCAGGAGGGCGACACCGATGTACTGGGTTGCGGACGGCACCTCATGGAGCAGGAAATAGCCCCACACGAGGAGGAAGACAGGAGTGAGGTTAGTGAGAGGGGTGACATATGATATCTCCAAGTGCCTCAGAGCCCTTGAGGCCAGCAGCCAGCCCACAGTGAGGGACAAAGCCTTCAGGTACATAAGAAACCACATCATGGCAGGGTAGTCCATGCCCATCTTAGGAAGGAAGAAGAGCGAGAAAAGGAACGCCATCAGGCACGTCGCTGTCAGATACTCTGTCGCATGCTCGAACATGAGCACCTTCTTCGATACAACCTGCCTGGCGCCGAAGAAAAGCGCCGACAGCAAAATCAATATCAGCCAGTCCATCCTAGAAAAACTCTCCTAAACCCTTCTGTGAAATCTTGGACTGCTCTGCCTCAAGCTTATCGAGAGTGTCCTCCACCCTCTCCCTGCTGAAGTCATGCTTCTCACACAATACCTGCACTACCTTATCCCTATCAAGAGCCTTCCACTCAAGCACATAATCCTCCTTGACAGGCATCTCCTTGAAGAGCCTGAACACCTCTTTCCAGCTGTAACCGAAATGATCATCCCACTTCATCTCACTGAATAAAGCGTCAAAGTCGTCCCCCTGCTTCTTCACCAGGTCCACCGCCTTCTTAGGGCCGATGCCCTTTATACCTCCAATGTTATAGTCAGTACCTACAAGCATGCCGAGCACGATGAGCTGGTCATGAGTGAGGCCGAGATGCTTCAGGTTAGGCTCCAGCTCGATGAGCTGCGGCTTGACAGTCTCATAAGAGAGCTTGTCCCTCTTCTTCTTGCGCTCTGAAATCGTAAGGTTCTGGATCATCCTCGGCACGCCGAACAGCAGACAGTCATAGTCCTGGCTTATCTCTGCGAAGACATCCCCTCTCTTGACCATCAGAGCGGCCTGGGCCTCGCCCTCAGAAGGGGCCCTGACCACAGGCAAGCCAAGCGCGCCGATCAGCTCGACAGCCTCATCTATCATCTCTGAAGAGAGACGCGATGTCCGCATGGAATACTTCTTCATACCCTCAGCGTCACCCTCCTTCTTGGCCTCTTCATAGAGCCGCTCTGCCTCCTTCTTGATGCCTGCCCTGCGCTCCCTCTCAGCGTGCTTGAGATCAGGAGCCTTGCCATCGAAAACAAAGACAAGCCTTATCCCGTAATGCATGAGCTTGGTGGTGCGGTGGAACAAGCCATTGAGGTGAGAAGTCACATTGTCCTTGCTGTCCATCAGAGGCGTGCCGTCAGGCTGCCTTATCGTAGAAAGAAACTGGTAAAGAATATTGTTGCCGTCAACAACAAGCTTCCGGTTCTTAAGGTCTGTAAGGGATATCTCCTTCTTCACAACAATATCCTTAAGATTAACACCCATGAAACACCTCTTTTCGTATTTGTTTAGCTTCTACTGTCGCAGCGCCGCGCTGCTAACGTGCTTTTCCGGCAATCGGGCAGAGTTCTTGGCTTTATCGCTTGCGCAATCGTGAATATTCATGCGGCTTCAGCCGGTTTCTGCACATCTTTACTATCCGACGCCAAAGCGGCGGCGCTGCAAAAATAAGCTAAACAAACACCTCTTTTCAAAAAAGCTATATCTTCTTCACAAACATGCTCTTGAATTCCTTGGAGAGAAGCTCCTCTGCACGCTTCGTCAAGTCACCGACAGTGACAAAAAGTATAGGAAGCTTCTTTATCTGGCCCTGCACAAAAGCGCTCGCCAGGTCACCGTCATTTATCTTGGACTTGGACTTAGCCTTGCAGTAATACTCAAGAACACCCACATTGCTCGGAAGCTTGACCACAAGATCGTATTCTGTCCCTTTCCTGATAATATCAAAATCGATTATATCTATGCCCGCGCCATCGAAAAACTCCCTGATCTTCGTGAAGAACTCATCATCCTCTGGGAAGACCAGCACCTTAGACTCAGGTTGTGGAATGGTATCAGGCCTCTTCTTCCCTATCTTCACCTTCTCGTCAGTGTCTATCATGGTAGAGAAGGAAACAGACGGCTGGTATGAGAACTCAGGGACCTCTGACTGCTCCAATGTAGTCATGGTGACAGAAGTCACAGGCTTATTTGGATGCGCACTGACCTCCTCAGTACGCGCCTTAGGCTCAACACTCAGAGCAGCAGCACCTATAGTTGCCTGCACCTCCTTCGGCCGCTCTTCCTTTGTCTCTTCAGCCTCTTTGGCCTTATCCTCTCTCACCTCTTCCCGCCTGTTGATGTGATCCTTGATCAAAGACTGCGCATCAGCGTCAGAGACAAGGTAATACTTCCAGAAAAGATCAGAATAGCCATTGGCAGTCACCTCCAAAGGCACTGCAAAATCCTTTATCTCCCGCAAAGCGACACGCATCTGGGGGTCCTGGTCCCTGTCCCTCAGGATCTTAGAACCCTTAAGGAGATCGAAAGCAGCAAAGTCCTGCTGGTTAAGCCGGTCAGCAAACTTCTCAATCAAATGCTCCTGCCCCTCACAGTAATATAATGGGGAACCTCCGACCTTCATCGAGGTCAGCCTAAGCTTCTTCTGGTCGACCATCTCAGCAAGCATCGCAGAGGCAAAAAGGACATTTGTGCGCAGCTCCTTGTTAATCTGAGCAGGCAGCAGAGGGCCGTTCTCCTTGACGATACTGAGAAGTTTCTCGCGGTGGTCCATGACAGGAAAAATTATCCTTTTTCGTATATAAACTTTGTCCTGTTTAAAAACCTGAAGAAAAAGCTACAAATCTACGGCCTGACCCAACGTATCTCATAATAAGTGACATCGCCTTCATCGTCGACAACACCTATAAGGAGACGCTTCTTGGTGCTGTGTGCGACGCGGTTCTTTGCGCTGAAATCATACCATGTTATCTGCTCGCCCTCGTGCACAGGATACACTATCCACTTCGCGTGATCCTCACCAGGCTTGACGCCCCTGTCATAGACACGGAAGTCAGCGCCGAACTTAAGAGCGGTCTTTATTATGTAGCCGCGGTTGCGCATGTCCTTGAAGACACAATAGCGGATCCAGAAATTAGGCTCGACCTTGCTCGCCTTCTTCACGAAAGAGTCAAAAGCTATGGCCTTGCTCTTAGCATCAGTAACACTGAGACGGCCCTTCTCCACGAGGTACAGAGCCTCGAGCAGTGAGAGCTGCACCTTGCCGTCCTCAATCACGTTGCCATAACGGCTCTGGTTATAGAACTCTCTAGCATCATCACTAGACTCAGTTATTACACGCTCGCGCGCCAAGATAGCAGAAACAACAGGCTTAGACTTATTGGGCTTGTCACCCTCAGCCTTTGCAGCCGCAGTTGCGGTCTCTGCAGGCGCCTCGGTCTTCTTCTTCCTAGGCATGATATGAGGGGGTAAAGAGTAGTTTATAAAGGTTTGTCTACCGCGCCGCCTTTTCACCAGCTAAGCTGGTGTAAATCCTCAAGCAGAGCTTGAGTCAAAGCAGCGCTCCTGGGTGAATATTCTAGTGCTTCTTATTCCAAGTAGTTGGTATTCTGCTTATTTTCCTGTAGCGCACTTTCCCCGTAGGCGTTGGGTTCACAGCAAGCTGCGAACCGTCGCAGGCTGGCATTGGCGGCGCTTGGGTGGGTGGTGGGGGCTTTGGAGGGTGGGGCTCTGTCCCGAGAGTCTTAAAAAGCCAAAAGAAGAGATTGTGGCAGGCTAGCCTGCCATAGACTTCTGTGCGGATTGTCCGCACAGAATGGGAGCTTACGCTACTTCCGTACTTTCTTTTTATGCTGCTGTTGCCT
>JAHJSS010000019.1 GCA_018830225.1 Nanobdellota archaeon
ATCTCCTCGACTGTCTTGGTGTACTCGACCTGCTGCGTGGCCTTGAACCAGATGAACCAGCCAACAGCAGCGATGACAAGAATAAGGATAATACCATATACAATCATGAACTTAGGGACTCTCTTCCCCTGCTGCTTGGCAAGGACAAACTGCGAAGCATCCTCAATGGCCTCAATAGGGTGGCCGACCTCTGCGAGCTTGCGCTTGATATGGTGTATCTTGAAGCCCTTGGCAAGATGCTTCTCAACATACCTCACAAGCTCTGGATTAGGTCTCTTGGCCATGATAACCTCTTTTTCTAACTCAAAACCAATGACTGCGCTAACCGCCGAAAAACTCTTTCTGCTGCTTCGACCACACCTTGTTAGGAGTCTTTTTGAGCCATTCAACATACATCTCAATGAACTTAAGACGCTCCTCAGCATTCTGCTTTTTCTGCTTTTCAAGCTCCTCAAGGTCTGGTTTCATCATTCCCTCGCAATCCTCTTGAAACGGATCCTTGTCCCTTCATCAAACCAGGACAAAAACCCTTCCAACTTTTCATGACTGATATCGTCAAAGAACAACTCATATAAAAACTTTGCATCTTCCAAGTCCTTATCAGAGCCCAAATAGAGCTTATATGCTATCTGAAGCTCTATCGGTGAAATCCTCAACCTGTGAAGCCCGTTCAACACGAGCTCTATGGAGTTTTCCATCACGAACCCGTCTGTAGATGTCTTCTTGAACTTCAGCTCCATATTGGGGATAAACCTCCCTTTCCTGGAGAACCGTATCGCGTGACCCGCCCTCAAGTATTCCTCAAAAGCGCCCTTGCAGTCAGCGGTATTCAGGCATTCAAAATCCTCTGATAATAAATCCCATAATCCCTTGAACTCCTCAAAAGAGAGCTCGTCAACCAACAGATCAACATCTTCTGTCTCACGGCTCCTACCAAACAATATGGAGATATAACCTGAAACCAATACAAACCTAATCTTCAGGTCTGAAAGGTGTTCACAGAAGTCAATAACGAAGCGGTCAAGATAATTCAGCTCCTTGGCAAAAGAAATCCTGTTCTGCCTGAATTCATACTCCATAGGCCGGATAAAGCCCGATTCGTTTATAAAGGTTTCTGCCGTGCTCAAGGCTTCTTGCAGTCCGGAACTATCTTCAGGCCGCTCTCGCCTTCGAACATGCTCATGCTCAGAGTCACCTTCTTGCGCTCTTTTGGACCGAGAACGCCCACATTACTCCGTCTGACAGACTCGTTGGTTCCATTGGCCATCGTTATGATGATGTCGCAGTCAGCCTCATAGTCCTTGTCGTTCTGCATCACGAAAGATATCCTGTCTTTTGTCTGGTTGTTCACTGAGGAAACACCCTCATGAGATGCGTTGATCAGCACAACAGGCTGCTGACCAGACAGGAACGACCTATTGCAGCCCGCAACAAGGAGAAACAACACCAGCAAAAGCAACCATCTCATCTTGCAACACCCTCCAGTGCAGTGTGGACTTCAACAGCAGCCATGCCCAATCCCACGAAAAAAGAGCCCAGCTCCTGCCCAGCCCTCATCTGCCAGGGGCTCTCTGCGAACGATGCTATGACTGTCCTGAACTTGAACTTCCTGGCGAACACTATGTTCTGCATCATGCGTCCCAGGAAAAGAGCCCTGTCGCGCGGGCTTGCGCTGACCAGGGCTGAGAAGTTGAAGCCGATGGCGACACCCTTCTCTTTCGCAAGCACTGCAAGGATGTGGTTCAAGCCTGATGCCCTGTGGTGCAGGAAATCCTTCCTCCTGTGGAACTCGAGATTGAAAAGTATGTCAGGCCTTATCTTCTCGATGATGTGGCGCAGCTGCATCTGGTCATCCGGAGCCCTGACAATAGTCAGGAACTTCCCCTTGTACTTCTTGACATCCTCTGGCTTGCAGAGGATGGCAGTGGACAGTTTGACTCTTGTTTTTTTCTGAAATTCGCTGATATCCTTTGGTGTATCATAAACAAAACATAAAGAGGCAATACCAAGCTTTTCAGCTATCTCAATGAACTCAGGCTCATTCCCTTTCGGAAAAACAAAGTCATTCATCATCCAAACCCGAATACCCTCAGCTTCAGCAACAGCAGGCGTTCTTTGACACGATAATAGACAGACTCGACAGGATCGAAAGTGTCAGGAGCGGCCTCAAACTTCAGCGAGACCCCCATATGAGAGTAAAGTCTCTTAAAAATGTATCTTGTCCTTGGCATGTGGTGCTCTGAAGTCACGACAGTGATGTTCTTCGGCTTCTTTTCCTTGAGCAGCTCCCAGCAGAACACAGCATTATGGACTGTGTCGCGCGAGTGTCGCTCGAGAAGTATCTTCTCATGCGGGATGAAGTTCAGCAGCATCACGCGCATTACCACAGACTCGGGCACCCTGTATCTGGCAGGCCCTCCGCTGAGCAAGACCTTTGAGTAGTTGTTCTTCCTGTAGAGCTGGACCGCCTTCCTGACGCGTGCAATCATGCAGTCACTGGGCCTGCCGTCAGGCCTGGGCGAGCAGCCGAGCACTATCAGCACATTCTTGAAGCTCATCTTATAAGCCCCATCAAGTCAGAGAGCATCTTCTCATCGTAGGCTATCAGCGGAGTCAAGAGCGCTGTCTTGATATCGCCATACTTGTCTAGCTCAAAATCCTCAAATCTGTCTCCTACAACCACCGCCCTACAATTGTTTTTTTCGGCGAAGCCGTCAATATCTGAGAGAGCATTTATTTGTGTGAATCTTATGTCGTAACCGTAACTGAATCTCATCAAAGAATCAATATATTTTTCTTTTCTACCCAGCGGAAAAACAATACAACCTCTCTTCATCATGAGCCAGGCAGCGGCGAGGGACTTCTCGTCTTCTATCAGGCAAACAACATTTCCTGTGATCCCGACAGGCAGGCCGCCGAAGCAGGGGATGGTCTTGTGAAAGATGAATGTTTTTTCATGGATCTCGACGCCGACATCAAGGTCAGCACCCTTCATCTTTGCTTTTAGATTGAACGTGTTGCCGACAGCATCGCCAAGGAAGATATCTGTCTCATTAGAAGACTTTGGAAACTTCTTGTTTGTCCTTTTGGTTGAGATGCGGAAGGTGGTGGGTTTTTCGTGTTTTACAACACTACCAGCATAATCAATAACTTTCTCTTTTATGGCATCTGGCAAGCTTTCAACGACGACAGCCGGGCTTAGAGAGACCAGGCCAAAGACATTTTTCAGTGAAGAAACCGCAGCAGAATCAGAAGTGTAGACAAATATCCTCCCCCTGACCTTCTTGATCTCAGCGGTTATGCTGTTCTTATTGAGGCAGTCGCGCAGGTTATATACCAGCCTGTCCTCGAACATGAAGCGGTTCTTGCCCTTCAAGGCCAGCTCGCCATAACGGCAGATAATGCAATCCATGAGGCGTAATAAAGAAGAAGACAATATAAAGGTTTAGATTGAGTAAAAAAACATTGCGGCGCCGCGTGAAGCTCGGCGTTCGTGATATTTGGTGCGGTCTGACATCCCCGTAAGGGACGTCCCCCTGTCAGAATATAATATTTAGTCTAAGCGCCTGCGCACATTCACGGCGGCGCCGCGTGAAGCTAAGCGTGCTTCTCCTTGTAGTCCTTTATAGCTGCTTTCAGCGCATCTATGCCGAGGATAGAGCAATGTATCTTCAGCTGGGGAAGCTCTCCGCCAAGATAGTCTATCACATCCTGCTTGGTCAGTTTCATAGCATCATCAACAGTCTTGCCCTTCACGATCGCGCAGACAGCGTCTGACGCAGCAATAGCAGCACAGCAGCCGAAAGTCAGGAACTTAGCCTCCTTGATTATCCCTTTCTCGACCTTGATATAAACTTTCATGACATCACCACAAGCGGTATTGCCTACCTCGCCGATGCCGTTCGCCTTCTTCAGCTCCCCGGCATTCTTCGGATTCCTGAAATGCTCCATCACTTTCTTAGAGTACATCCTTCAACACCCTCTTCAGAGGACTTATCTTCCTCAGCTTCTCGACATACTTCTTCAGACTGCCTATCGTGTAGTCTATCTCCTCTTCTGTCGTGAAACGGCTCAAAGTCATGCGCAGGGTCCCGTTCGCAAGACCCTTGTCAAGGCCTATCGCAAGAAGGACATGGCTTGGCTCCAAAGAATGTGAAGAGCACGCGCTGCCTGTCGAGGTGCATATCCCGCTCACGTCAAGATAGGAGCCAAGGGCCTCTCCCTCTACATTGGCAAAAGCGATGTTCACGTTGTTGCAAAGCCTTTTCTCACCGCGCGGACCGTTAAGCTTCACGTCATGAATCTCTTTCTCGATGCCTGAAATCAGCCGATCCCTCAACTTCGCAATCCTTTTCGCATCAGAATCTGAAGAGAGCTTCACTGCCTTGGCAAAACCCATTATTCCAGGCACGTTCTCAGTGCCTGCACGCAGCTTGAACTCGTGCGCACCTCCGTGCTGGATGCTTGCCATCTTCGTGCCTTTCCTGACGTACAATGCACCGACTCCTTTCGGACCGTGGATCTTGTGAGAAGACATGGATATAAGGTCTACAGGAACCTTCTTCGCGTTTATAGGAACCTTTGTGAAGCTCTGCACCGCATCTGTGTGAAACATGACTCCGTGCTCCCTGCATATATTCCCTATCTTCTCCAGCGGCTGTATAGTCCCTATCTCGTTGTTTCCGTGGATGATTGATACAAGGAGCGTCTTCGGAGTGATAGCCTTCCTGAGATCATCGAGAATGACAAACCCTTCATTATCCACCCCCAGATACTTAATCTCGAACCCCTCTTTCTCCAATGCCTTGCAGGTATTCAACACAGCAGGATGCTCTATCTTTGTGGTTATGATGTGATTGCCTTTATCCCTGTTGGCATAAGCAACCCCTTTGATAGCAAGATTGTCAGACTCTGTCCCGCCAGAGGTGAATATTATCTCATCATATCCTGCATTGAGCTTCTTCGCAACATCCTCCCTGGCCTCTGTCAGGTAGCGCTTAGCCTCCTGCCCCTTCTGGTGTATGCTTGAAGGATTCCCATAAACATCACTGAAGAAAGGGAGCATCTCCTTGACCACTGCTGGATCGACCATTGTTGTAGCGCCGTTATCAAGATATATTTTCTTCATTTTAATCCTTCCTTGCAGATATTGCAATTTTCAGGTATTATTTTATGTTTTCTATACTCTGAACATTCTTCTATTTCGTTCCGAAACTCGCAATAACTTTTTTTATTCCATTGCTTTCTTTTATCAATTGTTTCCCTTAAAAGAGCTATTTTAAATAACCCTTCTTTTGTTAGATGCTCTTTTCTTTCCATTAAGTTTATACATTTTTTCCATGCTAAAAACTCCGCTTTCTTCGAGTTTGAAACAAAGTCCATATCATTCAGCAAATCGACAATTTTCTTTGCTTCTTGAAGTTTTGTCACTTTAAAAGCAACACAATCTCTTGCGTTGGTTAGTCCTTTTTTTCTGCTTGATTTTGAACTTTGAAAATAGATATGGCCTATACCCCCAAGGTATTCTCTTATTTTTTCAAGAACCTCTCTTTCGGATTCAGTTAGTTTTATAGTAAAATCCGCTACCACCTGCTTCGAGTTTCCAGTTTTACCGCTTTTTTTGATGACTATACAAAAACAGCCTTCTCCTTCTATAAATCCGAGTAACCAACGTATATCCATCATAAATTAACAAATAGCAACTTATATATAAACCTTTATATCTTAATATGATCCGCCGCATCCAGAGGTTAAATAGAAACATTTATATAGTCAATTGCCATTCCGTAGTAACAACAGAGGGGTATTGATGAGAAGTAGTAAAGCTATCACTAATTATGCAGTCATCCTCCTAACGGTCCTAGTGCTTATTTCTAGCTCTGTAAGCGCAATAGCAGAGGATTTCAGCGCTTTCGGCGAAAAAAAAGACGTAAGCGTCTGCGCCTGCGACCTCACAACAGACCACATCACAATCCACAATACAGGGGATATAACAAGCACTTTCATGATAGACGCAGAAGGCAGAGCCGCTGAATGGACCGACCTCGCACCCCAGACATTCTACCTTGAACAAGGAGAAGTGAAGACAGTAGAGAGATTCATCAAAGTCCCCTGCAGGGCAAGGGGAGACTACACACTAAACACGACCGTAAGGACACTCTTCGACATGGAAAAGGTGCTTGAACAGACACTCAAAGTCCAGAACTGCCCGAATATCCAGATCATACCCAAATTCTCAGGAGCACAGCAGGAATGCCCGTGCACACCTGTTCAGTACAGCTTCGAAGTTGTCAACACAGGAAACCACATAGAGACATACGAGATAAGCGTAGAGCCATACTCCGAAGCGATATCTCTCAGCACAGACTTCCTCGTGCTAGAGCCCGGAGAGAAACAAGAGATCCTGGTCTTCATAAACCTCGAATGCGGCCAGTACGGAGAGAAGATATTCACATTCAATGCGCGCGCCCAAGGAACTGGAATCCTGGGCCAGACAGACTTTGTCCTTGACATAAACAAATGCTATGACTACTATATCCTTGTCGGCGAAGAATACAATGTATGCCAAGGCATACCAAACATAATACTCTTCCAGATAGACAACAAAGCAAACATAGCCAACGAATACTTCCTGGCTGTCGAAGGCGCCGACTGGGCATACCCGGAAAACGAGACAATCGCTGCTTGGGGCGGAGAGACAAAGGAATCAAACATACTCGTATTCCCGCCCGACGAAGAAGAGTCCCTGCACACAATCACCTTGCGGTCTATGTCAGCCAGAGGAGAGGAAGAGAGGATAAAGGAAATCCTGCTCGAGACAGAAAAATGCTATGACTACGAGCTTGTCGAGACAGAAGGTGTCTTCCAGGCGACCGAGTGCAAGACAAAAGACCACATATTCACGCTCAAGAACATCGGTGGACGAGACACCACATACTACATCGACGCTGAAGGTCTTGAATGGATGACAACAAGCCCTGAGCCGATAACACTCGGCGCAGGACAGGAAGAATCCATAGTCTTCCGCGGAGAGGCACCATGCGAAAGCGCAGGCGAATACATTGAGAACATCTACATCACAATCGAAGAGATAAACCAGACATATCTCGAAGAAAAAACAGTCACTGTCCATGCCAAAGAAGAGGTATACATGCCAGAGATAGATATCCCTGACCTGAAGATAGACTATGCTGGCGGTGAGACAGAGATCAAGATAACAAACAATGGATTCGAGACAGCAACATACCTCCTCGGACTTGTCGCAAGCGACTGGATAACGCTGGACACCAGCAGCGTGGAGCTCGCGCCAGGAGAGAACACAACTCTTCTTCTACAGGCTTGGCCGACAGAAGATGTCCCTGAGGAAACCTATGCCGGAGAGCTCACAGCAAGGGTCCAAGGAGAGGAAATAGAATACTCAACAGACTTCACAGTAGAGCTGAGAGAAAACGCTGGCTGGCCGTTGTGGCTCATCGCAGCCATCGCCGGCGGAGCACTCCTGCTGATCATAATAATAGTCATCCTCGTGGTCTTCCTCAGCAAGAAGAGGAAGAAGAAGGAAAAGAAGGAAGAGCCAAAGGAAGAGAAGAAAGAAGACAAGGAAATAATAACAATAGACAAGAGAGAATACAGGAGAAAGAAGAAGGAAGAGAAGAAAACAAGGCTTTGGCCGATACTCCTTCTGCTCTTGCTGGCATTGATAGTCGCTGGCGGGCTCTATTATGCATTCAGCACAGGACTTCTGGGTGGAGAAAGGAACGAGACCATAAGCGAAGAGCCCGAAGAGCTTGAAGAGATGCCTGAAACCGTCGAAGAGCGGGTCGTCCCTGTGACTCCTACGCCAGAAGAGACAGAGACCGGCGTGCTGACAAACGTAGAGATAGAGGAATCGCTCATAACAATAGACCGGAGCGGTGTCGCTGGTGAAGGAAACAAGATAATAATATCAAATGAAACAGAAATAAACCTTCTGCTCTCCATAAAGAACCCGACAGACAGGAAGGCAAAATTCACTATCCACACGCCAGAGAACAGCTGGCTTAGCTTTGAAAGGGACAAAATAACTGTGATGCCGAACGCAACAGACACCACAAACATAAAGATCACACCTGACCTCGGGGCGCTCAAAGACAACGACTACGCACTAACAATCAACACGACACTTGAAGGAAAGAAGATATATTACGAAGAAACGCTCGACCTCGTGCTCACCACACAGAAGACAGGGATCAAAAGCCTGTGGCCCTGGCTGCTCGCAGGACTCGTGGCGCTCGCAATAATAATACTCATAATAAGTCTTGCAACAATGAAGAGAAAACCAGAGATAAAGAAAGATAAAGAACTGATGAAAGAAAAGAAGGTAAAAGAAGAAAAGAAACCAAAGAAAGAAACAAAAAAGGCAGAGAAGAAAGCAGAAAGCAGAAGCGGCGTGTGGATGCCTGTTGTCGCAGGAATAATCATAATAATACTCCTGGCGGCACTCGGTTTCTGGGCATACAACACATTCCAGCCAGCCGGTGAAGGGGGCGAAATCAACGAGACAGAAAAGGCTGCACAAGAGCCTGCTGCTGAAGAACCGACAGACACACAAACTCAGCCAGAAGAGCTGAAACTCACAGAAGAGGATGTTGAAGAGGCCCTCATAACAATAGACAGAAGCGGCGTGCCTGGAAGCGGAGATGTCCTGAAGCTCGACCAAGAACAATACACTCTCCCAATCTCTATAAAGAACCCGACAGACAGGAAAGCGAGATTCACAGTCAACACAAGCAACGAGAGCTGGGTCGTGTTCGACCAGTACAAGATACTTGTAGAGCCAGACTCTGTCAAGAGCGCCGAAATGACCTTGATACCAGACATGGAAGCGCTTGAAAGAAATGACTACAAAATAACAATAGATACCAAACTCGAAGGACAGAAGATAGACTATGAGGAAGAGCTAAGCTTTGTCCTGAAGAAGAACAAAGGATTCGAGGCGAGCTATTGGGTGTATGTGTTGGCGGGCCTCATACTGATCGGCCTGATTGTGCTCATAGTGGAGATAGTTAAAAAATCAAGAGACAGTAAAAATAAAACGCCCGCGGTTGTGAAAAGCAAGACAAAAGAAAAGAAGGAGAAAGCGGTGGACCAGATAAACAAGGAGCTTGCGGAGCTGAGAAAAAAGACCGTGCTCCAGCTCAAGAAATCCGCCAATTAGTTTTTCAATTTTCTCTATTATTACCTATTTTATCCAATAGGTTTAAAAATACCTTCTTTTTCTAAACAATTACTACTCCACGGGGCTGTAGTATAACCTGGCTAGAATAGCTGGCTCCAGTCTTGGAGCGATGAGGCAATCTGCCGATGATTAAGGTGTCTGGTATGCCAAGACGTTGCTCTTGAGGAAGATACCAGCGGATCTGGGTTCAAATCCCAGCAGCCCCATTTTTTTCTTTTTACTCTCCCCCCCTAAGTTCTGATGGAAACAAAAAAAAATGAGAACCGGTGTTCTTCAGACCAATCTATTTATTTTATTACGTGGCAACGGTTGTATCTCATAATGTGTGATTATATAATATATATTATAATATATATTATTAATAATATAATAAACAAATATTTTCTATATGGAAAACAAAAAAAGCGTTTTTTGTTTTTGCTCGCAGTGGCTGTAATAGTATAATAATAAATAATTAAAACAAATTAAAACATTTTATTATTAACAACCCAGTTCCACACGAAATAAAGGGGAGGGGGTAGGAAGAAAACCACTCGCTTCATAATATAGAAAAAACTAATAAATATAGCAATACAAGACCTGAAATACTAAAATAAAGACCTCTATTTCTACTGAAGAGTTAGCTTTATATACCTCTTCTTCATCTGGAGCAAACATGACAGAAAAGGGGCTTGACAACTTCTTTGAAACATACCTAAAAAAAGAACCATTATTCTTAGACAAATCAGTAATCCAGTCAGCACACACACCAGACGAAATACCTCACAGGGAAGAGCAGATCAAGCAGATAGCAAACATACTGGCACCCGCTTTGAGGATGGAGCGCCCATCAAACATTTTCATATACGGAAAGACGGGGACGGGCAAGACGGTTTGTGTAAGGCACACAACAAAAAAACTCCAGGGCGTCGCGAAACAGAACAACATACAGCTTGACATAATATATGTCAATTGCAAGCTAAGCAAGATAGCAGACACGGAATACCGGCTCGTGGCACACCTCGCAAGGGAGTTCGGAAAGGAAATACCTTCAACAGGACTCCCTACTGGAGAGGTATACAACATATTCTACAAGGCAATAGATGAAAAGAAAAGGATGATAGTGATAGTCCTTGATGAGATAGACCAGCTCATAAACAAGACCAGCGACGAGATACTGTACAACCTGACAAGGATAAACTCAGAGCTCAAAAACGCGCAGATATCAATAATAGGAATATCAAACGACCTTGTCTTCGCAGACAACATCGACCCGCGGGTCAAATCTTCGCTCAGCGAGGAAGAGCTGGTATTTCCACCCTACAACGCAATACAGATACAAGACATACTGAAGCACAGGACAAGCAAGGCATTCAAGAACAACGTGCTCGAGCAGGGGCTGCTGGAGAAATGCGCAGCATACGCCGCGAAAGACCACGGCGACGCGAGACGCGCACTTGAGCTGATAAGGGTGGCAGGAGAGCTTGCCGAAAGGAACAATGAGGAAAA
Organism: Nanobdellota archaeon; assembly: GCA_018830225.1. GTDB lineage: Archaea > Nanobdellota > Nanobdellia > Woesearchaeales > UBA11576 > JABMQF01. Next base: position 10,706 of record JAHJSS010000019.1, read on the forward strand.
GGTGTCGATCAAGCACCTCGACATGGCCGAGGACAAGATAGAGAAAGACCGGGTAATAGATATAATAACAACACAGCCACTACAGTTCAAAGCCACGCTGTACGCAGCAATACTCCTGAAAAAGGAAAAAAAGAATACTACATTCACGGGAGACATCTACGAGATATACAAAGATATATGCAGCAAGACAGGGCTTCGGCCGCTCACCCAAAGAAGGATATCAGACATAATCGCGGAGTTCGACATGCTTGGGATAATAAACGCAAAAGTCATATCAAAAGGAAGGTACGGGAGGACCAGGGAGATAAACCTGGCGGTCCCGCCGGCGATAGAGCCGAAGATCAAGGAGATAATAGTAAAGGACCTTGGATTATAATATACTAATAAATATTTCAAAATATTTTTTCTAAAAAAGAACGGGGGAAATGTTGGAGATAGACAAAAAAAGGGAAATCGTGTCAACGCTGATGGGCAAAGGGATACTGCTAGACAGAGCAATGCTCGGCAAGATAGACACTATACCTGAACAAGAAAGATTCCACAGATTCATCCTCGACGACAACGCCGCCGGCCAAGAGGCTGACTTCACAAGACTTCTGGAAAAATACCTGCAGACCAGGACAGAACAGGCAGAAGCCGCGCCAGACACGACAGATACCCAAAACGCAAAAGTCGAAATCATATTCTCATACAAAGCAGAACCGAAGAAGAGGGAAGTCCAGGATTTCACCGGATACTTCACATCAAGGTACGATTCCTTGAGGTCCATACTGCAACACAGGAAGGAGCTTCAGAGCCTCACATCGATAAACCGGCTGAACCAGAAGAGGGAAAGGGAACAGACTGCGCTGATAGGCATGATAACAGACAAACAGGAGACAAAGACCGGCAAGATAATGCTCACCGCAGAGGACATGACAGGAAAGATAAAAGTCATAGTATCACAAAACAGCGACGCATACGAGATAGCCAAGGAGACAACACTCGACGAGGTGCTGGGAATAGTCGGGACCTGCGCGGGCGACGTCATATTCGCGAGCAACCTCATACTGCCAGACATACCATTATACAAGGAGATGAAAAAAAGCCCTGACGAGGCATATGTGCTGTTCTTGGGTGACTTCCACCTTGGATCAAAGCTATTCCTGTGGGAACCATTCGAGAAACTGATAACCTGGATAAGAGGAGAGCAGGGCAACGAGAAACAGGCAGAGATAGCAAAGAAAGTCAAATACATATTCGTCACAGGAGACCTGGTCGAGGGGGTAGGGATATACCCTGACCAGGAGAAAGACCTGGCGATAACAGACATATACGAGCAATACAATGAGCTCGCCAAACACCTCAGAAGGATACCACAGGACAAAAGGATAATAATCTGCCCGGGAAACCACGACGCGATGAGGATAGCAGAGCCTCAACCTCCGCTGTACAAGGACTTCGCAGAGGCGGTCTGGAAGCTGCCGAATGTCACGATGGTCAGCAACCCTGCATACGTAAACATACACAGCTCAGAAAGCTTCCCTGGTTTCGATGTCCTGATGTACCATGGCTTCAGCTTCATATACTATGCAAACGCAGTCGAATCTATAAGAAACAAAGGCGGGCAAAGGAGGCCAGACCTGATAATGAAATACCTTCTGCAGAGGAGACACCTAGCACCCACACACAAATCAACACTTTACCTCCCGGACGCGCAGAAAGACAGCCTAGTGATAGATAAGATCCCTGACTTCTTCGCAAGCGGACACATACACAGGACATCGGCAGCCAACTACAGGAATATCACTATGCTCAACTGCTCATCATGGCTGGAGATGACAGAATACCAGGAGAAAGTCGGCCTCATACCCCAGCCAGGAAGGGCCCTGCTCGTCAACCTGCAGACGAGGAAGGTGAAGATACTCAAGTTTTACGATGACACACAAAATGAAGAGCAGACAAGCGAGGAATGAGAAGATAATATGGTAATAGCCAGCCCAGATATGCAAAGATACTTCGACGAACTCCAGCGCAAGTGCAAGGAAGCGCACGACATAGCTACAGCAGCGAGGAAAAAAGGATATGACCCTGACGACTGCGTAGAGGTCCAGCTGGCATCTAACATGGCAGAGAGGGTTGTAGGCCTCATATCTGTCGTCGCTCCGCAGATAATCGGCAGCGGCGTCGTAGAGCGAATAATAGAGCTGGAACAGCAGTATGGCGTACTCGACTGGAGGGTAGCGCTGCAGATCGCACTAGAGGTCGCACAGGAGAAATTCTGCAAGTTCAAGGACAAAAAAGAGGCCATAGAGGTCGGCGTAAGGGTCGGGTTCGCCTATGGCACTGTCGGAGTGGTCAGCAGCCCGATAGAAGGATTGATATCAATAGACATAAAGAACAGAAGAGACGGAAAAGGAGAATACTTCTGCCTGAACTACGGCGGCCCGGTAAGGAATGCGGGCGGCACAGCTGCATCATGGTCTGTCATAATAGCGGACTATGTCCGGAAGAACACAGGATACGCAGTGTACGACCCAGACGAGAACGAAATAAAAAGATGCGCCACAGAAATCGAAGACTATCACGAAAGGGTCACAAACCTCCAATATTTCCCTTCAAAAGCGGAATCAGAGTTCATGATCAGGAATCTCCCTGTGGAGGTATCCGGAGACGCGTCAGAAGACATAGAAGTATCCAACTACAAGGACATCTCGAGGATACCCACCAACAAGATCAGGAGCGGATACTGCCTCATACACTCTAGCTGCATACCCTTGAAGGCAGAGAAGCTCTGGAAACAGCTCTCCAAGTGGGGAAAGGACTTTGGTATGGACCACTGGTCTTTCCTGGAGGAGTTCATAAAGATAAAGAAAGAGGCCCACGCAAAAGGGAAAGGGGCGAAGAAACAGCAGACTGACGACGACAAGCATAAAGTGACCCCTGACTTCACGTACATCAAGGACCTCGTTGCAGGGAGGCCTGTTCTCGCGCACCCGCTGCGCACAGGAGGATTCAGGCTGAGATACGGCAGGAGCAGGACATCAGGATATTCTGCGCAATCAATCCATCCGGCATCCATGCACGTGATGAACAACTTCATAGCGACAGGAACTCAGCTCAAGGTTGAGAGGCCTGGAAAAGGGGCCGCGTTCACGCCATGCGACACCATAGAAGGCCCTGTCGTGAAGCTCAAAGACGGCAGCGTAGTCAGGCTTGACACAGAGCAGCAGGCAAAGGAAGTCAAGAAAGAAGTGATAGAAGTGCTGTTCTTAGGCGATGCTCTCATAAACTACGGCGACTTCCTCAACAGGAATCACCTGCTGGTGCCGCCGGGATACTGCGAAGAATGGTGGATGAAAGAACTTGAGAAGAAGACGGTCTCCATATTCGGCAGCCTTGACACGTACAAGCTCGCAGAGATAACAGGGGCCAAACCACAGGAACTTGAGAGGATATTCAAGAAGCCGCTTAGGGATAAGCCGAACGCAAAGACCGCGCTGAACATAGCAAGATCAACAAAGACGCCGCTCCACCCAAAGCACACATACTTCTGGAACGCAATAGACAAGACAGAGCTGATGCCTCTTGTTGATTGGCTCCACACGATGAGGATAGAGACCGACGACGACGGCATAACAAAGGCGGTCCTGCAGAACAACAAGGAACAGAAAAGGGTGCTTGAAAGGATAGGGATACCACACATACTGGCGAGCAACGAGTTTGTCGTCTTCAGGAAAGATGAAGCGACCATACTCGAAGAGCTGCTGAAGATAGGATCCGAGAATGCGGAAGAAGTGAAGAACTGCCTCCAGAAGATAATCTCCGACGAAAAAACAAAAGACACCTTAGACGCACTCAACAGGCACTCAAACATAAGCCAAAGGGACAAATGCGGGATATTCATAGGGGCCAGGATGGGAAGGCCAGAAAAGGCAAAGATGCGCAAACTTACCGGCAGTCCACACGTCCTTTTCCCTGTTGGCGAGGAAGGGGGCAGGATGAGATCATTCCAGTCAGCGCTCACAGCAGGCAAGATAACAGCAGAGTTCCCGACATACAAATGCGAAAAATGCGGAAAAGAAACCATCTTTAGCGTATGCCTTGAATGCGAAAAGAAAGCGAAGAAGCAATACCACTGCAAGATATGCGGAACAATCGAGACAGACACCTGCCCGAAGCACGGGAAGACGACACCATACGTAAGAAGGGAGATACCGATAAACACCTACTTCGAGAACCTGCTGAGGAAGATGAAGACAAAGACATACCCTGACCTGATAAAAGGCGTCAGAGGCACCAGCAACAGGGAACACATACCAGAGCACCTCATGAAAGGCATACTCAGGGCGCAGAACAACGTCTATGTGAACAAAGAAGGCACGGTCAGGTATGACTGCTCAGAGCTCCCGATAACGCACCTCAAGCCGAAAGAGATAGGCACAAGCATAGAACAGCTCAAGGAGATGGGTTACGACAAGGACACCAGAGGAAGGCCGCTCGAGAACGAAGAGCAGACGCTGGAACTTAAGCCCCAGGACGTGGTGATACCCTGCTGCCCGGACTCCCCTGACGAGCCCGCAGACGCAGTCCTTTTCAGGACCACAAAATTCGTCGATGACGAGCTTGAGATGCTCTACGGCCTGAAACCTTTCTATAAACTGCAGACAAAAGAGGATCTTGCAGGCCACCTGATAATAGGCCTTGCGCCCCACACATCAGCAGGAACTATAGGGCGGATAATAGGCTTCTCCAAGACCCAAGGATTCTTCGCGCACCCCCTCATGCACGCGGCGATGCGCAGAGACTGTGATGGCGATGAGAGCTGCTTCATACTCCTGCTCGACGCATTCCTCAATTTCTCACGCAAATACCTGCCAGACTCAAGAGGAAGCACGATGGACGCTCCGCTTGTGCTCACCACGATACTGGCCCCTTCCGAGGTCGACGACATGGTATTCGACGTCGACAGGGAATGGACATACCCCCTTGAGTTCTACGAGGCCTGCCTTGAATACAAGCCAGCATGGGAGCTGAAGCTCGACACGATAAAGAAGGTCCTCAACACAGAGCAGCAGTACGAGGGCATGGGTTTCACACATGACACAGACAACATAAACGCGGGGGTGCTCTGCTCATCATACAAGACTCTGCCGTCAATGCAGGACAAGCTGCTGGCCCAGATGGACCTCGCGCAGAAGATTCGTGCGGTCGACGAGGCAGACGTCGCGAGACTCGTCATAGAGAAACACTTCATCAGGGACATAAAAGGGAATCTCAGGAAATTCTCACAGCAGGAGTTCAGGTGCGTGAACTGCAACGAGAAATTCAGAAGACCTCCCCTGCTAGGCAAATGCACCGCCTGCGGAGGCAAGATCATATTCACCATATCAGAAGGAAGCATCGTCAAGTACCTCGAACCCAGCATGAGCCTTGCGAACAAGTACAACCTGCCGACATACCTCAAGCAGACCCTCGAGCTGACGAAGCGGCGGATAGAAGGGGTATTCGGGAAAGAGAAGGAGAAACAGACAGGACTTGGCGCGTGGTTCGGTTAGTCGGTTGATTTTACTAAAATTAAGAAAAACATCCATAAACCATTTTTAAGCAAAAAATAACCCCGGATATTTAATAAATAAACATAACATACTCATTTGACATTTCATACTTTTTCAGACAGCTATCTTCAAAGGGGTGTTCTGCCAACCGAAACACCGGTGATTGTTATCCGCAACGCAAAAGAACTAGAACAAATAATAAACACCTTCTCACCTAGGCGCACCTCTTCTGATTCATGCATAGACGCGCTCGAATTCTCACAGCGAAACCCTCTAGCGTTATCTCAGGAGGAAGCATTGGCGATGTTCCTTGAAAATGCAACAAGGAAAACAAACAAGCCAAAGCAAGAAGCGCTCCTCAACTACATATCCGGGCACGACAATGGAATCGACCCGAAACTGCTCAAGATGGGGAAGACAATCCGTTCTCGCAGGAAATGGACGACAAAACAATCAATAGTCAAGCAGACGGTTTCTGCCATCGACACTACGGAGATGAGCCCCATAGACAAGGAATACCTCCGCGAACTGATATATCATGTGACAAAAAAGTCTCGTGAACATAAAAACGTGACTTCTCCCTCGTTTGCAGCAATCAATTCAAGGGCGTCTGCGCTCGACTATATCGAAGACACGCTATTCGAGGCGACGCTCAGGCCAACGAAGACCTACCAGACAGACAACTTCAACGCAAGGTTCGCAGAAGCACTGCGCTCAGAGGCAGAAAAAGGCGCGAAGAACAAGCTCTCGATCCTGACGAACGCATATGAGAATGCACGGCACGAAATTCCGATGAGAAAATCCCTCCTCAATATAGGAAAAGAGATCACCTCAAGGAGGAGATGGGACAACCGCCTTGCGAAGATAGATGAGCTGCTTGAAGACGCTGAAAATGCAGGGGGCCTCAATGACCACGAAAGACTGTACGTATCGACCGCAATACAGCATATATCAAACAACAAGACCATAAAAGGAAACGCACTTCTGAAAGACTGGGCAGGATCAATCAAAAGAAGGCTAGCTGCACTCGCAGGCGAAAAGTATTCCGCTTACCATCGACAGAACGAGGCATTGGTCATCGTAGATGAAAAGTTAAAACAGCTTTCAGACGAAGAGGATGTCATAGCAGCATCCGAAACAACAGAGAAAATATTCAAAGCATACGGCTACCTCAAAGAATCAACATCAAGGAAAGCGCCAATAAACGAAATAAGACCGCTTGAAAGACGCTGCAAGTCAATAGAAAAGAAGCTCATACAGATAACTGAAACTTCCTTTCTCTACTTAATTGAAGAAAAAGAAAAACAACAACCATCTGAAGCACCTCTGGGATACGTGATTCCTTCACCACACGCGCCAGGGGCAAGTTACAAACCAAGAAGACTGAACCCATTCATGAGCGCAGCGATGGCATTGCTTTTCGGGATATCCCTGTCAAACGGGACACGGGCTCCTGCGAATGAAAATGTTGCCTTTAACGGAAACCCCACATCCGAAGGCCTCATCGAATCATTATACTCAGCCCCACCAATACGGCCACCAGAGCCGCCCGAAGAGACAGACAACCAATTCTGCAGGAGAAGCCTACTAAAAAAGGCAGAAGAGGCAAAAATTGTCCTGTTCTCTGACCGACACCTGGAAGAGGTCCTGCAAAGGTGCTTCACAAACACGGCAAAAACCCCGCGGACAATCGAGACAGCCAAAGGAAAAATACTTTCCTTCTCACCTCTAGGAGACACACCTTACAAGATAGTCTCCCCCTTCAACCGGCAGAGAAAAGAGGAACCTTTCCTGGTAGACGAGGAGTCAGGGATGGTCATATGCAACCCGTGCTCAGAGCAGAGAGCTGACGAGAACGGCATACAGGCCTGCTACAGAAGACACCTCGGCGTAGACATAGCCGCCGCGAACGGTGAAAAGAAAAGGATACAGATATATCCCATAATGCCCGGAAGGATCATCTCGCTTGGAAAAGGCGGAGAAAAAGCAGGGACATACGCAGTGGTAGAACACAATCTTCCTGACGGAACCATGATCCAGACAAAATATTTGCACCTCGATCAGTTCTCGACAGAACTGGAGTCCATATATGAGGCCAAGACGAGGAAGAAAATACTTGTCGCGAGGTTTGCACAAGGCGAAGGCCCTGTTGTCATGCCTTACGAGATGGGAGGCAACGAGATAGGGGTGATGGGCGCTACAGGAAACGCCCTGGGAGCCCACCTCCACCTAGAAGTCAAGCAAGGAAAAAAGCTGGTGGATCCAGAACAATACCTCCCACGCTACATTCGCGAAGATCCGGAACATCTTGTCGTCCCAGCCACTCCTGAACAGAAAAACACGCTGGCCATGCTTGACAAAGCAGCCTAGAGAGGAGATATGGCACATTGAGCATAAGGTATATTGTCAATGGTCATCACATTCTTATCGTCAATAAGTTTCAGCCTGACAAGAAAAGCCACAGACTTCTTCCCAACTGCATTTATCACATAACAATCCTTGAGCAATTTTCCCAGTTCATGTTCTGGCATCTCCTCGCCCTGATAGAACCTCGACGAGAGGTCGAGCTGCCTGCCTTTTTCCTCAAACACCCTGCCAAGAATATCAGAATCGCAGATAGCGAACAGCTTGCCGTTGGGGGTTGAATGAACCTTGACGATCATCTTATCACTTGCTTTCTCAGGTGAAGCTCGCCTTCAATGACTTCACCTGGTGCTTCGATCCGCAGGCCTGGCACCTTATGAAGAAAAGCTCGCCTTCTTTGATGATCTTTGTGTCAGGCTTACCGCAGTCAGGACACAGCACATACTCAGAGGCGTACTTCCTCACCTTCTCATTCACCCTGGATGCAGGGACCTTGGCCCCAAGAATGAGCGCGCTCTTGGTGAGCGTGCCAGGAGTCGCAAGCTCCTTCAATATGTACTTAAGCAGGTGCTCAGGATTCCTGCCGAGCACATCGGCGATCGCGAAGAAATTGCTTATGACTGTCCTGCTACCCTGGATGTGGCCCAGGACCTTAGGTATCTCAAACCTCTCACTCTCAAAAACAGACTCGGGCATTTCCTTCCTTGCCTTCTTGAGCATATCCTTGTAATCCATAAGCAAAAAGGAGAAGCAGCCCCTATTTAAAACATGCGCATAAAAGCCCAGAGAAAGATTTAAATACTTTATAAACGAAAATCCTGCACATGGTTCTTGAGTCACTAATAAGGCCGATAACAGCGGTGAAACGGCCCTGGGAGCTTTTCTTCTACGGCATACTTGTAGCGTCGGTCGGGCTTTTCCTGGGCTACTGGATATTCAGGGACAAGGCAGACCTGGTCATGATATTTCTCACCACATTCGCATGCGTGCCGCTCATGTTCCACGCGATAAGGAACGAAGAGAAACAGGACATAATCCTTGAGAACGAAACAAGCATGCTGAAAAGGCACGGACGGGTGCTGATGTTCTACACCTTCCTGTTCATCGGCATGACATTCGCCTTTGTAATTTGGTATGTTGTGCTCCCTACAGACATGTCACAGACACTCTTCAGGCAGCAGATAACGACAATCGCCCAGATAAACTCTCCTGTGACAGCAAACGTGGTCGGGCACGCGACAACAACCTCCCTGTTCAACAGGATATTCTTCAACAACGTAAAAGTTCTCATATTCTGCATACTGTTCGCATTCTTCTACGGGTGCGGAGCCATATTCATACTGGCATGGAACGCATCTGTCGTCTCGGCAGCCATAGGAAACCTGATAAAGCTGGGAATGGCGAAATACGCAACAGTCGGCGGCGTCACAAAGATGGCAGCTGTAACGCAGACAGTCTCATACTCATTCTCAAGATACCTCTTCCACGGAGTCCCTGAGATGGTGGCATACATGGTAGCTGGCCTGGCAGGAGGCATCATATCCGTGGCAGTGATAAACCACGACTTCAGGACCAACCAATTCCAGAAGATAATACTGGACGCATCAACACTCTTGATAATCGCCCTAGCGATACTCTTCACAGCGGCAGTTGTAGAGTCATACATCACACCAGCGCTTTTCTAAAGAAATCTTATTTGTTCAGCCACTATCGCAGCGCCGCGCTGCTAACGTGATTTTCCGGCAATCAGACAGCGTTTTTTAGTGATATCGCTTGCGCAATCGTGAATATTAATGCCACTTGGGCCGGTTTCTGCACATCTTTGCTGACCGACGCCAAAGCGGCGGCGCTGCTAAAAGGAGCTAAAAAACATAAAAAATAGACTATTCGAGGACCTTATACCTTCCAGGCCGGACCTCGAATATATCCCCCTGCTCAAGAAGCCTCTTCAACGCAGACTCGACATCGTTGCTGGAAACTGAAGATATATCATCAAAACCAACCCCTGATCCTGAGTCCAGTTTGCGTATCTCTTCAAGCAGCCTGGCAGAAACGCTCGGCTCGTCGACAAAATCCTCTTCCTCAACAGAAAGGACATCAGGTCCCGGCTCCTCCTTAATCTTCTGTATCACATGGGCATCAAGAGCCAGCTCCATCCTCCTGAGCTCAACCCACTTAGGGTCAGAGACCTTCTTCATTATCTCAGGGACGATGTAACGCTCAGCACCGAATTCCCTGGGCCTGCCCATAACGTTGACGATGTCACCGACATCCAGGGCAGCGCCCGTCTCAAAAAACCTCAAAGAAATCCTCCCAGAACCGTCATCAAGAATGAAACTCTGGGACACGACACCATCCTCCTGGGCGCTCTTAGAGACAATCACTCCCAAAAGATTGGCGCGCGACACCTTCTTATCCCTGACAGCAATATAGTTCGGGAGCCAGCCCTCTTCTTTCACATACCTATTGTTGATGATGTCAGCAACCCTTACCTTGTACGCAACCTGCCTCTTTGAGGATTCACCGTCAGCCATGGCAATAAAAATAGCAAACAGTTCTTATAAATCTTGTCATGGCAGCCAGAAGACAAGGCATAAGCTTTAAATAAGCAAAACCCTTTGTCACTGGCATGGTACAGCAGAACCTGGTCGCATTTATCCTGGCCCAGCTGAGGCAAGGACGCAGACTGGAGGAGATAAACGATTTCTTGATACGAGCAGGGTACGAGAAGTCAGAGATAGAAAGCTCTGTACAATACGTCATAAACCTTCAGACAAACCCCCAGCTGGCAGAAGAGCAGAGGATACAGCAGCTCGCAGACTACATACAGAAACAGCTCCAGGCAGGCTACGGCCAGCAGGCGATAGCCAACTTCCTCATATCCAGAGGGTATCCTTACTACGAGGTCAATTCTGCGCTGCAGCAGGCGACAATACCGAAGAAAGAGATTAGGATTGAGCACAAACTTGTGGTGTTCGCGCTGATCGCGATGTTCATCATGACAGCAGCAGTGACGATAATGTACTTCAAGGCCTACATGCTTATAGGGATAGGGGTGCCAGAGAAGCTGCTCGACGTCGAGGCAGAAAGGCTGACGACAATAGTCCAGCAAGGAGGGGAACTGACATTCCAGGTCAAGCTCATAAACTTCGGGTATGAGAAGAGATTCGACGTCGTCCTTAACTACAAAGTGATAGACCGCGAGACTCAAGGAACTGTGCTCGAGAAGAGCGAGACAGTGGCACTCTCAACAACCCTTGAGAACATCGTCAAGTTCAATATACCTGAAGACATGAAACCGGGCAAATACGTGCTGAGAGTGGATGCAACGTATAAGGAATTCACAGCCACGTCAGGATTTGTATTCGACCTGCTGCCTAAAGAGCTCGCTGCTGAAAGGATAGAAGAGATAAGGAAGCAGGTGCCAGTGATACCTGAGAACATAAGCGAGATACCAGAGCTTGCGCCAGAGCGGCCAGAAGTACCTGAAGCGGTGCCGACGCCGATACCCGCCCTGCCTGTTGAGAAGAAATTCTACGAAGGACTCACACGACAGCAGGCATTCGAGATGGTGAAGGCCGTGAGCGTCAGAGAGCCGCAGAGAGCAGTGGAGATGTGCAAGACACTCAGGGTGCCGCAACACCAGAAGGACTGCATAATGAATATAGCAACGTTCAAGAAAGATGGCATATATTGCAGCTTTATCGAGGATTCCGGTAAAGATGCTTGCCTTTTACAGCTATTCATGGAAACAAAACAGCCAAACCTGTGCGACCAGATACAAGACTCTGCTATCATGAGCTCATGCAGAATGATGTCTGCCGCTGGCCAAGGAGGAACTTTCGCGCAGAATAACAGGCCGCAAGACGCGGCAGATACTTTCAAGCAATTTGAGCTAAGCGTCGCCCCTTTCAATCGACCATAACTATCTTGGCTTGAACAAAGGCATGAGAACCGACCTGTAATCCCTGGAAATGTTCACGAGCTTTCCACTCTCCTCCAGATCCTCTATTATGACAGGTATTGGCATCTGAGCTACCTTGAACACGATGCTGTTGTTCTCCAATAGCTGGTCTTCCCCAACGCTCCAGAACTGCGTCTCTTCTATGAATTCAAGACCTCCAGCGACAGTCTGGTCCATAACTGTTGGCTCCTCTGGCATAAAGTAGCATTCTGAATCCTCACCATTGTCATAGTTCGTTTTATCATTATGACTCTTACAGCGCAAGCTCGGCTCTAGCACGACTCCTTTCCTATTAATCAATGTCGCCTTAATCTCGTAGTTTCCGGAAACAAGCCTGACCTTACTTGAATTCATTGTCGGGGAATAGCTTATGACCTGAGTCGGGAAGTTCGCCAGCGGATTAATATCAACTTTCCTTAACATTATCAGTATAGTATCATTGTCAGCGTCAGGCTCTTGCTTTACATTGCTCAATACAAGACGCCTTGTATATTTATTACCGTGAGCATCATAAGGATCCCAATAAAGTATTTCCCTATCTACCAAAACCTTCGAAATATCCACCTCTTTCTCTATTATTGGTGTCAAAAGAATCTCAAAATCTCCAGAAAAGTCCGCGTCAACATCAAGATCAAGCGTGACAGAGTCAAGATACCCCTCTTTCTCAAGCTTTATTATTCCCCCACCTTTGCAGAGCGGCAACCTAGATGTTAATGCGGTCTTGTTTTCTTCAAGATGAAATGTCGTAACACCCAAGCTGCAGAACTTGTAGAGCCCGCAGCCAAACTTGACCTTGACTCCCGCTACTTCTTCACCAATGATGCTGTCCTTTGCAGTTATCGTAACATTTTTTGATATCCGCTGGTTTGGATTGCAGAAAAGGCTCTTGCTTTCCCGGCGAGTAGATTCTATAATCTCACCCACACTCTTGTTAGCAGCAGCATCTGTCTCCGGAAGTTCGGTCTTTGTAACATCCACCCAAGTGAAAATATCCTGTATTCCTGAACCATAGGTTCCAGCGCCACCGGCCCATTCTTTCATATCCCTGTTGTCTCGCAGATTGGACTCAATGGAAAAAAATAAGGAATAGCCCTCACCGAAAAGCTCAGAGTCTCTACGGACCTCCACGATTATCGGGTAAGATATGTCATAGAAGAAAGCGTATTCCCTTATCGGTGTAGAAGGGAAAAGAGTGAACGGACCCAATGAATTAGGTATGTCTATGACCCTTGTAGCTTTCAGCATCTCCCCGCTACTCGGCCCTATGTAAAGATAAATCGGCCAGTCAAGATAATAAAAGTTCACCGTGAAATTTCCGTAATCCTTGTCAAGCAAGCTGTTGTGATAGAAAGCCTTGTATAGGCCGTCAGCTATCAGGTCTCCGGTAATCACCTGTTGCGCATTCTTGGTACCTCTAAGACTCAAAAGTGGAACATAACTCACAAGCAATGAGCGGAAACTCTTATCGACAATAGTCCTGCTCCATATCTTCGGGACATGGCTCTCTTCCCGGGCGTATATGGGTGGAAGCCTGCTTGTGTCCGCACCAGAACCATACACCCCTATAATCTGTTTAGCGACATATTCCAGAAAGCTGGAATTCATCTCAGCACGGTTAATCTTATCAGCAAGCTCGTAGAAATCCTTGAAGTCGAGCTGTATCTTTGTGAAATACCTGCTCATGCTCGCAGTGTTATCCTCTATCGTGACGTTTATCGGGTATGTAAGCGTGACCACAACATCATTCTCCGTGATTTGCGTATCTGCCGATGGCTCACCCAGAGTGTCGATACTAAACCCTTCGCTCTTGAAAGATCTGAACCCATCTATGCACTCCTCGAGATGATTGTATATGTAATAGTCGCTCTGCCGCTTGATGTAATCGAGGCCGGGTTTATTCTCATCAGTAAGTATACAGTTCATACACTTATTGTCGGTCTTCATATACCACCAATAAGACACGTGGCTGGACTCGTAAGGAGTCATAAACGCAGCATCAGAAGAGGTCGGTTCATCCGGATTCAGCGTGAATGACCTGCCAGAAATCTCAGCATCAGACATGTCCAAGTATCCTCCATGTTGCCCTATTATTATGAACGCCTCTTTGAGCTTCTTATTCAGACAGGACTCAATAAAATCCTTAATCGGCTTGAACTCATCAGGGACCCGTTCCGCGACCGCAACTTCTGCGGGCATTTCGCTAACCCTTCCACGAAGCATGAAAATGACTGTGGCTCCTGCCAAAATGATTATACCTATTATTATAAAGAGAGTCACTTGCGATTTTTTTCCGCTGAAAATCGAGCATCTCGCAATCATCGAATTACCTCTTTAGTTTCATTCCAGATGTATGCACGGCTGAATGAAATGAAAAAAACAAAAAATATCAGCGCGGCTATCGAGGCTCCAACGCTAAAAACCGGCAAGACCAGATAAAATAAGATATTCATCCCTACAAACAAGAGCAATAAGAGAATGAAAGCAAGCCCAAGGACGTGGATTTTCGTAATACCTTTTTTCATTGTCTCGATGAACGCTGACCAGCAATTCCGCCCTATGAGCGCGTTAGCAAATATACCTGTAAAATAAATCCCAACAACAATCATCACCAAGTCTAGGATGAACCCGGGCCAGCCTTTTGTCAGTACCGCTAGAATTACTAAAACCAACATCCAGGAGATGGACCAAAGCAGCCAGCAACCCACATATTTAATCATTGAAAGGAATGACATCTTATGTGACGCCAACACGGATATCGATACAAAACACCAACCACCTATTATTACTGCTCCTGCAATAAAACAACAAATCAACATAAACAAAATCCCTAGCACCACACTATTCGATTCGGCCCTCAAGTCAAGCAATTCTTTCTGCATATGAGTGCCTGAAACATCGCTGTAAGCCAAAGGAATCATCCGAATAGCCCCACTCGCTATGGCCTCCATACCTTTCAGTTGAAAAGCAGCGAAGGCAATCGATATGCTGATAAAAATGACAAAAAGCAGGATGAAGCACAAATCTATAGCCAGAATCTTAAGAATTTTCACCTTCGGACCCTGGTGGAAGACACTTATCAGATTGTGAAACCTCCTCTTCCAGAAGCTGCTTTTCTTCGCCTTCATCCTTCAACCACCGGAACAATGATCACATCGTCAGTCCTTTGATTCCAGTAATGCATCCTGGCCGAGGTATAGTTAGCATCGCTGAACTCAGAATAATAATCCCTGAACCCGTTCACATAATTTGAACTGCCAGAGCCTATTATTACCCTCTCACCAGAAGCCTTCACCAACCAGACCTCAAAATTCATCGATTCATCCAACTGCGTCGGCTGCACATACCAAGACACCTCGTACAGACGTTGCCCTGAATACTGAGAATACTCCTCTGGCAGGGGGTTTCTTCCCTGCGCCTGCAGGGCGATGACGAGGTCATGATATATCTCCCCCTGTATTGTATCGCCGAAAAGCTCGTTCGGGTCCTTGTCCCCGCCCCAATCAAAGCAGACCTTTGCCTCCCAATCAGCGACCTCATACCAGTTAGTGAAAGGGACCCCCACCTTCCCCGCGAAGAGGTCACTAGTCCAGAGCGTGACCACATCCGTCCACTCGGTACCAGCTGCCATGCCTGAGAGTGCCACAATCAACAAGACAGTTCCGAATAATATGATTAATCTCCGCATATTGATCACATCGAACAGTAGTCAGGATCCCCCAATGTCGGATTGTACTTATTCTTAAGGTCGTCAGCTGAGAACCAATCACCTATATCAATATAAATGGTGGTCATGGCAGTCAGTCCGCAAAGCACTGCATACCAGCCCATATCTAAGGACACTGCTTTCCAAATCTCTTCTGGTTCTATGTCGCCTATGCCGCACTGCATCTTATCCCAGGTGTAAGCATCCTTTATATCCTTCAAACTACGAGGATATCCACAATTCATCACGTCACGCATGGCATACGAAAGCGCTGAGGTGGCGACCTGGTTTAGCAGCCACTCAAGTATTCCTGCAAAGATCCTCTGCACAACTGCGCCGTCGACAACCCTGTAGACCGCACCATCAACATACAAGCACTCCCTGCCTGCGTACAGGCGGTCGCATATCTCAGGAGCAAACCCTGCCGCGACAAGATCCCGGTAACAGTTACGGTACATGCAAAGTATCTGCCGCTCTTTCTTTTTACCGTATAATTTTCCTGGACCGCACAACGAATACTTCGCAATGGGATAGCTACGGTACGCTGAGAACTTGTTGTCTCCCGCCCAGACAATGGTAGCCCACGCATCGCCGGCATCAACATCGACATTTGTGTTATCTCTTGAAAAATCATTCCGTTGACCCTCATTATTCACTCCGTCAACCTGCTGCGAGTATGTGCCCCCATCCGTCCTTCCGATATGGGCGAAAAGCTCTATGAAATTGTTGGTCTCTGTGAACCGGCAGGTGGCGAAAGCACAGAATATCTTGTTATAATATCCTGGCGACAGAAACGAAGTTTTCGGCAACGAGTCCACTTGCCAGAGGTTGGTGACGAAGGTGGTTGTAAGATAATCAATCCACTTGCAAGCGGACATGAACACCCCCCCTCCTTTGCTCTTCGCATCTGCATCGCCCACTGCGGAAAGTATCCCCCAAACCAACAAGCCAAGAAGATAAAGCACCGTCTTCAATACCTGCATCACAGCTATGATTTCCATGACCAGCTCTGATATTGTACACCACCAGCCGGCAAAATCAATCCAGCCCTGCAACGAGTCTATCTCTGATTCCTTGTCGGATATAGCCGTTTCAATATCACTCATCTTTGATTTCATGGTCTTGTCCAGCTCACCGAATAACGTGTTGTGCAGTGGAACCTCAAACTCCACAACTTCTATCTCCGGCTGTTGATACACTTTCGTGCCTGCGCGGACAATCATGCTCAGCTGGCAAGAGACCTCGACAGAATCTGTTACAGCAGACGCATTAGCCACTGACAGCATCTCAGTCGGTAAACTTATCTTAAAGCTGAACAAAGGATTCTCCATGTTCAATGGCGTGACTATCCTGGCATCGCTTACCTCTCCACCAGAAACAGTGCAACTGTCTACCTTTATGTCCTGGATTGAGCCAGCACCAGAGTCAAATTTAGGGTTTGGCTGCCAGAAAACAGGATAAGGTATCTTACCAGCGACCTGCCTGTCAATACCCTCTGCGGGGAAAAGATTCACGCTTCTGACCTGCCTAACCACATTCGGCGGAGTGCCTGGAGCAGCCTCGCAGACCTCCTGCTTCAGCGTGGTGGTGTTGCGGTTGCCTGCCCTGTCCTCAAAAGTCACGTTTATCTCGCCGTCGACATAATAAGTCACAAGATTGTCGATGGACACGTCGCAGGTCCAGATGCCTGCTGTGCTAGTCTCTTCGCAATCAAACCTCATAGGAAAAACATTGGAGCTAAGGTCAGGGGCAGACACCTCCATCCTGACCCCTCCTGAATAACGCTCAGAAACATTGATGGTGATGTCTATCGAGTCTGGGGCTGTCGGACAGATGCTGGAGTTCTGGATGCCGATTATCTGCGGAGCCTCTGCGTCATAATAGAAGCCTGTCGAGGTCACACCCTCGACACCATTGTTCGCGTCATCAACGCTGCCTATCACTACAGAGACAGGAAGAGAATCTCCGCTGGCATGCTCCCTCTTGACATTCACAAAGTCATAGACGCAGGTCCAGCCCTCTGAACAGTTGTTAGGACCAAGAATGACCTTGTTGCCTGCGAGAGGCTGAGGGCCGAAGCTGCTGAAGTCAAGGAAAAGCTTCTTGTCATAGAAGCCAGAGCCCTCCTCAGTTATGTCCACGTATATCGTGTTATTCCCAGTACCGACCCAGTAACGGCCGCGGTCGTCAGCAATCCCTGAGCGGATAGAGCTGATAAACGGCTTTGTGTTGTCAAAGATGATGGGGATGGTATACGAGGCATTCATGATGTTGCTCAGATTATCAGAAGCGGAAATCCTTATCTCTGGAGTTGCTGCTGATGGCAGGAGAACCAGGAGACCGCTCCAGGTACAGACATAGGTGCCCTTTGAGATGTTTGTGCAATTAACCCTGAAAGGCTCTGCCCTTGCCCTTGTCACGTCGATGTTCTTGTAGAAACTGCTGAACTCAGGCCTTGAATTTAGCGCAGAGAAATCAGCGACAATCGAGCTGATGTTCAGTTCAGAATCATCTGAGAAATAAGCCTTGAGCTGCACATTGCCTATAGGCTCGCCTTTGGTGTACTTCAATGGAAAATTGCCCAGCCACAGACTGGCGTTGATTAGCTGGGGCGGGGAGAAATCCATGACAATATCCCTGCAGAGGGATGATTTCTGGTTGAGATTGTCATTTACGTCGATGCAGATGGTCTTCGAGGCTGTGCCTGGCGCAGGAACAATATCAAGCTTTGTGCTGTTCAGTGAGACAAGGCAGGTGTGGTTCTCAGGCACAAACCCTCCGACCTTCACATAGTTCAGGAGGAAATCTACCCTGCTGATCCCTGAGCAAACCCCTGGGGAGCAGGCCTCACAAGCACGGTCAGAGACCTGGAACTTCGCCATGACATCAGAGCCGTTCCTCATCAGCTCAAAAGAATGGATTGTCGGGGGCAGGTTATCAACATAAATCGTCAATGGGATTTTTGGCGCTGCCTCGGTCATGTCAGCATGGAACAGCTGGACCTCGTAGAGCTTAGGGCCGGGAGGCAGCTCTCCAGGGATAGTCATCTTACATGAGACTGGCGAGCTGATGTCCGGCTCGCTGCACTCGAAACGCCTGGTAGGGTCAGATATCAGCTTGACCTGAGAAGCACCAATTGTCTCACCAGTGATAAAAGCAGAAGCATTGATTATCGTGACATCCTCCGACTGCCTGCGGAATCCTTCAACACCATCATAGCCATGGATGTCAGCAAAAAACTCAGCAAAAACGTTTGCGCTATGCAGCACAGGCATTATCAACAGGTAAATCAAGAACATGCAGACAGTACGGACGTAAAACCAACCTCTTTTTTGCATATCTTTTCGTTTATAAGGAGTATATATAAATTTTATTGATTGAAAGACACAAAACGACTCCTAGAACTCTAAATCTTCTGGATGAATCCTCTTTTCGGCTCGAAGATGTCTCCAGCCCTCTTCAGCTTTTCGATGACCTCCTCTGCCTTGTCTGCAGAGACTCCCTTATCCTGTGATTCCCTGATGACATCCTCTACAGGGATGGTCTTGCCTATCTTGTTCTCCAGGTCATTTATGACCTCCTTTATCACGATGATATGGCTCCTTGCAGAGGATGATACGCCCGTCGTGAGCACGTCAACATCAATCTTCCCGGTGTCAGGGTCGATGCCGATCTGCGACATGCAGAAATGAAGCAGCTCAATAGCCTTCCTCGAGTCCCTCTTGGTGACCTTGTCAGAAAGCCTTGACCTGGCCGACGCTTCAGCAAGCCTCACAAGCCCCTCAAGCTGCCTCGCAGTGATAGGGATTGCCTTGATGCCGCCTTCCTCACCGCCAGAACCGCGCATCTTAACATAATATGCTTTTATTTCCTCCATAGCACCGTCGGTAAGCTTCGGCACACAGTTCCTCCGCGCATAGGCTATGTACTTCCTGAGCATGTCAGTCTCAATGTCGCACGTACCTGCATCGCTGGTCTGGTGGAGATTCAGGACAAAGCCTGCAAGCTTCTCATCGTGCTCCCTGTTCGGCAAATCCCTTATAGGAAAAATAAGATCGAACCTGCTGATGAGCGCGGGAGGAAGATCAATCTGCTTGCCAAGGATCTCGTAAGGATCGAACCTGCCCCACTTAGGGTTGGCTGCCGCAAGGACAGTGGTCTCGCACCGAAGAGTGGCCTGGATATTGGCCTTAGAGATAGAGACTGTCTGCTGCTCAAGCGCTTCGTGCATCGCATCCCTATCCTCCTTGCTCATCTTGTCCATCTCATCAATCATGCAGAACCCCTTATTGGCAAGGACCAGCGCTCCTGCCTCCAAAGCCCAGCCGCGGAGGAACTCATCCCTAACTACAGCAGCAGTAAGGCCTGCACCTGAAGCACCCTTGCCGGACACGTACCTCGACTTAGGGGCGATGAGCTGAGCACGCTTGATAAGCTGAGAGTTATGGACAATTATAGCATTAGAGACAAAGTTGTGAGTATTGTCCACCTGAATATCATAGACGTATTCGCCGTCATTATCAATCTCTTCCTTGCTCGCCACAGCATCCCAGAAAACATCGCTCTCGGCAGCTCCCTTAAGCAGTCCAATCTCAAAGCCATCTATGCTGCGTGAATCCATTTCATCCACAATCTGCTTTAAATGGCCGAAGGAAGGGTTCCTGTCACCTTTTTCGTAATGCTGATAACTCGAACGGGATATTCCGAAATCGAACTGTGAAAGACCATGCTTGAGACGTACGAAACGCAGGATTTCCTTCAACCCCGGAACCACCCTTATGTTGGTGTTAAACACCCTATCCATAGCCATGACTGCATCCAGCTGGCCCGTCTTATCTTTAGAGAAGAATCCTATCTTCTGGCCATATGCAATAACATCCACACCAGAAATACGCAGTTCGTAGTAATCCCTGACAATCTTCGCGGCTGTGTTGGTGGCGCACTTCCTCTTCTGCGACAGGGTGGATATAACCCCGAAACGAAGCAGCGCAATCTTCACATCCTCAATAAGATCCCTGCTCTTTGAAACGAGCTCTATCTGCCGACGCCCTTTCCTGACATGCGCATCACACTCGAACAGCGCCCTCAAAAACTCCCGCATCACAAACTCAGGAGACCTGTTCACTGCTTGAGGAATTGTTTTTCCAGCAGATTTCAAGTACAGCCTGCTGTCGATCTTCTCCAGGAGACGAGCAAACTCTATACTCGTCGTGTAAGCCTCTTCAGCGCTCTTCCCTGAATGCGGGCGCCTGCGCGTAACGCGAACACCAAACTTATCCTCAAGAATCCTCTTGAAGTCAGACAGAACCGCCTCATTGTTGTTGGTAAGAGAGACGAATGCCCCTTTCTCCTTAAGCCTGAGCCAGCCGTCACCAACAAGATAGCCCAACACCCTAGCAATCTCCCCGTCGATGTGGTGAGGTATCCTGATGCTGACCTTACTACCCCCCCTCGACCTCAAAAAGTCCGTCGGACACGGCTGCATAGCGCTCTGAGTGACTATCTTTGAAGGAGACGCTATGAAATCACCTTCCTTCATCTCCTCTGCAGCCTTAGGCACAATAAAACCATTATTTGCCGTAAAGAAAGGATGGTTCTTAGTGACGACAATGCTGTTACCTGTCTTGGTCCTAATCTTCAGAAGCCTATCTTCCTTCCGCCTCCATACAACCCTAGATGTATTAGAACCCGCTTTTGCATTCTCATCAAATGAAACTACATTGAAAGGGTCAGAACAGGCATAGCCCCCGTCTCCTAGCAGCTTACCCATCCTACAATCAACAAGTTCACCTACTCTGACAATTGAGCCGTCGGATAAAACCAATTTGGAGTCCTTATGCAAGCACTTCCCTGCGCCCGGGTCGCCCACAAGAAGGATGTGCATGTCACCCCTAGTGACAACCCCATCGGTCCGCACCTTCCGCACACCTCCAAGAAGCTGGAGGATTATAGCCTCCTTGACCTTGTCATGGCCGTATATCGACGGAGCCATGGAATTCACCAGCTTGTTGAGTATCTTCGGGTCCCTCGAGAGCTCAATTATCTTCTTCTCCTCTTCTTCTTTGATAGTTATGTCGCCGAAGCTCTCCTCCAGAGGCTCCACAAAATTCGAGTCTATCATGAGGTCAAACCTAACAAGCTTTCCGCCATCCTTCGAAGGGATGGGAACCTCCTTAACCTGGCCGACGACATGCACCTTTGTCCCGGGGTTGGTCTTCTTGTCGCTCAGAGTAGAGACGAGGTCGTTCTTCAGGAAGATGTCAATCCTCTTCGGCTGGTCACCACCCTCAAGATTCTCAGGAATCTCCTCAAGGACAATCTTCTGAGCATCGACAAGCTCCTTAGATACCAGCCTGAACTTGCCCTTCCTGCCGCACCCGCACCTGCTCGGCTCCTTGAACTTGGCCTCAAGCTGGATGACAGACATGATATTGCCGCAGCTGGGGCACTCGAACCTCGCAGTCGTCACCTGAGGCCTGACATCAGACTTCTGACGGACAAGACCATTGAGGCAGATCAGCCTGTCTATGTTCAGGCTCCTTATGTCCCTTATCTTTATCTCCTGGCTCTTAGGGATGTTCTTGAAACGGACAAAGAACCTGGTCACTGATTCAGGGACATCAAGGTTCTTGATGGCAATCTCGAACGCCTTCATGACCTCCTCAGGCTGGTCGAGGAGAAGATCTGCGAGCTCAGGATCGAACTTAGAAAGATCGACGAAGTCAATGACCATGAAATTATTTCCGAGACTAACTGCCTCAAGAAGCTGAACATGGTAGTCCTGCTCGATGAAGTGCTCAAACCTCTTTATCTGTTCTGATACATCCATTTTATCCCTTTTTTTGAACGATCAATGCAAAATATGTCCGTAAGTATGACTATTATCCGCATTCCCCCTTAAAAAAATTTTCCCCCTAAAAACCAAAAGATTTCCGGCGAGATTTGCCGGCTGATAAAAAGAATATTTAATAAAAATCAAAAGATTACTTGACCTTCTTGAGGTTCTCGATCAACGCATCCAATGCCTGATGCACCTGATGCTCTGACTTGGTGCCTGTGCAGACAACCTTGCCGTTAGAGAACAGCAGGAATGTAGCTTTGAACACCTTCTCACCCTTAGGTTCCACATTGATCTTATAGACAAGACCTGGGAACTGTTCAGGCTCGTACTCGGTGTTCTGCAGCTTCATGGCAAGGACGTTCAGGTTGAGGTCCATGCCGACACTGCCAGCAGCCACAATGTTCTGTACAGTCACTTTAGGCTCTATCGTTATCTTTATGTTGATCTTCTCAAGGCTCTTGATTATCTGCTTAATGGACTTCTGGACATCATCCAATGTCCTGGCCCCTGTGCAGACTATCTTGCCAGAATTGAAAATCAAAGCCGAGGTCTTTGGCTCCTTTATTCGTATAACCAAGCCGGGAAACTGCTCAGGATTGTATTCTGTGTTGGAAAGCGTTGCCGCCATCTTCTCTAAAGGGATGTCGTGCCCTAAAGAGGAGGAAACAACGATATTAACAACTCTAATGTCCTTTTTAGTCATTTTTAACCCCCCACCAGTTTATAAAGCAAATATAAACTATTTAAATAAAAAAACACTCATCCTTTATAAATACTATTATTACAAAATATATATTTGAGAAACTATTTTTTATAAAGGCGATGCCCCCTTTATTTCTCATGGAAACTGTGTTTTTGTGCCATAATTCAGCACCTACAGACGTTTTCAAAAAATGCTATTTATAAAAAGATTTTTATATTAAGAGTGTTCGTTGGAAAAGGTGACAACAAAAATGGCGATACTGAACAAGACCAGAAAAACAACGGTCGCCAAGGAGTTCAGGCTGTGCAGATCAGCGGCATCAAAGGCAAAAGGGCTGATGTTCACCAATGAGAACGAGGTCAAGAAAAACGCATTGCTTTTCGTTTTCAGCAGCCCAAGGCCGCAGAGCCTTCACATGTTCTTTGTGTTATATCCTATAGATGTCATATTTCTCGACGAGAAAAAGCAGGTTGTGGACCTCAAGGAGGGGTTCAGGCCATTCCATGTATACAACAGCAGCAAAAGGTCTAAATATGTGATAGAGCTGCCCAATTCCGCAATAAGGATGAGCAGGACAAAGCAGGGGGATGCACTGGAATGGTGATCAAGCGCGTGAGGATGGTGATCAAGGGAAAGGTCCAGGGAGTGTTCTTCAGGGACTTCGCCAAGCAGAACGCCAACAAGCTAGGGATAGTAGGATACGCCAAGAACCTCAAGAACGGCTGCCTGGAGATAGTTGCGCAGGGTGAAGAGAAGAAGTTGAATGACTATATAATATTGTGCAAGAGAGGACCCATATTCGCGAAAGTCGAGAACACAGAGCTTAATTACGAGGATGTCGATGATTCAGAAGAGGAAGGCTATTTCGATATAAGATACAGCTAATTTCTTTTGCTACTGTAAAATAGCAAAAACAACGAAACCTTTATATAGTGGTTATACCTCTACAATAGTAAATTTTAGGGTGGTTCGGTCGGTTTAAAACGACCTGGAAAAAGAGATTTCAGTTGTATAAGACGTCTAGGGGCTTTTATAATGGTTTTAAGCTCTTATTGCGGTGTTTTATTCAATTTAAACATTTAAAAATTCAAATTTGTCCTTTTCAAGCAAAAACAGAGGTTTTTAGACGTTTTCAACTCAAACAAAGGTTGATATACTATGATTGTCCAGAAAGACTTTTTAAACAAGCTAAAAGACTTCGGCCTCAACACTTACGAAAGCAAGTTGTGGACCGCGCTTCTTTCACGAGGCATCTCAACTGCAGGGGAGCTCTCAGACATCGCAAATGTCCCAAGATCCCGAAGCTATGATGTTCTTGAAAGCCTTGAAAAGAAAGGCTTCATCATAATGAAACTGGGCAAGCCGATCAAGTACATCGCTGTCCCTCCTGAAGAAGTCCTTGAAAGGGTGAAGAAAAAGGTTGTCGATGAGGCTCAAAGCCAGACAAACATCCTCGAGAAACTCAAAGACAGCGAGATCCTCACAGAACTCTCATTACTACATTCTCAGGGTGTCGAGCTCGTCGAGCCGACAGACCTGTCAGGTGCGTTGAAGGGCAGGAGCAACCTATACAACCATCTCGAGTCGATGCTGAAGTCCGCAGAGCAGTCCATAGATATAATGACCACGAGCGAAGGGCTCATAAGGAAGGCAGAGGCATTGAAGTCCATAATACAGAAGGCAAAGGAGAGGAAGATCAAGATCAGGATTGCAGCGCCTCTCACAAAGGAGGCAGAGAAGGCAGTTAAGGACCTTAAGAACTTCGCAGAGATAAGGCACGTCTCTGACATAAAAGGAAGGTTCTGCATAGTTGACGGCAAGCAGATAACATTCATGCTTCTGGACGATTCTGAAGTGCACCCGACATACGATTCAGGTGTCTGGGTGAACACACCATTCTTCGCAACTGCTCTCAAGCAGATGTTCGAGACAGAATGGAAGCAGATGAAGCCAATAGAGGTAAAGAAGTAATCTTTTCACATTGTTCTCTTCATCCACCTAAACTAACAGTGTAGATGCAACTCTGGGTGACGATATGTTCGAAAAGATGGACGACCTGACCTCCAAACTAGAAAACCTGCGACAAGTGCTCGGCACAGAAATCACAGACCAGATAGACGGAATCGCAGAACGCTATATGGGTGCAGGTATGGCAATAGGGACCGCGGGCGCAGCCGTCGGCGCAGGCATCGTGTATATAGTGAATGCGTTAACAAACGATTCTTTAGAAACAGGAGACAATTCAATGTATGTCTTTGGCGGATTCATCGGGCTGTGCTTAGGAGTCAACATCGGTGCGGTGTTAGGCAGGATACGTGCATCGCAAAAAATCAAAGAGCTGAAGAAGGAACACCATCTCCTGGCAGGGTACATCCAGATGTACGATGATACCTCAAGGGAATTTCTCGTGGAATACCGTTCAAGAGGCATGAGAATCTCTTCTGATTGAAAAATAAATGATTGCACTTAATATGTCAGCATACCCCCAATCTGTGATTGGTGGTTAGTGGCGGTATGCTGAGCACACTTAAAAATCCTGTGGGATTTTTGGTGTCCTAAAAACCGCGGGTTTTTATGATGCTCAAAAGGCGGCGGGGGTAAGCGAAGCGAACATGCCACCGGTCAAAGACCGGTGGTCCCCTGCCGCTTTTGACATCACACTTTCTAAACAGCGCTTCACACGGGTAAATTCAAAAAGGGTGTCATGCCGCGCTCGCTGCGATTCTCTTTCTGCCTATTTTTGCTGAACTGCGATATTTAGCGCCTATTTTGCACTCAGCTCGCTAGGTGTCATGACACTTAACTTGACAGCACCCTTCACACGGCTCTGTAGAAAATCTCCGTAATGTTTATAACCCTCAAAGGCCCGTGAGGACCTAATGAGGGGGTGGAGAGGCACCTCCACCATGAGGAAGGAAAAAAAGCTGGTTAATAAAGTTAAGCGGTTGTTTAAGCAGGCAGGGC
>JAHJSS010000020.1 GCA_018830225.1 Nanobdellota archaeon
TAGTAGAACTGCACAGGGGGTTTCTTCTCTGGTCTATTGTCTGGAAGGATGTTTTCTATGTCGTCTTCTTCCGGCGCTGGCTTTTTCTTGGCTGCGTCCTTCACCAGTTTGCAGAACTTGCCGTATTGGCACACGCCTGGGCAGAACTCTGCCCTTCCTTTCGCTCCGCACGGGAATATTGTTTCCATTTTCTCACACATATACTTGTTTTCCGTCTATTTAAAGCTTTTTGTCAGAATTTCGGTTTTGTATGAATCGCTTTCCGCCACTACCGCCTAGCGAGCTTTAGGCAAAAGGAGCGAGGGATATCGCAGTTCAGCAAAGATAAGCAGGAAGAGAATCAGAGCGAGCGCGGTAGTGGCTGTGCGAGACAGGGTCTTGGGACAGGACATGTCAGAATTTCGGTTTTGGTTTCAGTTGTGCGTGTACCAGAACACAATCTTTACGTCGCCGGTGTTGGTTTTGCCTATCTTGTCCAGCCTGCAGAACCCGAAGCGTTCGAACTGCACCACTTCGCCTTCTTTCACGTTGCCGACGCCCCTTTCCGCGAGCCCTGTTATAACTGTCTTGTCAGGCATCATGACCTCGACATCGATGAGCTTGTCTGACTTCGGCAGCCAGTGGATTATCTTCTCCCCGTGCTTCTTGTACTTGTCTACTTCGAGCGAATCGAACTCGAACCCGTCTTTCTGTTTCCTGAAGTTGAGGCAGTCCATGAGCCTGTACATCTTCCCCTCTTCCATCATGTCGGAGTCTTCTTTCGTCACGTAGAACAGGTCGTATGTCTCGAACTTCCTGCCGCCTTTCCTGTGCGTAGGGTGTAGGTTGAGCTCGACATCCTGTTTCGGCGCGCCTTTCACCCACAGCTCTACAGGGTCTCTGACAAATGAGTGCCTGTCCGCTTCTGCGTCGAGAAGCCTTTTGTTGTGGATTATGAGGTCATCCCATGTGAGCGTGGCCTCTGCCTTCGATATCCCTGTGGATATGACAAAGCTCTTTATCGCTTCCGGCCTGAAGCCTCTGCGTCGCAATGCCACGATGGTCGTCAGTGTGGGGTCGTCCCATCCGATGAGTTCGCCTTTCTCGACTTTCTCACGTATTGCTCGTCCGCTGCTCTCAACGCCGACCATGTTGAATCGTCCTATCTCATACGTTGAGGTCTCGCGCAGTCCGAGTGTCGATTGGATGTGCCTCTGGAGCTCGCTGCGGAGCTCGAACTCCTTGCTCCTTATGCGGTGCGTGACTCCTGTCTCGCTGTCTATGATCGCGTTCTGCCAGTCATAGTTGGGCCACACCCTGTACTTCTTGCCGTGCCTTGCGTGGGGCTGGTCGAGTATCCTGAATGTCGTCGGGTCGCGCATGGTCGTGTTCTGGTGCTTGAGGTCTATCTTGAGCCTGACTATGGCATGGCCTTCCGGAAGTTTTGGCATGTTCTTCCACAGCTCCATGTTCTCTTCTGCGCTACGGTCCCTGCATTCGCATGCCTTCCCTTTCTCCCTTGACAGCTTTATCTTTTCTGCGTCGCAGCTGCACACATATGCGTTGCCTGCTGTGATCGCTTTCTCGCACAGGGAGTAGAACAGGTCCATGTGGTCTGATGCGTAGGTGAGTTCGTCCCACTTCACGCCGAGCCAGGTGAAGTTCTCCTGCATTATGTCATAGAATATGCCTTGCACGAGCTTTGGGTTGGTGTCCTCGAACCTTAGTATGAACTTCCCGCAGTATCTCTTCGCGAGCTCGTGGTTCAGGTGGAGGCTTTTCGCGTGGCCTATATGAGGGTACTTCTCCGGGCCTGGAGGGAATGCGGTTACTACATTTTCTCCTTCATTTATCCCGAGGAATGCGAATATGTCCCTCTCTTTCTTCTCTTTCTTCTCCAGCATCTCTGGAGCTTCCTGCTCGAGCGCCTCCTTCTGCTCCTTGATGCTGAGCTTGTTGACTTCGTTGACTATGATATCTATCTTCTTCGCGAGCTCTGCCCTTTTCTCGCGCCAGTCTGCGTGCTCTCCGAGTATCTTGCCCAGGAGGGCTTTTGGGTTTGCCTTGCCTTTGTAGTCCAGCGCGTTCTTGAGCGCGTGCCTGCGTATGATGTGGTCTATCTCCATAAGACAATGCAAAACAGCATGTGTTTAAAAAGTTTCTTCTAAAGAGGCAGTGGCACCGCGAACACTGCGAGGAGCCTTCTGGAGAATGTGTGCATCTGACAGGGGGTTGTCCCTTACGGGGATGTCAGATATGAACAATAACACTGAGCGACGAGCCTCGCGTGCCACTGCCTCATCAAGCAGGTTTTGGCGTGGCGCTGGCCCTGTGCAAAATACCCTTTTTCCCGAAAACCTCACCCGTTTTATCGTTCATATTCAGCGTTTAAAGGCTCTATAAAGAAACCTTTAAATACTAACGCTTTCTCCCAGCATACCACTATTTGCGGAGGTTCGACATACATATCTAGGCATTTTTGTTCGGGGGTATGGCCTGTTTTTCTTGTAGTTTCCGCTTCTAGCTGCGCTTCTGCAGCCATCTGTGAGAACCAGAAGGAGGGTTGGGTTTTATTTTAGATATAATAAGATGTCTTACCAGCCAAGCGATGAGGGGAATAGCGTACAGTTCGTATGCTATGGTGTCAACCCTATCTGGTATCGTGATGTTTCTAGATTGATGTCTTTGGTCAGGCGGGCGCTTCTTGAAGAGCGTTATGATATCGTCAGCGAGAATTTTCATCCTTTCAGCAATGATAAGGGTGAGGGCTATACAGGTGTATTTGTCATAGGCGAGTCAGATGCCACTTTCCATACTTATGAGGAGAAAGAGAGCCTCGAGGTGACGGTCAACACCTGCAGGGGGCCCAAATCCGGCTGGATTGCTGTGGCGAGGATCGTCGAGGAGATTGCGCCTGAGCGCGGTGTCTACGCGGTTTCTGGCATAGTGCCCATAGGTGAGTCTTCTGTCAGCCACGCAGAGAATTCCATTGAGGTAATCAGGAGCGCTTCTTCAGATGAGTTCTTGAGTGAGATTGAGCTCAAGGTCAGGGAGTGTTATTGCGAGATGAAGGCAAGGTTCGGTGATGCGCCGTATCCTTCTGATCACTCCGCCAGCTCGTACACATAGGCATAATCGTCCTCGTATCTCATGGCGAACCCTTTGACCGGCCAGCCGTCTGCCATCTTGAATAGGACCTTCTGCCTGACTGTCGCTTTCGGCTCGTTGAGGTCGTCAAGGTAGTTGCTGATGTCCTCTCCGAGGAGCATGGTCATGCCTGCTATCTTCTGCTGGTCCATCTTCAAGACATAGACCCATCTCGCCCCGTATCTCTTCATTTTGCCCTGCGTTATCGTCGGGCTGTCTGCGAGCAGCGCGTATGCGACATTGGTGAGGTCTTCTTTGCTTGAGAACGGCCCGAGCTCGTCCTCGTCCCATTTTCCTCCTGCGACTGTCTCGAGCAGGTCGTAGCTGGGGGTGTAGACTATCGGCTCTCTTCTCACGTATCCTCTCATTAGGTGGCCGTTGTCCCACCACGTGAGCACCTTGTCGCTCGGCTTTGAGTGTGTCCTGAGCCAGTCGAGTGATGGTCGGAGGTTCTGGCTGAACCAGACAGTGTATTTCTGGCCGTCCTTGATGTATTCCAGCTCTGATGCGCT
Source organism: Nanobdellota archaeon (assembly GCA_018830225.1). GTDB lineage: Archaea > Nanobdellota > Nanobdellia > Woesearchaeales > UBA11576 > JABMQF01. The sequence continues at coordinate 3,639 of JAHJSS010000020.1, forward strand.
GTAGTTGACCTCTTCTCTGGTCTCTGTGTAGGTGATTATCCTTGTGGACTGGTCTATGTCCTCGACGCTCTTGACTATGTTGCTCTCTGCGAAGCATCCTGTAAGAAGTAGCATGACTGCGAGCAGCAAAAAGATTGACCTCTTTTTCATGCAGCAGATACCAGCAGGTTTTGTTTATAAATGTTATGCTGTCTCAGGCTCTGTCTGGAGAGTAGGCAGCGCCTTTCGTGAGGCTTCTAGAGTATTATGAATCAAGCGCGTTGCGGGGGTTGTCCCTTACGGGGAGGCAGCGCTTGCGGAATCATTTGCGCTAAGCCGAACCTGGCGCTGCCCGAGTGTGAACGAGTATCCGGACAGAGCTCTGTCTCAGCCCTTTGCAACTTCCGGAACCACTATTGTCGGCCCGACCCATGCTCTGCTGCACCGCGGGTCGAGGCTGTCGCACACCTTTGACACGAACAGGTTGTCGAATGGGTGTATCCTCTGGTAGAGCTCCATGCCTCTGTTGAAGTCAGGCCTGTCTGCCATCTGCGCAGTGTATTTTGCAGCGTATGCCCTTATGATGCTGTGGTCTGCAGTGAAGACCATCCTCTCGCCGGACGTGTCGCTGTATCTCCTGAGCGCGTCAGCAGCATCCCTTGTCTCTATGTAGCCAAGCATCATCTCCTCTGCGCCCCCGATCCTCTCTTTCACCTCTGCGGTGACCCTCTCTCGTGCATCTTTTGCCTCGCACGCGAGCAGGTCTGCCAGCTCTGCTGCTGAGCTCATTGCGTAGGTATAGCTCTCTTGCGCTTTCTTCAGAATGCCTGTCAATATGTCCATCTGGGTTACCTCCTCCTGGATTATGTTGTCGTCACACCCTGTTCTTGTTCTCCTGATAATACCTCAATGCCTTGATGAAGTCCTTCTCCTTGAACTCTATCCAGAGCACGCCTGAGAAATAGACCAGCGCGTGCGATGAGTCCCAGAGCAGGAACCCGTGCAGCCTCTTGCCAGTGCCTGTCTTTACCATGAGGTCCGGCGGCAGGAAGTATGATGAGTATATGTTGTCCTTTATCATCTCCGTGTCTATGGTGTCCACGTCCATCTTCTCGAGCATCGCTTTCCTTACTATTATCCTGCACGCGTCGACTATCTCTTCCTGTCCGTCGTAGTTTATGCACAGGTTGAGGAAGAAGCTGTCGTAGTCCTTTGTCTCGTCTATTATCCTCTTCATGGGCTCGACCACCCTGCTGGGCAGGTCGTACCACTTTCCGAGTATGGACACTTTTATCTTGTGCCTGAATATGTCCTGGTTCTGGGTCAGTTCCTTGAAGAACTCTGAGAGGGCGTCCATTGTCTCTGTGAAGTCCTTTGCCTGGCTGATCTTTGAGTTTATCAGATAGAGAGTTATTATTGGTATGTCGAATGCAGGCTGGTATCTTATTATCTCCTCTACTTTCTTGAGCGCTTTCTTGTGCGCTTCCTTGAGGTCTTCGCCTGTCTTCTTCGACCATCTTCCCAGCCCTCCGACTGACATAGCTATATGTTTCGGCATCTTTGCCTTCTCAGGATTGACTCCTTTCTTCTTGAGCTGGTTGGCTATGAATTCTAGCAAGAAATGACCCCCTGTCAGATTTTCTGAGTTTTTTCTATTCGCCAATAATAACACCATTATTTATATACTTTATTGTTTTGGTGCTCTGTATGGTCGCGGAAACTATACTCCTCATGATCGTCTTTATCGCGCTCCTGATAGGCTCGTATACTGATTTCAAGGTCAGGGAGGTGCCTGACTGGCTCAACTACGGGCTCATCTTTGTGGGCTTCGGGCTGAGGCTGATATTCTCGATAACATACCAGGATGCAGATTACATAATCCATGGCCTGCTGGGCTTCGGCGCCTTCTTCATCATAGCGTTGGTTATGTTCTACGCCGGCCAGTGGGGTGGCGGAGATTCCAAGATGGTGATGGGCCTCGGCGCCCTGCTCGGGCTTGAGCTGAGCATTGACTCATTCATGATAGGCTTCATCATAAACATCGTGGTGTTCGGCGCCCTGTTCGGCCTGCTGTTCAGCGTCTACCTTGCTGTTGCGAACCTCAAGGCGTTTGCAAAGGAGTTCAACAGGCGGTTTTCTGAGAAGAAGAAGGAGAAATGGCTTGTCTGGATCGGCACTGTGCTGCTGCTGGTCGTCTCTGCTTTCCTGCCTTACTACGTGAGAGTGCCTGTTGTGGTGCTCGCGGGCATTGTCCTCATGTCTTTCTATGTCTTCACCTACCTGAAGGCTGTTGAGGGCTCTTCGATGATAAAATGGGTCGAGCCTGAGAAGCTGACTGAGGGTGACTGGGTTGTGGAGGATGTTGTTGTGGGCAAGAAGCGCATCTGCGGCCCCAAGGACCTTGGCCTTGAGATGTCCCAGATAAGGAAGCTCATCCGCCTGAAGAAGCAGGGCAAGGTGAAGAGGGTCCTGATAAAGTATGGCATACCTTTTGTTCCCAGCTTCCTTATCGCGTTTGTGGTCACGTATTTATGGGGCAATATTGTCTTCGTGCTTCTTAGGATTTGACAATATTTAAATACAACCCAAGTTTGACAGTTTCTTAATTATTTCACTGAAAAACTGCGTTTGACAGAAGCTAAGATTTCTGCTTTTTTCTCAACAAGAATCAGGTTATTGCTTGATTTTGACAACAAATCAGTTCGTTAATGGGGTCAA
>JAHJSS010000021.1 GCA_018830225.1 Nanobdellota archaeon
AACTAACATTTGTTAGTTCGTACCCTTCTTTGAAGGGCAAAGTTTTATGTTGAGTAGGCTTTGAAAAAGCCGCCACGAGACAATAAAACTTTGGTATGACGGACTGAGCCGAAAGGCGAAGGAGTAATATTACAACTAACAGTTCATAGGCATATTATTGGGGTTATTTGGGTTTCGGGGCTTGTAGTGGTTGATTGCGGGATTTCGTTTATGATTTTCCGGCCCTATTTGATGGTGGTGTCGTCGGAAAAGTTCCGGATTTTTGTTGGAAGAATTTATTAAGGCGCAAAACAAATCATCTTCTATGGATGTTATCGAAAAGATGAGAAAAGAGCTTTTCAGGCGCAGGTACAGCAGTAGGACAATCGCCACTTATCTTGACTGCTGCAGGGCGTTCATCCGCCACAACCACAAGGATGTGCGGCTTTATTCAAAGAAGGACATCCGCGAGTATCTTGACCTTCTGGCTGAGCGTGGCGCATCGGGGAGCACAATCAACGTGTATCTCCAGGCATTGAAATTCATGATGGAGAACGTGTTTGGGAAGAGGGTGTGGATCGATATCAGGCACTCCAAGACAGACAGGAAACGCCTTCCCGAGTTCTTGACAAAGGAAGAGGTCACTGCATTACTCGGTGCCATCACCAACAAAAAGCACCTATTGATGATAAAGCTACTCTATGGTGCGGGGCTTCGGGTCTCTGAAGTCATAAATCTCAGGATTAGGGACCTGCAGCTTGAAGAGGGATATGGATGGGTCAGGAAGGGCAAGGGTAACAAGGACCGGCCATTCATCATACCCGCATGCTTAAAAGATGACCTCCTGAACGCTACCGCAGGCAAGGATACCGATAACGCTGTCTTTATAGGGCATAGGGGAAGATTGAGCATCAGGACAGTATATGCGATTGTCAAAAGGGCTGCAAAAAAAGCCAGGATCGATAAGAACGTGCACCCCCATACACTCCGCCATTCATTCGCGACCCACCTCATAGAGAATGGCTATGCTGTAACAGCAGTGCAATCCCTCCTTGGACATAATTCCCCTGATACGTCAATGATCTACGTCCACATGAAGCCGGCAGCCATGATTGAGGTGAAAAGCCCTCTTGAGGAACTGGAGCGGTGAGTCTCTAATGCGACTGAAACTGCACAGTTTATTACTTTTTTTATATAATTTACTCATTTTTGTAGTAAAATTTAAATATTAGTATATAATAAGTAATACAATGATAATCTACAACCCTCATGACAGGAGGATAATCAAGGAAAGGGCCTGTGAAGCTGGAAGGCTGCTGGACCAGATACCTGCCAGGTACTGCTTCGTAACCGGCTCGTTCCTCCACAAAGAAGAATACAGGGACATAGACATATTTGTCATCTCAAGGTCCGGGAAGGAGTTCAGGGTCGACAACAAGAAAGCAAGGATTACAATCATCGATTTCAACGACCTTTATTCCTTATTCTGCCATTCAATAATGAAGAGCTGCATAGCGAAGGATATGCTGCCTATGCGGCCACTCAAGGTAACGATGTCGGACTACTGGCGCGTCATAAATGAAGCGGTCCCAGCGGTCCTCAACCAGAAACAGAAGTACCACAAGAGCGTCCGATTCCTTGTACTCTACACCGAATACTTCAATTCTGGAGAGGTCCTGGACACCTTCCAACTTGATGCCAAAATACTCGAATTCAGGGATTACAAGGACGTCCTGCGATATATAAAAGAGAATGTTCCTGCAACAATAGGCAAAAGAACCAAGAAGTCCTACATCAAAAGGTTCTTTTACACGCAGGCGGGCTATTATAGGGATGTCAAGGAGTACCCCGCCCAAGGTTTCTTGCGTGCACTGGCGCATTCAATAACACAGGGCGTTGCCAATGGTTGAACCGCGGGAATTTAGGAAGAGGATTCAAGAGATCGTTTCGCAGGACTACAAAGTAGAATTCCTCGGAAAGAATTTCGACCAGATCGTCAGCATTCTGACAGACACGAAGGCCGGAAAGATATATTCCTGGGTCAACGAGGTTGTGTCAAAGAAAATCCAGCCCATTTTCATCGGCTCAGAGAAGCAATATAAAAACTGGGCAGTGAGCGAACTTTTCACCTTCCGCCACCAGTTCAGCATAGGCAACACAGAATACAGGACACTTCTCGTAAAAGTGAAGAATTCAATATACATAGAATTCCACCTAGGAAACCACAAATACTATGATAAAATCCGGAAGGAGCTAGACCTTAAGAAGAGCAGCTACTGACCCTCTTCTGCCGCCAGTCGATGACAAAAGAATCCAGATAATGAGTCAGTTTCGCAAAACAGGGAAAGGGCTTAAATACCAGTTTAACGATCTTAATAAACACCGAATGAGTTGGCTACGCTAACACACCAACTCATCCCAAAACAAACAACTCATTTCAGGAATTCCAGGATACAAGCCCTGAAAGCTGATGAGTTACCGTGCTTTTTCGTCTTTAGGTGAAGATGGGCATTTTCTGAGTTCTTAAGGCTTGTGGGTTGGTATTTTTGATGTCAATAAGTTCGTTTTTTGTTACTACTAACTGCTGTTTTTCGGATGATTTACGGTATGTTTGGCTCTTTCTGAAAAGCTTCTATCTGCTGCGGAACATTTTCGGTTTTCTCGACGACAAATTTATTAATCTGCTTCGCTTTTTATCATCTCATGAGGTGGTGTTTATGGATGCAGAAACACAGTTCTTGCCCGGAGGATCTGATGAGGCTCCGAAAGCATTAAATAATAGTTCTTATATATACTTATATAATATGAAGAATGCGCACAGCCCGACACTGGACTCTGTGAAGATGGTAGAGAAGACCATCAAGAAGTACAGCCAGGAATACGGCAAATACCAGCTCTGGAAGCGGCTGCCCAAGAAGATGATGTACCAGACATTCCAGGAGATAATCAAGTACCTTGAAGAGTCCGGCAAGATATACATCGACAAGAGAGACGGGATAGTCATGTGGACATATGACCCAAAAACTGTGCGCAGACTGATTTCTCAAGGCCTTGTCGTGAGATGAAAAAGCAGATTTCAGTAGCCTTCGCTACGGCAAAGCTGAAGGCAGACTTCGAGGCGCTCAAAGACGGCAAGAGCGAAGAACAAGGTCTCCATAAAGAGTTATGCATGACTTTAGACGCATTGAGGTCAGACCCAGGATCAGGAATACGGGTCCCGAAAAGGATATGGCCGAAGTTCTACAAGAAGCGTCATCTGATTACTAATCTGTGGAAACGTGACTTACGTTCAGGGTGGAGAGTCACATATACCATCAAGTTCTACGAAGAAAAGACAATCTGCATGATCCTCGAATGGATGACGCATAAAGAGTATGAAAGGAGGTTTGGATATCATGCTAAGTGATCCGCTGTATGCCCTGAAACGAGAAGCCCTCCGCCGCGGCCTCAGCCACAAGACCATATTGACTTACGCTCAGTGCGTAAAACAGTTCATGGTACACTGCAAAAAGGACTTCGCTTCTGTCAGGAAGGGAGACATAACCGCGTACATTGACGGGCTGATCATGACCGAAAGGTTTAAATATATCAAATGATATCATATTGATATCCATAGATATTATGGACATAACCCAATACAGATTCGAGGTCAAGCGGCACGCATTCATAAGAGCCCTGCAGAGAGGCGTGACCCCTGACATGATAGAAGCCACGCTCAAAGGCGGACGCGTGCAGCGGTTCGGCAAGAGAAACATCAGGTTTTACAAGGACTACAAAAGGTTCACGGTCGTCTGCGTCGATGAGGTCGTCGGAGACACCATCAAGATAGTCACTATCGAGATAAGATGAGGCTAAAATGAAAAGATGCCCTGAATGCAAAGTTGAGATGAAAGAGCTCACTGCAAAGACCCCTGAAGGTGTAACATACAGATATTTCAGTTGCGGTAAGTGCGGCGAGGAGATCGTCGACATGAAACAGCTGCACGACGTAGCGCGGAAATACAGGGACATGAAGACCTTCCGCGCAAAGATATCCAAGTGGGGGATGAGCCTAGGCATCAGGATACCGAAAGAGCTCGTAAAGAAATACCAATTCAAGGATGATGAGGAAGTGATGATAATACCTGACGAGAAAGGGATAAAGATAATACCTGCGTGAGAACCAATAAACGCCCATTTTCTTCGGAAATCTTACATTTTTCTCGACGACAAATTTCATAAAATTATTGATTTATCAATAATTTTAGGACACCAAAGACCAAGAATTGGTCTTTGCGTGTATTAAACGGTCTCACTTCTTATCACAGATGCCCGGATTGATATCCATTTAAGAAACATTTATATATAAGCTATTATATATTGACTATAGGTGATATATAATGGCTCCTACCACAATACAGCTCGACAAATCGCTTGTAGAGTCGCTGAAGCGCTCCAAGGAGTATCCGCGCCAGACCTACAATGAGCTGATCAAGAACATGCTAGAGGTGTTCAAGACAGTGAAGAAAAAGAACCAGTATGATGAATTCCTGCACAAGGTCCAGCAGCCCAAGATGAAAGAGCTGTGGGACAACAAGGACGACGAGGCCTGGGAAAGTGTATAAGCCAGGGGACGTCGTGCTGGCAAAAGTGCAGTATACTGACACCTTCGAGATAAAGAGCAGGCCGGCAGTAGTCCTGTTCGAAGAGATGGGAAATATCATCATCGCAGGGATAACAAGCAACACCAAGATGAAAGGCATACCCCTGACTGAAAAGGAGGGCGCGGTAAAAGACAGCGTGATAAAGCCCAACTACCTGTTCACAGTCTCAGAACAAATGATAACCAAATTGCTCTTCAGGCTCGGAAAGGAGAAAAAAAAGATAATTTACAGAGAACTCGGCAGGCGGTTCTCTGCATTAAATCAGTAAAATTCAATAATTCACCAATATCTCCACGTCCTTGCCGAATATCTCTTTCATCTTCTCGAAGACAGGCTCCTTGATGAAGACCTTGGGCGGGATCGAGTACTTCGCCAGGTGCACCTCGAGCTCCTCGAGGCTTGACTTGGTTATCTGGCCCAGGCTGCCGTCCTTGTTGATGGGCGCCTTGGTTATCTCCTTTTCCTCATTGTCCACGTCATGGATGATGAACGCCATGTCCTCCAGCAGGAGTATCTCGCCATACCTGTCACCATGCTTCACGCGGATGCGCGCCCTCTCGAGCTCCCTTCCACGCTTGCGCTGCATGTACTCCACAAGAAACTTGACCAGCTCACGCGACTCCTTCTTCACGTTCTCTATGTCCGCCTTGGTGAGTTTCTTCTCATCATAGTCCTTCTTGGCCTTCACGACATGCTCAAGCATGCGCAGGTACTTCTCAGGGATCTTTCCCCTGTGAACGAGCTCTGTCTCGAAATGCTTTATGACCTCGATGTCCTTGACACGCTCTATGCCCTCAAGCACGAGGACGTCCCTTATTATCGTGACCACTGTCTCATAGACCTGCAGCATCGACTCCTCCTCCTTCATCTTCTCTATCTGGGTGAAGAGCCTGCTCAGCCTCTTGAGATACTTGTCAGCCTTGTCCAGGAGCTCATCTATCTCCTTGCCGGTTACATCCTTTATCTCGCCGTGCTCTATGCCCTTGTAATACTTCCTTATGTCACGCAGGGTCTCAATGTACTTCTCCTCGAGCAGCTTCTCCTTCTTGACAAAGATCTCCTCAGCGAGATTCACAGTCTCCTTAGGAGTGGGAGGAGGTATGCCATACAGCATCAGTGCGGCCTGCGTCGGGGTGAGGGTAGACCAGTATATCTCGGTCTCGACGATCTGCTTCAGCCTTGTCTTCACCCTTGATACCATCTGCTCTCCTGAAGCCATGAACATGTCGATGGCCTCAGCGCTGGGCTTTACCTTGCCCATCTTCAGCAGCTGCTTCCAGGGCATGAACATGCCCCTGTCATACAGCGGCACGCCATCCCTCAGCACAGTGAAGATGACCGGGTTCGCCTCCTTGATGGACTCCCAGAAATCAGTGAGTATGTAGACCTGGATGTTCAGCTTGTTCTTGATGCCTGTCATGTCGCCGGCGTCAAGCCCCATGCCGATGATGATCGCGCGCAGCTTGTCCTTCAGCTCAGCACGGGTCATCTTCTTCACATCAGTATCATCGACGATTATCGCGACGTCGATGTCAGACTTGGAAGTGGCCTGCCCCCTCGTGAGGGAGCCGAACAGCACATAAGAGACGATGTACTTCTCGAACTTCTTCAGCACCATCTCCTTGTGTATCTCGCCTATCTTCAGCGCAGACATCATCCCTGTGTCATGCACAGGGGCGCACATAGCGAACAGCTGCAGCAGGTCGAACTTGCCGTCATAGCATGACTGCCACACCTCAGACAGGATGACTGTCTGCGGGGTCAGGCGCTTGTCTATGTCCTGCGCCATCTTCACCATTATCGCGCCGAGCTTGTCCTTCAGCTCCTGCTTGGTCATGCGCTGCGAATCAGAATCATCAACCAGCACAAGCACGTTGATCTTGTCCTTATCGACCTTCTCACCCTGCTTGCTGGGAGGCATCAGGGCCATGCCCATGATGTAATGCTCGAACTTCTTCAGTGCCTCTGTCTGGAACTTCTCCAGCTTGCCCTTGATCTCCTTGAGCTTCTCCTGCACCTCAGGAGGGAGCTTCTTCATCATCTCCTCTTCGTCAGCCTTCTTCTGGTCCTTGGCCTTCTTGTCATCCGCCTCCTTGGAAGGCGCCTTAGTGTCCTTTGACCCTGAATGTTCTTCCTTCTTATACTCCTTCTTTGCCATTGAAAAGCACCCCTGATGGTTTTCTGATAGTTTAAGCGTGTCTAAAACGCGCCTTGATACAGGCACGCAACATAAGAAGCCTGCCGCATTTATAAATACTTATAAACCCTATAGTATAGGAGTGCGACAAAAAAGTCAGGTAGAATATAAACCGTATAGACAGGAGGCAGGGCAATAAAAAGAAATAATAAAAATAAAAGGAATAAAAATAAAAGGCCTAAGCAGCCTTCTTGGCAGGTTTCCCAGGCTCGTACTTCTTGATCTGGCTCTTTACCGACTCCACAACACCGATGTGGTGGTCTATCAGTGCGTCATAGTGTTGCGCAAGCTCTTCCGGAGATTTCTTCTTCATGTCTTGCGGGAGCAGGTTGCCGAACTTGCTCACGTACTGTCTTGCGATGCCGACATGCCCATCGAAGTCCTGAGGATCTATCTGGTTCATGACATGCTGGACATAATTGGCCCTCTCCTCACTCTCCATAGCATCTGCGAGAGAGTCTATGACCTTGCCCATGTTGCCCTTCTTGGCCTCCTTGTAAGCGCCCACTATACCGCCCTGCTTCTTATAGAGCTGGTCGAGAACCTGCCTTGCCTTGCCACTAGCGACATGGTCTGGCATTGAAGTGCCGAACACCTCCTTATGGTGGTGCTTTAGGTAAGCAATAGTCTCATTCAAGAAAGCATTGTAATCCTTGATCTGGATGTCCTTCAGAGAATACTTGTTCCTTGCCTTGCGGTGGCCCAGCTCGACCTTCTCGTTTATCTTGCCAGGGTCGAGATCGCCAACAATCTTGTCAAGATCATATTTCGCCATTGTCTAGCCTCCTTTCGGAAATGATCAAATAATCATATACCTTCCTGACTCAAGGACTGGTTTTATATAAGGTTTTCGGAGGTTAAGGCTAAGGTTTTTGAAGGTTGGGGCTCTGTCCAAAGAGCCGCTTTTATGAAGGCAGCGCAAAGCTCTGCTTTGCTGGGTTCATGCAGAGCCTGAACCAGTGCCGCGGTCAGATTGTACGGGGCTGCAGCCACGCTGCTACAGCGATTGGCCGGCAAGAAGTTTAGGGTCAGCGCAGGGGCTTACGCCTGACTGCATATCACTGGTGATAAGGCCGGTCTCCGCTTCCCTTACCGACCGACGTGTCAGAAACCTAAAGGTTTCTGAGCATGCTCAGAAATGCCTAGCATTTCTGACACAAAGAGCGGTGGCTGCAGCCCAGAAATGGGCGGTTGCACTGCCTGCTGAAGCAAGGTAAAGTCAAGAAGTGTGTCATGCCGCGCTCGCTGCAATCATCTAGCTGCCTATTTATGCTGAACTGCGACATTTAGCGCCTATTTTGCACTCAGCTCACTAGGCGGCATGACACCTAACTTGACAGCACCCTGAAGCAATAACCTTTTTAAATACAAGAAGATTCCAGGCAAGGTAGAGCATGGCTGTTTTTGAACTGCTAAAAGGGGTAGCTAGTGAGCATCTCATGTACACCGCAGGGCTATGGGCACTGCTGGCGCTCATACCTCTCATTCTCGTCTACCTGATAAGGCCCAAGCCCAAGAAGCAGACCATACCAGCACTCATGTTCCTGATGAAGGAGAGCGCAAAGAGCGACAGGAAATCATTCCTGAGAAGATTCATACGGGACCCGCTGTTCATATTACAGATACTCATCCTGGTGGCGTTCGCCATAGCCATAGCGAAGCCCTACATGACAGTCGCGGAGGACGTCCTGGTTGAGAAGACCGCACTGGTCGTGGACGCTTCAGCGTCATCACAGCTCGAGATAGACGGCAAGACAAGGTTCGAGCGTGCGATAGAGATAGCGAAGGAGAAAGCAGGCTCCAACAACGCAATCATAGTCATAAGCTCTGTGCCTGAGCTGATAGCAGACGAGGTCGACACAGCGAAGGCAAGGGACGAGCTCGACCACATAAAGCCGAGGGACACACCCACCAGCATATTCGACTCGATAATATTCGCGAGCAACTACGTGAAGGAGAAGGACAAGGTGGTGGTCATATCCGACTTCATAGAGACAGGCACGCAGAAGGACTTCAACGCAGCGAAGAGCATCCTGGAATCGAAAGGGGTCATCGTCGAGCTGATCAACCTGCGCCAGCTCGAGAGCAGGAAGGCAGAGAACATAGGCATAGTAGACCTCGACGTCACAGAAGAGCAGGTCACGGTGCAGATAAAGAACTACAACGATGAGAACGAGACTGTCAGGCTCGAGATGGAAGGCATCAACCTCACAACGAACGAGATCACAATAGAGCCAAAGGCGGTCGAGGTGGTGAACTTCCCTACGCCGCCCGCACTCTCCAAATTCTCGATAAGGCCGCACGAATGGCATGATGACTTCCCGCTGGACAATGACCTGTACATCTCGGCGCCCTCAGCCGAAAGCGTGCCCTTGCTGATAATATCGAACAACCCCTCAAAATACATAACGACAGCGATGAGCGTCATAGGGACAGTCATTGTCGACAGGGGCACCCCGCCGAAAGTGCCCGAGATCAACCACCAGATCATAATGATAAGGAAGGTCAACAAGGACCTCATACTCCCCGGCACGATGAAGAGCATAAAGAAGAAGGTCGATGAAGGCGCAGCGCTGATAATCTTCGCCCAGCCGGACCTTTTCTCGATAGACTTCGAGGGCCTGCTGCCTGTGGAGCGGGCAGACAAGGGCGGCCCGGTGTTCATAGACCACGAGGTCTGGGTCACGCCCACCTACGAGACGACCATAACAGAGGACATGAACTTCGGAATGGCCAAGAAATACCTGAAAGTCGCCCCTCTGGACGGATCCATGACGCTCGCGTCCACCACCAACAACGTCTCGATGATAGTCATGAAAAACTACGGGAAAGGCATGGTTGTGTACTTCGGCCTCATGGAAGACCACTCAAACTTCAAGGAAGACATATACTATCCTGTGTTCTGGAAGAGGCTGTTCGACATGGCAATAAAGAAACAGGACCTGTCAGAGCTGAACTTCAAGACCGGCCGGCTCGTGAACCTCCTGGTCAAGCAGAAGATAACCGCCCCGTTCGGGAAGGTCAATGCCGAGACCATAATGCTCAGCCACCAGGGCATCTACCGCGGAGAGGAGAAGAACTTCGTCGCGAACCTCATAAACGAGCAGGAGTCGGACCTGAACGGCGAGGATCCCGACAAGAAGCTGGGAGTGTTCGAGGAAGGCGCCACGAAGATGGAGAAGGTGCCTTTCGAGCTCACAAGACAATTCCTCATAGGCCTCCTCGTGCTCGTGTTCCTCGAGCTGCTGTGGATAAAGTTCAGAGGTGACCTATAAGCATGGCGCTCTCAACTTTCACAGACATCATGAACGCAATCAGCACAGGCACATTCTCGTTCAACAGGCCAGAGCTGCTCCTGCTGATCATCCCGGCAGTGATACTCCTGGCGCTGATAATTGCCAAGAGCTTTGTCGCGATAGACAAGAGGAGGCTCAAGGAGAAGAACTTCATCCAGTCAAGGAGGAGGTACAGGATATTAATATTCATCACCAGGGCGATCATATTCTCCCTGCTGTTCATAGCGCTGGCAGACCCGTACGGACAGGTCGAGAAGCAGATACCTGGAGACCTCACCATAACCCTGCTCATCGACAACTCCACATCGATGCAGCTTTTCGACACGTCGTTCGTGCCCACCCTCAAGGCAGAGCTCGAGAAGAGGCTCCCTGTCAAGACCAGCTACATATCAGCGCCGCTCGAGTCCAACATAGGGGACGGCATACTCAACAACCTTGAGAAGGACAAGAACATACTGCTCATAAGCGACGGCCAGGCCACCTCAGGGACGAACATGATGGACGTGCTCCTGTTCGCTGCGAGCCTCAACAGCTCCATCAGCGCGATAAACCTCCACCCGACACAGGAGGACATAGGCGTCAGCGTGAAAGGCCCCTCAAAGACAATATCAGAGGTCGAGAACTTCTACAAGGTGAAGATAAGCAGGGTCGCGCCGGAAGAGGCAGAGAAGCAGGCGGTCAGGGTCCTGGTCGGCGTTGATGACGAGGTAATAGTCGACGAGATAACCACCAAGGATGAGTACGCGTTCAGCTGGAACTTCACAGACGGATACCACCGCATCGTCGCGAGGGTTGTGCCCACAGCACCGGAAAGGGACCACTTCCCGGACAACAACGTGTACTACAAGACGACGCACGTGATACCCAAGCCCAAGGTGATGCTCGTCACCCAGGCAGAGACCGCGCTGAAGGTCGTGATGGACGAGCTGTACGACGTCACGCAGGCCAGCTCGCTCCCGAAAGACAAGAAAGACCTCGACCAGTACTACGCAGTCATACTCAACGACCTGCCCATAGAGAAGCTCAGGGACATAAGCGCGCTCAGCGACTTCGTCATAGAAGGCAACGGCCTCCTCACGGTCGGAGGGTACAACTCATTCGACAACGGAGGGTACAAGGGCAGCGCATTCGAATCGCTGCTGCCTGTGCAGGTCGGGGCAGGCGAGCTCAGGAAAGGAGAGTCCAACATAGTCATAGTCATAGACATCTCAGGCTCATTCACGGAGAGGGGAGTCGTCACGACGGCGCTCAGCACATCGAAAGCCCTCGCATACGACGTCATAGACAACATAAACGAGAAGAACTCTGTGGGAGTCGTGGCGTTCGACCAGTGGCCATACCTCGTGGCAGACCTCGAGCCGCTGTTCGTCAGCAAGGCGCAGACACTCGACAAGATAGAGAGGCTGCAGGGCAAGGGAGGGCAGACAGAATTCTCAGCAGGGCTCAAAGGGGCGTTCAACCTCCTGAGAGGCAAGACAGGGAGCAAGAGCCTCATATTCATATCAGACGGCTACACATGGAGCGACCTGGTGAGGCAGGACGCGATAGACGTGGTCAATGCGATGAAGAACTACGGGATAAAAGTATACGTTATAGGGACAGGAAGGAACCTGGACGAGAAGTTCCTCAGGCAGATGACGACTTTCGGAGGAGGGATATACTTCAACGCAGACACGTCCAACAGGCTGAAGATACTGTTCGGAGAGCCTGAAAAGAAGGAAGTGGGCAGCGCATTCTCTCTCTTCATAATCGACCCGTACCATTTCATAACAGAAGACCTCGACACCACAGCGGTGCTGTACGGCTACAACCAGGTCGTGCCGAAGGCGAACGCGAAGCTGCTCATGACCACAGACTCAGGTGAGCCCGCGCTGGTCGTATGGAGGCACGGCGTCGGCAGGGTCGCGGTCCTCCCTGTGTTCTCGTCAGGAAACAACCTCGGCGAGCTGCTCGACAGGAAGAACTCAATGCTGATGACAAGGTTAGTCAACTGGATAATAGCAGACCCTGAGAGGAAGAACGACTTCTTCGTGGACGCGAGGGACGCGAGGGTGGACAAGCCCGCAGAGATGGTGGTCAGGACAAAGAAGTTCCCGAAGGTCAAGGGCCTTGACTTCTCCAAGATAGACAAGGACACCTACAGGGCATACTACATAAACCCTGATGTGGGGTTCAAGTCCGTGCTCGGGGCGATATACGGGGTGAACTACGACAGGGAATACCAGTACCTCGGCTTCAATCCTGAGCTGGGCACGCTGGTGTCATCGACCAACGGCAAGGTGTTCGAGCCGGACCAGGTCGACCAGATAGTCGAGCACGTCAAGTCAGTGTCCCAGAGGGTGGTGAGCGAAAGGACACCATTCAGGGGAGTGTTCATGATCATGGCGCTGGTGCTGCTGGTGCTTGAGATAGTCGCGAGAAGGGTAAGAGAGACATGGTTCCGGGCGTAATCGCCGGAAGGCATGGTAAAATTAATAAATGCTGATACCTGAAAAAGGATAAAAAAGACAATAGCCCGATGCGCTGAAAAGAGGCAAAAGAGGTCAGAAAATGGGTTTCATGGAGAAGAACGTCAACATATTCCTTCTTGTCATAGTGCTGCTTGTCGCGGGCTCGCTGGCAGGCTCATCAGTGTACTACCAGAAGAACTTCGACAAGCTCACCGACCGGTATGATGACACAGCATCCAACCTGAGCCTGTGCAACGCAGACCTGGAGGGCTTCAGGTTCAACCTCAACAAGACCCTGAGGTCGCTGAACACAACCACACAGGACATAAGGAGGTACGATGAGCTCTACTCCACCAAGGCAGAAGAGCTCAAGACCACACAGACAGACCTGGAACAGACACAGACAAACCTCCAGTCCACCAAGCTGACGCTCCAGGAAGAGACCGCACTGAAGAACAAGTACAAGAACGACTACGAGGACCAGCTCGAGATAAGCGGGGACCTCGAGGAGCAGAATGCGATACTCACGTCGCAGAAGGCACAGCTCGAGGCGAGCGTGATAAGCTACCGCAACAGGATAGATGCCTCGGAGATGTGCATAGACGGGTTCCTGTCAGACTATGACGCGGGCCTGACCTCTGCGATGAAGGCTGACGCAGCGGACTGCAAGCCATGATCAATCAATGATTAATCCCTAAGAAAGGTGACAGACAGAACATGTCAGAAGTCAAGAGGCTCTTCACAGAGCTGTACATAGAAGTGTTCAAGATATCATTCCTGCACGCTTTCACAGACAGCGTCATATTCTTCATGGTGGCCCTCAACATGACCACTCTCCTGGACATCACTTTCTACATCTCCCTGGTCGCGTCAGCCCTGTTCCTGCTGGCGGACCTGCTCTTCAGGATGAAGCACACCACGCTCAGGGACATAGAGGCGAAGAACCCCCAGATCCAGGACATACTCAGGACGGCGAGGGATCATGTCGAGGGCACGAACTTCATGGTGCTGGCCATGTTCGAGGAGCTCATACAGAAGATGAAGAGCGTATCCGCAGGGACACTGCTCAACCAGAAGAACCTCGTCATCAAGGTCGTCATCGTGTGCCTGCTGAGCTTCTCTGTAGTCATCGTGTCCGCGAACAACATACACATACCAAAGTCGGTCTTCGACCCTGACACGTACTACAAATGGTTCGCCAAACCAGGAGGGGAAAGGCTCGACTTCTACACCATAGAGTTCAACGAGACAGACGAACTGCTCTACGGCGACCCTGAGATGGCAGCCCTGGGCAACAGGACCCTCGAGCTCCACATCAGCCCATCCATCAACGAGATGAGCTTCGAGAACATCAAGGAGCCCGAGGAGAAGGAGTTCGAGAGAGGCACGTTCCCGACAGAGATGGCGGCGGTGTCGGACGAGTCCAGCGAGGAGAAGCTGCCCAAGGAGTCCAAGATCGCGATAGCCTACAATCTCAAGCTTAAGGAAACAGGATAAGGAGGTAAACAAAATGTCACCCGCAGTACACCTGCAGCAAGTGCAGAACATAAAGAACATGTTTTTGAATCTCAAGAAAGAGATAGGCAAGGTCATCGTCGGCCAGGACGAGGTCATAGACCAGATAATCGTGGCCATAATGTGCGACGCCAACGCCCTTCTTGAGTCCTACCCTGGGCTGGGAAAGACGCTGATGGTCAAGACCATGTCGCAGATAATGGACCTCAAGTTCTCAAGGATCCAGTCCACGCCGGACCTGATGCCCTCGGACATAACAGGCACGTACATACTCGAGGACAAGAGAGGGGAGAAGCAGTTCAAGTTCCAGCAGGGGCCCCTATTCGCGAACATCGTGCTCGCAGACGAGATAAACCGGGCGACACCGAAGACACAGTCAGCACTGCTCGAGGCCATGCAGGAGAAGCAGGTCACTGTGGGCAACAGCACCTTCAAGCTCGACCCGCCTTTCTTCGTGCTGGCGACGCAGAACCCCATAGACCAGGAAGGGACATACCCGCTTCCAGAGGCGCAGACAGACAGGTTCCTGCTCAAGATAAAGGTGGACTACCCGCAGGACAAGGAAGAGCTCGAGATAATAGACCGCTACACCACGCAGGCAGACATGCCCACAGTCAAGAAGATCATGGCAAAGGACTCCCTGCTCAACCTACAGAAGTACTGCAGGCAGGTCCCGATATCAGACGACCTCAAGAAGAAAGTCGTGGCACTTGTCAACAAGACAAGGACCAACAAGGACCTTATCGAGTACGGGGCGTCGCCGAGGGCATCGCTCGGGATCGTGCTCGCCTCAAAGGCGCACGCGCTCATAAACGGCAGGACATACGTGTCCATGGAAGACATCAAGAAGATGGCATACCCTGTGCTGAGGCACAGGATAATACTCAGCTTCAAGGCAGAACGCGAGGGAAGGACGCCTGAGGACGCTATAACTCAGCTGCTTGAGAAGCTGTAAGCAACAGGAGATCAAACATCTGCACGGTCAACACGAGCAACGTCGAAGCCGGTGACGCCTGTTAGCACGCTTTCAACCCATCACATCGAATCAATAAATAGGGTGCGCCTGCGGCGAACCCATACAATACGTCGTCAGGCGTGCGCGGCGTCCCGGAGCTTGCGAGCGAATGCAGAGAGCGAGCAAGCGAAGGCAGGCTTCGACGTTGCGGGCATAGAGTTAGTGGTGGAGCAAGGATGCGGCTTTGCATCAAGCAAGGCCCGATCCAACGTTGCATCAGCAAACAATAAACAAACCAAATAAAATGGCAATCGACCTATCATTCCTGAAGCAGCTGGACAGGTTCGACGTAGTGCTGAAGAAGAGGGTCATCTCCAGCTACGCAGGCTCGAGGCAGAGCAAGAACTACGGCACAGGGCTCGTGTTCTACGACTACAAGGACTACGTGCCGGGCGACGACTTCAGGGCGATAGACTGGAAGGTCTACGCAAGGACAGACGACTTCTACATCCGCAGGTACGAGGAAGAGAGGAACATGCGCATCCACGTCGTGATAGACGCCTCGGCCTCCATGAACTTCGGGACGCGGTTCAAGAAGTTCGAGTACGCGTCCATGATGGGCGTCGGGTTCTGCTACATGGCGCTCAGGAACAACGAGAGCTTCGAGGTGAGCACATTCGCGGAAGACCTCAACATATTCAAGGCAAAGAAGGGCATGAACAAGCTCGTCGGCGTCGTGGACACTCTCAACAGCATAACGCCGAAAGGCCACTCCAAGTTCAGGGAGAGCCTCGAGAAGTACAAGACCGCCATCAGGACAAAGGCGATGGTCATAATCATATCAGACTTCCTCTTCGACCCGGAAGAGCTGAGGAACACGCTCTACAGGTACAAGAAGAGCGAAGTCATGGTCCTCCAGGTGCTGGACTCCTCAGAGAGGGAGCTGGCGCTGGAAGGAGATGTCATACTCCACGACTCGGAGACCGCGGACAGCATGCGCACGTTCATCAGCAACAGGCTCATAGAGAACTACTCCGAGAAGCTCCTCGACCACATATACCACATAAAGAAGATATGCGACAGCATGAACGTAAAGTTCCTGTCTGTCTCGACGGACACACCTGTGTTCGACGCATTCTACACCCTCTTAGGCAGCGACGACAAGGTCATAATGTAAGCGGCAGCTGCCACGCTGCTAATCTGCGTGCCGGCAAAGATACGCTTATCCTTGCGCTTCAGCTAATGCCTGCAATATCTTGGGTGATTGGGCCGGTTTCTGCCCCTTCTTTCCGACCGACGCTGAAGCGGTGGCAGCTGCCCAACAGACCTCAAGGACCTATTTTCTGACAGGCCAATACTCCTGAGTCGTCCTGAAGAGAAGTATCCTTGCGAAGACGACCGCGGGCATGAACAGCACCGTGCCTATGACCATCAGGACGAACGGGTCATCCCTGATGAAGCTGATGCGCAGGAAAAGGTCGATGATGATGAATATGACAGTCATGGCAAGGAAGCTCTGTATGACCTTGGGGAACCTCAGGATGCCGTATGCAAAGCACTGCCTGAAGTTCTGCCAGGCGTTCCTGCTGGGCAGGGTGTAGCACAGCGTGCCGAAATACCATGTCACCAGGACGAACAGGACGAACAGGAAGTTCAGCGTACCCTCGCTCATGAAAGGCACCATGCTTATCTTTATCGCGAACAGCACCCTTATGGAAAGGAATATCCAGACGATGGAAAGGAAGTAGAAAGGCAGGGACTCCAACGCGAAATTCTTCCAGAAGACCAGGAACTGAAGGCGGTGCCTGGGGTCAGAGGCCATCCTGTGCGCGATGTACCAGCTGATGCCCTGGAACACAAGCCAGAGCGCGAACGACGAGATTATCATTATGGCAAGATACTTGAATATTATGCCCAGGTGGTACTGGAAGTCTGTGCCCTGAATAATACCGAGTCCTGAGGCGACCGCGGAAGTGTCATTATATATATTCATCAATCCGCCAGTGGCCTCGCCTGCCAGCCGCATCAACGCATCAAGATGCTCAAGAAGCGTGAACTGGATAAGGGTTATTACGACACCGACAGAGATGAGGAAGATGAAATCCACCAATACGCTGAGAAGAATCCAGGGCCAGTTGGTGTACCATGCCTTGAACGAAGATGCGACCAGCTTGACCAGGCGAGCGTTCTCTATGTCAGTGATGATGGAGTCGATGATTGACGATGATCTTCTCTTCGGCATCTTACAAAACCCCTTTTTTATCCCGGAAATGTAGACTGGTGCATATATTATTAAAATGTTTATAAACCTTTTGTCGCCATCCGATAATGGTCTCAACAATCCTGATATTGTAATCTTTTTGTGACACGTGTAACATAAATATCATGCACAAAAACTTCGCCAGAGGTTTTTGTGCGTGGGTTGGAAACCCCGTCCTTTAGGGCGAAGTTTTTGGCATGCTCAAAGCCGTCCGGCTTTGGCACGCCAAAACCCGCAGGGTTTTGAGCGTCCTAAAAACCGCCTGCGGCGGATTTTTATGATATCAGCGCGCAAAGCCCGCCCAGGTAGCAGCTGCAAGAAGACTCGCAGTAAAGACACATCATGAGATGCTGAAATGCCATTGAAAATACCGAAAGATTTAAATAGCACTGTTTACTTTTATAGTCATATGTCTCAAAAAGTAAACAAACTATCTGAGAACCACCTGAAGATACTCTCAGTATTCACAAGCGGGTTTGACAAGAAATGCTACATCAGGGAAGTCCAGAAATTGCTCAAGATAAGCACGAGGACAGCGCAGCTTGTGCTACAGGACCTTGAAAAGAGAGGCATTCTCGGATCAAAGACTGTAGGTAAGAACAAGATGTACGGCCTGGTCCCCACAATACTGGCTAAAGAATATGTCCTGCTTGCAGAGAACTACAAGACGATACAGTTGCTTGAAAGACAGCAGGTCATAAAAGACCTCGTCGAAAAACTGCTGCCTGCAATCAAAGGTGTGGCAATGATATTCGGCAGCTATTCAAAAGGGCTGCAGAAGAAAGACTCAGACCTGGACATCCTGGTTGTCGGAACATGCGACAGGAAGAAGGTAAGGGAGCTTTCAAGACTATATGGTCTTGAAATAAGCGTCAAACAATACGCTCCGGAGATATTCTGGAAGAAGCTACATAAAGACATATTGATAAAAGAAGTGCTCGATAACCATGTCTTACTGTCCGGAAGAGAAGGATTCATCGACAAGGTGATAGATTGGACAAGATAAACTGGTGCCTGAAAGTAAAGAACGGGATTGAGCTCATCGAACCGAACGAAAACCTTGCGAAAGGATATGTGCTGAAGGCTGAAGAGGCACTGGAAGAATCAAGGATAGCGAAAAGCAGGGATTGGAGGATATCCGCAGCATATTACGCAATGTATTTCTCACTCTACTCCGTGCTCATGAGGCTGGGCATCAAATGCGAAATCCACTCATGCACAATTGAATTTGCAAAACGGTTCCTCCATGACTTCCTAAACCAGCAGGATCTCGACATCCTGGAAGATGCGTTCCAGGCAAGAAATGACTCACAGTACTATGTTGACAAGGAAGTGAACAAGGAAATATACGAAGAGATAATTAAGAACGCGGCGGGTTTCCTGATAAAATGCAAGAATATCAAGCCAAATCCTGACATAATAAAAGCGATAAGAACAGACCTCAGTAAGCGTAAAAAATAAATACCCTTAACACATGTCAAAAGCGGCAGGGGACCACCGGTCAAAGACCGGTGGCATGTTCGCTTCGCTCACCCCTGCCGCCTTTTGAGCATGCTCAGCATACCACCACTAACCACCAATCACAGATTGGTGGTATGCTGACATATCTAATTCTCAGGATGAAAGCCATAGCTCAGGAATAGCCGGACGGCAGCAGATGACCCTGGGCGAGTCCGGTTTTCATCCCTGCAACAGACCCATTCTTCCACACCACAGGAAACGCTTCACGAGCCGTTGGACAGAATCCAGGGCCAGCCGGTGTACCGCGCCCTGAAAGAGGAAGAGACAAGCCTGACTAACCTGGCGTTCTCTATATCAGTGATGATGGAGTCGATGATTGACGATGATCTTCTCTTCGGCATCTTACAAAACCCATTTTTTATCCCGGAAATACTCCCTATCTGCCATGCTGATATTGTAATCTTCTTGTGGCACATGTAACATAAATATCATATCAGCGCGCAAAGCCCGCCCGGGTAGCAGCTGCAAGAAAACCCGCAGTAAAGACACATCATGAGATGCTGAAATGCCTGAAGCATCAAAACCTGGCGGTTTCGGGGTTTCTATCCTTCCAGAACAGAAACATTTAAATAGTAGTTCATACATATATGTATGAAAAAGAGCATTAAAATGTATGAAAATAAGTACAAGAACCCGAAAAGCACGGATCTGCCGGACCTGGAAGCATTCCTGCAGCTGATAGCTGACCTCGATGAAGAGATAGAGCTCTTCGCGATAGGCGGGACCGCGATGGTGCTTAAAGGAATAAAGGAATCCACAAAAGACATAGACTTCCTGACTGATGCGGGCTACGACAAGATAAGCAGGATGTTCACCCTGGCAGGACTGACGGAAAAAAGCAAATCAAAACTCGTAAACATATGGAACATGAAAGACGTAAGGATAGACATCTTTTATGAACAGTTCATACTCGGCGTAAGCCTGCCAGACGACTGGAAAGAGCTGTCCGAGCATATCCGAACAATCGGGAAGCTAAAGCTCTACATACTGAACTGGTATGATATAATAATAACAAAAATCGCAAGAGCAGAAGAAAGAGACTACAAAGACATGCTCCTAATAATAAAGACACAAAAGATAGATTTCAAAAAGCTAAAAGAAAGATATTTTTCAATCGCAGAAGAATCAATAATATCAGACTATGAAGAGAGATTCAAGCACCTTGAAAGGCAACTCAAATGATATCCGCAAAACTCATCAAAGACCTTGAAAAGAAAGGATTCGAGCTAGACTTCCCCACCTTCGAGTCGAATGAGAACAGGATAATCGAGATCCTGGCTGAAAAGAATGAAAGATTGTACCCGGCAATACCGATAACACTAACTGAGCATTTCAACTACGACCTTATACTGCAAAGGCTAAAGCTGCCTGAAAGAAAGAAATTTGACCAGATAATACTCATCGCAGACAAGATATTCAGGAAAGAGAAAATCCCCAACACATACACCAGACAGATAATA
>JAHJSS010000022.1 GCA_018830225.1 Nanobdellota archaeon
ATAAATTATATAGTTTTGCAAGGTTTTTTATCATGTGATTTATCCTGTGTATTGTTCTTCTCCTTCTGGCCCGTCATTGTTTCGATTTTCATTTCCGCTTCTTTTTTCCGCAATTCTTTTATACAACGGTTAGTTGTTCTTCTTCCATGATCATAACTATTTCGGGGATGCCTGGTTCTGGCAAGACCACTGTCGCGAGGATGCTCTCTGAGCGGCTCAATCTGAATCATTACTACATGGGCGCGATAAGGAGGAAGATCGCTGAGGAGAGGGGCATCACCCTGAATGAGCTGAACAGGCTTGGCGAGAAGGATCCTGAGTCTGACAAGGTTGTTGATGACCAGCTCATCAAGCTAGGCAAGACAGAGGACAACTTCATCGCAGAGGGCAGGACTGCTGCGCATTTCATTCCCAACAGCATCAAGCTTTTCATCGCAGTCGACCTTGAGGAGGGCGCGAGGCGCATCATGAATGAGGTGGGTGATAAAGGCAACAGGAGGAATGAGGAGGTAGCAGGCAATGTCAAGGACATGGCAAAGCTGCTGAAGGCGCGCATCGCCTCGGACAAGGTCAGGTACAAGAGATACTATGACATAGACATCTTTGACCCTGAGCTCTATGACCTGTGGATAGACACCACTGACATGACTCCTGAGCAGGTAGTTTCCCAGATACTCGCATTCATAGATGAGTGCCAGTGCGCCTGAAACTGCTCTGTCCCAAGACTTGCTCTTGCGCAGCCACAACCGCCTAGCGAGCTGTGGACTGAACAGCAGAGAATGCCGCAGTTGGGCACCTTCAAGCTGTGCTTGAAGGTCAGCGCCTACGGGGAAAGCGCAATAAGAAGCGGTTCAAGAATTGGTGCGAGCGCGGTTGTGGCTGTGCGAATGTGACTCTGAACAGAGCAGCCTGAAACCTGAAACCAAAACTTTAAATATACTCCGTCAATCCTTACCCTTGTCCTTCTACGATTTATAAATCGAGGTAGAGGGAGGTAAAATGGCTGAAAAGGTTAATAAAGGCGATTTTGTCGAATTGGATTACGTAGGTCTGCTTAAAGAGCCCAATGTAGTTTTTGACACTAATATCGCGGCTGTAGCAAAAAAAGAAGGGTTATTTGACCCTAAAATGACCTACGGACCTGTCTCTATTTGTATAGGCCAGGGCCAGATATTGCAGGGCCTTGACGCAAGCCTTGAGGGGCTTGAGATAGGCAAGGAAGCTGAGCTGCTGCTCCCTCCAGAGCGTGCCTTCGGCAGGAAGGACGGCAAGCTGATGAAGCTCGTACCCACGTCAGCGTTCAAGAAGCAGAACATCAACCCGGTCGTGGGTCTTCAGATAAACATTGACGGCATGGTCGGCACTGTGCGCACAGTCACCGGCGGCAGGACAGTGGTGGATTTCAACCATCCTTTCGCAGGCAAGGAGATCATCTACAAGGTCACGATAAAGCGCAAGCTGACTGATGACAAGGAGAAGGTGATGGCCCTTGTCGAGCTCGCACTCAACCAGAAGAGGGATGCGATAGGCATCGACGTCAAGGAGGGCAAGGCGACCATCTCCATCAAGAAGGAGTTGCCTGAAGAGCTGCTCAACATGCTTAAGGAGAGGATAACCAAGCTCATGCCTTCGATAAAGTCCGTCGAGTTCAGGACAGAGAAGCCCGAGGGAAAGACAGATGCAAAGAAGAAGGAGCAGCCTGCCAAGACTGCAAAGCCTGCAGAGAAGCAGGAGCATAAGGATGCTTAAAAGCCTTGAAAAAAGCTTTATATAGCTGGTTACTTTTTGATTGTCAAACAGGAAGTCGAGAAAGAGGTGCTGATGAGACGCCTGTCAGGTGTTTCAATTGAGTGAGGTGGACATGTTGGACAGCTTTATTCGGGAGGCAACCCAGAGGATCGAGCAGCAGGAGGTCGTTGCGAAACCTGTTCATGCGGAGCAGGAGCACGCGCACGTCCCCCAGTCTAGGGCATCAAAATCGCACGCGCCGTCCATTATGGACGAGGTCGACGCAGAGCTTGCCGCGCTTCTCGTGAAGCAGATGGCGAGGATAAAGGTCGTCGGCGTAGGCGGCGCAGGCAACAACACGATCAATAGGATAACAGAGATCGGCGTCAAGGGCGCTGAGATAATCGCGGTCAATACAGATGCGCAGGACCTGCTCTATGCCAACGCGAAGAAGAAGATACTCATCGGCAGGGAGATAACAGGAGGTCTTGGCGCTGGCTCGCAGCCTAAGATCGGCGAGGAGGCTGCCAAGGAGAACGAAGCTGACCTGAGGCGTGTGCTCCAGGAGTCTGACCTGGTCTTCGTGACCTGCGGGCTTGGCGGAGGGACAGGCACCGGTGCCGCTCCGGTCATAGCTGATGTCGGCAAGAAGGTGGGTGCGCTTGTCGTCGGTGTCGTCACGCTTCCATTCGCGATGGAGGGCCAGAGGCGTTACGAGAACGCTGTCGTAGGCCTTGAGAAGCTTGAGAACATCGTCGATACGCTCATAGTCATACCGAATGACAAGCTCCTTGAGCTTGCTCCTGACCTTCCGCTCCAGACAGCGTTCAAGGTCGTGGATGAAATACTCGCTAATGCCGTTAAGGGCATCGCAGAGCTGATAACCAAGGCAGGCCTTGTGAACCTGGACTTTGCGGACATCCGCACTGTCATGGGCAAGGGCGGTGTCGCTCTAATCGGCGTGGGAGAGTCCGACTCTGAGAACCGCGCTGTCGAGGCTGTCGAGAAGGCGATAAACAACCCGTTGCTGGATGTGGACATCAGCGGCGCTAATGGCGCGCTGATAAACATCTGCGGCGGGCCTGACATGACGCTCGAGGAGGCCAGGAAGATCGTGGAGACGATCTCTGACAAGCTTGACCCTGACGCGAAGGTGATCTGGGGCGCGCAGATATCAGAGGACCTCCATGACACTATAAGGATCCTGCTCATAGTGACCGGCGTGCGGTCGACGCAGATATTCGGTCCTGAGAGGAAGGTCTCTGACAAGAAGAGGCGCGAGATGGAGACTGAGCTCGGCATCGAGTTCATCGACTGAGCGGTCGGCGGATAATCAAACATCAAGAGGGAATCAATATGGATGTCGCATCATGGCCTGGAAGGATAAAGATATATTTGCTGGAATGCAGGCGAGTGCTTAAGATAACCAAGAAGCCTACTACTGAGGAGTTCAAGACCATCGTGAAGGTGTCAGGTCTGGGCATACTTCTTATCGGTTTCGTGGGCTTCCTCATAGTGATGGTCAAGGAGCTGCTTTTGTAAAAAAGAGGTAAGGGTAGTTGAAAATGGGCGATGAGATTCAGGAAAAACCAGAAGAGATGGTAGAAGAGAAGATGGAAGAGAAGACTGAAGATAACATGGAAGATACTATTGCTGGTGCTGCAGGAGAGACTGTTGTCAATGATTCTGACAATGGTTCAGGGGATGATTCTGATGACGGGGCCTACGTGAGTGAGGCTTCAGGTCAGGTCGTCGAGAAGCCGTCTGATTACTACAGCGATGAAAAGGAGCCTGCGAAGAAGGCCAAGCCTAAGAGAGAGAAGAAAGAGAAGAGAGAGAAGAGAGAGAAGAGAGAGAAGAAAGAGAAGAAGCCTGAGGAAGAGGAAGGCAAGGAAGAGGATAAGCCTGCCGCAGAGGAGAAGAAGTCAGGCCCTAAGATATTCGCTCTCCGCACGACAGCCAACAGGGAAGACCAGGTCATGGATTTCGTGACCAGCAATGTGGTGAAGAAAGGGGTTGAGGTCTTCTCAGTCATAAGGCCCCACGGCATGAGGGGTTACATATTCCTGGAGGCCAGGTCCAAGCTCGACGCAGAGCAGGCGGTCCACGGCATACCTTACGCAAGGGGGATACTTCCTAAGGAGATCGACTACAGCGAGATGGAGCACATGATCGAGCCGGTCAAGCGCGAGCTCAGCATAAGGAAGAACGACATCGTCGAGATCATATCCGGCCCGTTCAAGCGCGAGACAGCGAAGATAACAAGGATCGACGAGCAGAAGGAGGAAGTCGTTGTCGAGCTCGTCGAGGCCGCAGTCCCGATCCCCATAACCTTGAAGATAGACGCTGTCAAGGTCATCAGGAGAGACACTGAGGACTGAATCTTTTTCATGTTTTTTCATTGGCGACAATAGCAAAACAAGAACAGAACCGGTTGCCCGTTTGTACGAGCAGCAGATTTACACGGTCAAGTCATGTCCGCGAACAGAAATGCGGAAGGTGATGCGGCTCGTGTGGCTGAGCGAGCGTAGCGAGCGAATGCCGCACTCGCGTGCCAGCTGAGCGTGCAGCTGCGGGAATCCAACACAGGTCTGCCTGTGGGAGATGATGGAAATGGGAAAGGAATCAGTTGATGTGTTGATTGAGGGCGGCAAGGCGACTGCTGCTCCGCCGTTGGGTCCTGCTTTGGGCCCTCTGGGAGTGAATATAGGCAAGGTCGTCGCTGACATAAACAAGAAGACCGAGTCTTTCAAGGGCATGCAGGTGCCTGTCAAGGTCACTGTCGACAGTTCTACCAAGGAGTATGAGATAACAGTCGGTACTCCGCCTGCTTCTGCGCTCATAAAGAAAGAGGCAGGGATAGAGAAGGGTGCGGCGAACCCGAAGACAGAGAAGGTCGCTGACCTGAGTGTAGAGCAGATCATCAAGATTGCTAAGATGAAGGAGGATGCCCTGCTCGGCAAGAACCTGAAGCAGAAGGTCAAGGAGGTCATAGGGACCTGCCAGGCGATGGGCGTGCTTGTGGAAGGCATGATTGCGCACGACGCCATCAATGCGGTGAACGAAGGCAAGTTTGACGCGGAGATCAAGGCAGAGAAGACCGAGCTCACTGTTGAGGAGAAGAAGAAGCTCGATGAGGAGAGGAAGAAGCTCCAGGAAGAGCTCAAGGTAAGGAAGGATGAGTTCATGACAAAGGCCAAGAACATCCTCGCGAGCCTGGAAGGCAAGCCTTCTTCCGAGAAGCGTAAGAAGCTCGAGGAGGCAGAGATCCCTGCGCCTATCATACAGGAGTTGGTGCCTGCCGAGAAGGAAGAGAAGGGAAAGAAATAATTTTTTAATCTCTTTTTTTATCCTTTTTCTTGTTTTTTATCTCTTCAGCAGCGCCGCCGTGAATATGTGCAGGCGCTTTGGATTAATACTCTCTTCCGGCAGGGGGATGTCCTGTTTCCGAATCGAAGATTCGGTAACAATTCGTAAATCCACAGGATTTTCGAATCTTACGGGGATGCCGGACCAGCGCAATAACAGCAGACGCCGAGCCTCACGCGGCGCTGTGAAATCAAAAGCTGAACAAGCGTATTTTTTCACGTTTCATGTTTTCTTATAACCATTTGCGAAAGGGTAAAATTCGTCACCCCGCGGTTTTATATATCGCGCGCCCGTATTTTCCCTCATGGCGCACCGTCTGAAGGCGATATACATTGCGAAGGAATTGCCTATATCCAAGCTAAAGAGGGCGCTGGACTTCAGCGAGGTCTCCTTGACAAGGGAGACAGCGGTCTACCGCCTGGACGGGACTGTGCTGTACGCTTATTCTTTCGGTTCGATAGTCTTGGTCGACTGCCCTGCTGACAGGGAGAATGAGGTGTTCGCCAAGCTTGCCGCAGCAGGGATGATGCTGAAGGAGAGGCCGTTGACAGAGGAGTACTCTGTCATCGAGGACCCGAAGGCGAGGAATTTTGCGGTCAGCAGTTCCTGCGTCGCTGTCAGGAAGCTGGAGCAGGGCATGATGAAGGTCGTCGCGAGGGTGCTTGCGCAGTCTGTGGCCCTTGAGAGTTATGAGGAGGAGTTTGACCGGATTGAGGAGAGGTTCACTGAGCTCAACCAGGAGCTCGAGAGGCGGGGCAGGATAGGCCTGTCGAGCAGGGAAGTGATGAGGATGATCGCGAGGAACAACACTGTTGTCAAGGAGATAGTCTCTGGCATCGGCGTGCTTGACAAGCCCGAGTCTGCCTGGGACAGCCAGCTGATCGACGCGCTCCACGATAAGCTCTCTGACGAGTTCGAGCTCCAGGAGAGGTTCCAGAACCTGGACTCCAAGATAGATTTTGTCCAGGAGAACTACAAGGTCTTCCTCGAGAGCCTGAGGAGCAGGTACGAGGCCAAGCTCGAGTGGATCATAATAATCCTTATCGCTCTTGAGATAATCCTGTTTGTCTATGATCTTTTTCCCTTCGGTGGCTAGAAACAGTCAGTAGTCGAAGTCGTCCACTTCAGAGTCTTCCAGGTCGTCGTCCTCGTCCTCTTCTTCGTTCTCGTCGTATTCCTCTTCTTCGGACAAGGTTTCGTCGTCTTCAAGCTTCTGGTTTTCCCATTTGAACTCTGCCATGGACTCCCTCAGTATGCGTACTTGTGCTCAGAGATGAAGTCTGCCCCGCATTCCGGGCAGTACTCTGCATCCTCCTCTATCTCAGAACCGCAGATGTTGCATTCCTTTAGCGGAATCTTGGGCTTTTTATCACCCGCCATTTTCGCTCATTCTTAGGGTATCTGCATATTTAAATCTTTCTTGGGCATTTTTTCCAGGTTTATAAATGTGTTTCCTGCCATATGGTTGGTGCGAAAATGTGCAGCGCCTCTGTTGCGAGCACCCTTTGCCAGATCATTGCGCGAGGCGGGGGATGTCCCTTACGGGGTGCCGAGCAATCGTCAGATTGGTCGTGGTGCGAGCCGGCGCTGCCGAGCGAAGCGAGAATTTCGCACCAACCTCTCCTGCCAGAAATCGTTCTCAGGATAAGGGCGGATTCACTCCTCTTTGCTCATCCTCTGCCATCGCTCGTGCTTTATGCCAAGCTTGTCAAGCATCTCGACTATCCTCTGCTTCTCTGCGCCGAGGCCTTTCCAGTCCAGCACCGCCATCTCGAACCTTTCGCCGTTCTTCTCGGCAGCCTGCTTGAGGAGTCTCTCGTCGAGCTGGTTGAGCAGGTGCTTCGGGCATATGTGCCCTGCTGCGTATTCTGTGTTGAGCATGATCTTGGTAGCGACCTGGTTGTAGTGCCCGCCGCCCAGGACGATGACGCTCTTGGATTTCTTCGCCGGGTTCATGACGATGTAGTTGACGACCTTTGCTATGACCTCTCCGGCGTCTTCCCTTTTCCATTCCTCTTCGCTGCTGCCGATCTCTATGAACATGCATGGCTTCTCAAGGTAAGGCCCGTGGTGCGTGCATTCCTGGATTATCTCGAACTCATCTCCTGCGTATGTGTTCGCTATCTTGTTGATGGCTTCTTTCATCACAGCTGGCAGCGCTGTGCAGAGCTTCCGGTCCTTGCCTCCTGTCTCTGCCTTTTCCCAGTTGCCCGGCACATGCACTGAGAATGACTTCTGCCCGGATGCTGCCTTGTGCCGCGTCGCGAAGATTATCCAGTCACCCTCGACTTCGGTGTCTATGCCTTCAGAATGTATTGTCTCAGAATCAATGGTGTACAGCTTGATGCCTTCTTTCATGTGCACAGGGTGACCGTGGAATGTCTCTGTGGTCTCCCTGAACCCGTGCAGCCCTGTGAGGATGCCCTTTATGTTCATCCCTGCGATATCCTTTGTGGATACTATGATTGAGGGTTTCATATCCCTGCCCAATTCTCATGTCTTTAAATGGTTTACGCTGTTGGAACAGCAAAACTTATAAATAAGTAAATTAATAAGCATAAAAATAAGTAACTATAAAAAGAAACATTAATAAATAAGTATATATTAAAGTATGAAAATAAGTATAGATTTTCCGCGGGGATCCAACATGGTCACATTGAGACGCAAGATATACAGGCGCGGTTCGAGCTTCGAGACCACAGTACCTATGCCGCTCCTGTTCGCGCTCGATCTTTCTAAGAGGCATGACATCCTGTTCAATTTCGACCAGCAGAGCAACCGTTGGTACGTTGAGTTCGAAGAGGCTGGGGAACCAAAAGAGGCAAAGGAAAAAGAGGCGGCAAAAAAAGGGGTCGGCAAAAAAAGAGGTGTGCGATGATGCAGCTTATCTTCCACGGTGGGGCGAGAGAAGTGGGCCGGAGTTGTATAGAGATAGCGACAGGCAGCAGGCGGCTCTTGCTCGACTGTGGATTGAAGCTGACAGAGCAGGACTCTGAGTACCCGATAGGTTTCAGCTTCGTGAATGACATCGACGCGGTCTTCATAAGCCATGCCCATCTCGACCATACTGGTGCGCTCCCGCTTCTTGATCACAAGGGCATGGATTGCCCGATCTTCGCGACAAAGTCGACCAAGGCCATCACGCGGATACTGCTCAAGGACGCGTTCAAGATAGGCAGGATAAACCACCAGCACCTCGGCTATGAGGAACTGGACATAAGGGAGGTCCTGTCCTGCATGAGCCGCGTCAAGGTGGACACCAAGGGTAATTTGGACGGCATCTCATACGAGTATTTCGACGCAGGCCACATACCTGGCTCTGCATCGGTGTTCCTCAATGTCGACGGCACCACATTCCTCTACACAGGGGACATCAACAACTCAGAGACGCGCCTGCAACATGCTGCCGAGACAGGTTTCCCTGAGGTGGACGTGCTGATCTGCGAATCGACATACGGTGACAGGGAGCATCCTGACAGGATGAAGACAGAGGAGGAGTTCCTTGACAGTGTCGAGGCCGCGCTGAAGGCCGGCGGGTCTGTCATGGTCCCTGTGTTCGCTGTCGGGAGATCGCAGGAGATTCTCATGGTCCTCGCGAGGAGGAAGTTCACAGCCCCTATATACCTGGACGGCATGAGCATAGAAGTCACGAACCTGGTCCTAGACAACCCTGATGAGATAAAGGACGCGAAGTCACTGTCTGCGGCCCTCAAGAGGGTGAAGCTGGTGAAGAGTAACGCTGACCGGATGGGCGCAATAAGGAAGCAGTCCATCATAGTCACGACATCAGGCATGCTGACCGGCGGGCCCATAATGCACTACATGAAGTATCTAACCAACGACCCGAAGAATGCCATACTGCTGACAGGCTACCAGGCAGAGTACACGAACGGCAGGCTCCTGCTCGAGAAGGGGCAGGTCTTCATCGACGGCGTGAAGAAGAATGTCAAGTGTAAGGTGAGGCAGTTCGACTTTTCCGCCCATGCGGGAATGTCCCAGCTCAAGGCGCTCGTTAGGGCTGTTAAGCCGAAGAAGGTGTTTTTTGTCCATGGTGAAGAGCCTTCGGTGCTGAAGATGCACGAATGGGCTGAGGCCCTGGGCATGGAGTCTTATGCTCCGGGATTGGGTGACGTGATAGATGTCTGACAGTAAGACTGCTGTTGTGTCAAAAAAGGTGATATGATTGAAACTGAAACTGCATGATGCGATCGGGAGCCTCGATTATACAGACCTTGTGGACCTTCATGAGGACCTGAAGGAAGGAGGCCACAGCCTCCGGAGCATGGTCGAGAAGAAGATAGTGGATAAGGAGAAGGAGCAGGGCAAGCAATGCTGTGTCTGCAATTCAGAGATCGATGTCCACTCGACGAACAATTTCACATTGCTGCTCGGCCCAGAAGGACTTCGCCGCAAGGCATGCTTCTGCGCCATAGACTGCATGAAGTATTTCATCGACGGGCTGGAGAAGCGGAAAGAGGCGCTGAAGAAGAAGGCTGCCTGGCAGGAAGACGGGGGCGGGATGAAAGATGCGTAGGATGATGATGCTCCTGGTCCTTGCGCTTGTCGCGCCTGCTTTTTTCGTGGCAGGCTGCTCCATAACAGGGAGGACTGCTGAGGTCATGGATGAGGAGATAGTCGGGTGCTCGCTCAACACAAGGATAGGTTTCCTGGAGATGAATGGTGATGCTCAGGCGTGCTACAGGGATACAGGCATATATTTCGTGATCGAGAATCTCGGGAGCAACAGGATATCTGGCCTGAGCGTGAGGCTCGAGTCAGACTATGACCTGACCATGGTCATCAAGGGCTCGGCAGTCCCTGGTGAGACTGTCCAGCAGAGCCTGAACTTCGGAAGCCAGGCGCTCACTGGTGTGAGGTCATTGACTGTCTACCCTCTTGTTGGTAGCGCCGAGGAGAAGAGCATCTGCCAGGGCGCAGGCATAACAGTCGCGCTTGAGAGGTGCTGATTCGGAGGCTGCGGTGAAAATGTAGCCACCGCCTTTTGCGAGGCCCAACGCTGAAAGAAGCGAGGGCGTCGCGGGGGATGCCTCCGAGCGGAGTGAGCGAGGCACCAAAGCGCTTGCCGCTTTGAGTGCCCCCTGCGGGGAGGCAGCCCACTCAGTAAATGGTTGCTGGCCGAGCCTGGCGGTGCTCGCGAGCGGAGCGAACGCGAGCCTTCCACCGCAGTGGAATTGGCCGACGAGCGAAGCGAGGAGATTTTCACCGGAGCCTGACTCAGGGGAATGATTTATAAATGAGGAGGTATTGGACGCCCTTAAGGGTGTGTTTGGCAATACGTTTTTTGTGAAGGTGATTTCATGGTAAAAAGAGGTGAAGTTAAAGTCAGTGCCAGTCATGGGCTCGGACCGAAGAAGGCCGATAAAAAGGCCGGAAAGAAGGCCGCAAATAAGGCCAAGCTGAAGAAGCAGGCCAGGCGCAAGGTTTCTGTCTCTGCTGCCATCACAAGGGATGAGGCTGCTGAGGTCAAGGCTGCCGCGAGGGTCCTTGAGAGGGAGGAGCGTGTCATAAAGAAGGAGGTCCGCTTCATACTGAGCCCTGAGGAGTTCCATGTGGTGACTTTCGTCTCCTCTTTGATAATTCTCTCGTTCCTGTTCGCATCGATGAGCCTTGTGTTCTATGCAGTGCTGACCATCGCCGCTCTGCTCTTCGCCCATTTCCTGAAGGAGCATCACAGGCCTCATGATGTTCTCACGATACTGGGTGTGTTCTTCCTCCCGCTTGCGGTGACGCTGGCCGCTTTCAGGGACTGGCTTGTATTGCTCCTGCTGGCGATCTATGTCATCTCGGCGATATCGACTGTCATAATCTATTACCATCACAAGAAGGCTCACGCCCTGCTGAAGATAATGTGGCAGGTCACCTACTCCCGCGTCGTCGCAGTGACTCTTGCGCTCCTGCTGGCGTGCATCCTGCCATTGTTGGTATTCCCTGACGCGTTCCTCAGCGTCTTCGAGCTGATATTCCTGTTTGTGATGCCGGTGGCGTTCCTGTTCTTCTTCGCGTCGAAGTTCCTGTACATATATTTCTTCGACCGCGTGCACATCCGCTCTGACTTCCTCAGGAGCCTGCGGCACACTGTGATATATACCCTTGTCTTTGTGGTTCTGCTCATGTGCGTGTATTCGTTGTTTGCGGTCGGCTTCTACAACTCAAGGGCTGAGTTTCACAAGGGATACCTCGACAAGGCGCTCATCGACGTCTCGAACATCGAGAAGGTCGTGGCCAGGAACCCTGAGATACAGCGGCTGATGGTCACGGATGACCTGCTTGCGCTTGCCGCTGACCTGCGTGGGGATATATCTGTCGAGAAGAGCATGGCAGATGAGAGGACAATATCATTTGCAGACATACTTGACGACTCTTACTTCATCACTACAAGCGACGCAGTCTTGAATACTATCCGGTTCACTGTCTTGAATTTCGAGCTTCTTGAGTTGAAGTCAGATATTGTCGACTGGACTGGCAATCTGACAGAGACTGCAAATAAGAACATGACTTTCCCTGACGGCAGCAGCACTCTTGAGGAGTACACCGCAGACCTTAATGCCTATGTTGAGGAGGGGTTTGTCGACTTCTCGCAGAACCCTGACGTGATTGACCTGGTCGCGAAGCTGAACGACCCTTCAGCCACTTATTCATATTTCGAGGGGGAGGGTTTCTTCTATTGGTTCGCGAAGAACGTGCGCCTTGATTTTGTCTATGATTCCGGGTCGATATTCGGCAGGCAGATGTCCATAGTGATCAGGCACTCAGAGCCTTTCAGGCAGATGGCGCGCCTATACATCAACATCATCATATTCACGAACAACGAGCGAGCGTCCCCGTCAAGCATCAGGCGCCTATACATGGACAGGGAGTCTGACCTTCTTCCGGTGAGCAGCGCGGTGAGGTACAGCATCATCAAGGATGATATGGACAAACGCGCTGATAGTTTGAGAAGAGCCGGCAAGATAAGATTTGAGGTCGATTGAGGACATGGCAAGAAAAAAACCCAATAAGGCTGCAACTGCCGGTGCAAAGGCTGAGAAAAGGTCTGTTTCAAGGTCCAGGCTTGACGATGAACTGAAGAATGTAGAGGCAGAGATAGGCAGGTACAAGAGGGATGTCGAGCTGCCTCCCCCGGATATAGTCCCTGTTCCGGTGGTCTCTGCAGAGAAGGTTGAGGAGAAGATAAAGGAAGAGGTGCGGGTCTTCGAGAAGGAGGCTTTCTTCAGCAGTGGGAGGCTGAAGGGTGTGGGTCACATAGGCTTCTATTTCATCTCTTCGCTCATCTGCTTCGCAGTGCTTGCCTTCCTTTTCGGGAGCTGGGAGAGCTTTGTGTTCTATCTCGCTTTCGGGATATTCCTGTGGTGGTGGTCCCACCAATTCCATCTCTCCAGGTCTGGGGTCCTGAAGCCGTTCATCTCGCTTGGTGCACTTGTCATCCTGCTCTACATCTCGCACTGGTTCTTCAACGAGCTTCTCAGCCTTCTGATGGCTGTGCTCTACGCGCTCTCGTTTGTCATAGCAGGGGTGCTGTATTTCTATCACTTCAAGAGGGAGCTCTCAGAGGAGATACATAGGTCATTCCCCCATACGTTCCTTGTCATGTTCTACACTCATGTGATTGCGTTCACAGTGGCTTCGGTGGTCGCTTTCCTTCTGCCGAAGATATTCCTGTCTGACTCATTTGTCAGTGTCACCTACCTGATATTGACGTGGTTGCTGCCTGTCCTTCTTGTGTATTTCTTCCTGACCAAGTTCCTCTACCTGAGTTTCTTCGACAGGGGGCACGCGGGCAGGGACATCAGGAAAGGGCTTGTCCACGCGCTGATCTATTCTGCGGCCTTCATCGCGCTCATCGTCCTCGCCTACCTGCTGACTGCGATGCAGTTCTCTGTGATGGAGAGGGCAGGCTATGATGAGTCTTTCAGCGACGTCTTCACAGTGCTGCAGAACATCAAGCCAGAGATAGACAAGACCCAGTTTGATTATGGGGATGTGGAGATGGTCAAGTTACCTGTCTCGCAGCAGATCATCGGCATGGCTGATGCGTTGAACAGGAACGCGACCGAGGTCAGGGCCTCCCTGGAAAGGTCTGCTTTCTCTGCAGGGGACTACTTCTCTGACTATTATTTTACGGTCTTGTCCAGGAACAGGATGTCACTGGCCAGCATTTCGGTGGCAGCATCAGATATGGATGATGTCAAGTCAGACCTGCTGAGGGAGTATTCCCGGCTGAAGAGGATGGAGGCTGCAGGAGAGTTCGACGACGGAACGACCGGCCTGGAGCAGCATTATCATGTGCTCTCTGATTATGTCGCCAACGCTAGGGCTTCCTACAGCAGACCTGCTGAGTTCATCAGCCTGAGGAAGAGGATTGCTGAATATCCAGGATCTTATTCAGGGCTTCTGGCCGACGGCGAACTGATCGGCTTCAACCTTGTGTACGACACTGACATGTCTGTCTTCCTGGCAGGGAAGTCCTGTTTCAGCAGGGGATTCTACGACATGATATACCACACCAGGCTGTTCAGGGACATCATGCTGATGTCGTCCGAGACCATCATGTTCCAGGTTGAGGAGTTCATGGACCCACAGCCGGTAAGCGCTTTGTACGCTGCGGCCCCTGACGAGCCTTTGCAGAGCAAGGTGCTCAGGTACAGGATAATCAAGTCGAATGTCGACGCTACGCTTTCATTGTCTGCTGGCGCGCTGCCTGCTGATTTATTGGGGTTGTGAGGAATATGGAGCACTACAGGGCCAGTGTCAAAGAGCTGTTCAGCGAGCTGAGCACTTCTGATGATGGTATCTCTTCAGAGGAGGCCGCCCGCCGCATCCAGAAGTACGGCAGGAACGAGATAGAGGAGGTGCCTCCGGAGCCCTGGTGGAAGCTGCTTCTTGGTCAGTTCAATTCTCCTGTAATATGGATACTCATTGCTGCGGTCGTCGTCTCCTTTTTCATCGGTGAGGCTGTCGATGCCATTGTCATAGCGGTTATACTCGTGCTGAATGCCGGGCTGGGTTTTTTCCAGGAGTTCAAGGCAGAGAAGGCTATAGAGGCGCTGAAGAAGATGGCCAGCCTGAAGGCCTTGGTCATACGTGACGGCAAGCAGCAGAAGATCGACGCCACAGAGTTGGTCCCTGGGGATATGATAATACTCGAGACTGGTGAGAAGATCCCTGCTGACTCTCGGCTTTTTGAGGCGAGCAATCTTGAGACCCAGGAGGCTGCGCTCACAGGCGAGTCCACTCCTGTATCTAAAGAGGTTGTGGACATCGAAAAGGATGCAGGCATCGGCGACAGGCATAACATGGTCTTCTCCAGCACGATAATAGTGAGGGGGCATGGCAAGGCTCTTGTCTGTGACACGGGCATGAGGACAGAGATAGGGAAGATTGCGCACATGATACAGACCACTGAGACTGAGATGACCCCTCTGCAGAAGCAGTTGGCGAAGCTGGGCAAGTGGTTGGGCATCCTGACCATTGTCATTTGCGGCATTGTTTTCCTCACAGGGATATTCATGCATGAAGGCAAGGTGCTTGAGCTCTTCTTCGCTGCTGTTGCGCTGGCTGTGGCTGCGATTCCTGAAGGACTCCCGGCAGTGGTCACAATATCATTGTCTATGGGTGTGCGGCGTATGGTTAAGCGCAACGCGCTTGTGCGCCACCTTCCGAGCGTCGAGACCCTCGGCTGCACCACAGTCATATGCTCTGACAAGACAGGCACACTTACCCATAATGAGATGACTGTGAAGCACGTTTTCATGAACGGCAAGGACGCGACAGTTGATGGTTCAGGTTATAGGCCTGAGGGTAAGTTCTCTGTGGACCCGAAGGAGCTTGACATGCTGCTGAAGATAGGTGTGCTCAACAATGACGCCAAGCTGGACAGGGACGAGT
Organism: Nanobdellota archaeon; assembly: GCA_018830225.1. Classification (GTDB taxonomy): domain Archaea; phylum Nanobdellota; class Nanobdellia; order Woesearchaeales; family UBA11576; genus JABMQF01. The sequence continues at coordinate 15,004 of JAHJSS010000022.1, forward strand.
GGAGCGTGATGGGCGACCCTACTGAAGGCTGCCTGATAACCTCTGCGCTGAAGGCAGGCATAGATAAGACCGAGCTTGATAAGAATTTTCCCAGGATAGATGAGATACCTTTCGATTCTGAGCGCAAGCGCATGACCACTGTGCATGAGATCAGCGGGAAGCGTTTTGCCTATGTCAAGGGAGCTCCTGACCTTCTTCTCGGCCAGTGCGATAAGCTGTGGGTCAATGGTAAGATAGTCAAGCTCACCCCGAAAGACAAGAAGAATATCATCGCCAGGAACGAGGATTATGCAAAGAATGCGTTGAGGGTGCTCGGTTTTGCTTTCAAGGAGCTGAAGAAGTCAGAGAAGAAGGAGACTTGGGAGAAGAACCTTGTTTTCGTCGGGCTTCAGGCCATGATTGACCCGCCGAGGGATGAGGTCAAGGATTCTATCGCCAAGTGCAAGGCTGCAGGGATCAAGGTGGTGATGGTCACTGGTGACCTGAAGACCACTGCTGAGGCAATTGCCAAAGAGTTGGGCATTGAGGGCAAGTCCCTGACTGGCGCAGACCTTGAGAAGATGAGCGATGAGGAGCTTGCCAAGATAGTCAATGATGTGTCAATCTACGCAAGGGTCAATCCTGCCCATAAGATGAAGATAGTGACTGCTCTGAAGAGCAGGGGGCATGTTGTCGCGATGACTGGTGATGGAGTGAATGACGCTCCTGCGATAAAGAAGGCTGATATCGGCATCGCTATGGGCATCACAGGCACTGATGTCGCAAAGGAAGCGAGCGAGATGATACTTACTGATGATAATTTCACGTCTATAGTCAATGCTGTCGAGGAGGGCCGCGGTATATATGATAATATACGCAAGTTCGTGAACTATCTGCTCTCGTGCAATGTCGGTGAAGTTTTGGTGATATTTATCGGCTCATTGTTGGGCTGGCCTCTCCCCTTGATTGCGGTGCAGCTATTATGGGTGAATCTGGTGACGGATGGGCTGCCTGCTGTTGCTTTGGGCATAGATCCTGTGGCTGACGATGCCATGAAGCGTCCGCCGAGGAAGCTCTCCGAAAGGATAATGTCCAAAGGGATGTCGCTGAACATATTCACCATGGGCATTCTCATAACATTGTCTACGCTGTTGATGTACTACATCGGCCTCCAGCACAGTGTTGAGCTTGGCAGGACCATGGCTTTCATGACATTGGTGCTCCTCGAGATAGTCAGGCTTCAGATGATAAGGTCATCTTACCATACCGGCCTGTTCTCCAACAAGTGGTTATTGGGTGCAGTGGTCCTCTCGTTGGGCCTGCAGCTGCTTGTCGTCTATACTCCTTTGAGCGCGTTTTTCAGGACAGTGCCTCTCGGCCTGCATGAGTGGCTCTGGATGGGTGGAGCTCTTGCAGTGGTGTCTGTATTGGGGACGATATCCACGTGGCTGATCAAGCAGGTCACGCAGGAGTTTTACTGAGGTTTGTTGAGGTGATATGATGGTCCTTGAGCCTGTCTTCAGTTTCTTCCAGGCTCACCCTTTCTTCTTCCATAGCCTGATCGCCGCGTTCAGCCTCGTGATAATCGGCAAGGCATCCGACATCGCGGTGTTCGGCATCTCTGATTACGCCAAACGCCTCGGCCTGTCAGATTATATAGTGGGCATCCTTGTAGTCTCTCTCGCCTCTTCTGTGCCTGAGCTGGTCTCTTCGATCAACGGCGCTCTTATAGGGGAAGGTGGCATCATCTTCGGCACTATCCTCGGCTCGAACATAGTCGAGCTGACCATCGTGCTGGGCAGCGTGGCTATTGTCGGCAGGAAGCTTGCGCTTGGTTGCAAGGTTCTTGATGACACCAAGGCAGATATATTCATACTGCTTATGCTGCCTTTCATCTTGATAACTGACGGCAGGATATCGAGGGTCGACGGCGCTGTGCTTGTCTTCGCTTTCATCCTTTACGTGTTCATCCTGTGGAACAAGGAGGGCGAGCTCGGCAGGATAAAGAAGTCCATCCCGTTCAAGGTACTCTGGCGTGACACGTTCCTTTTCCTGGGATGCCTGGTCGCGATAATGCTGGCCTCGCGCTGGCTGGTGCATTCTTCTATATCTATAGCGAATGATATAGGCGTCTCGCCTTTCATCGTGGCTCTTGTTGTGATAGGCATCGGCTCTTCTGTGTCTGACGCCAGCATAGGGATACGTGCTGCTATCAGGGGGCACCAGGATGTGGGCATCGGCAATGTGCTCGGCAGCAACGTGGTCAAGGTGACATTGTTCTTGGGTGTGCTTGCGCTTGTCAGGCCGATAGAGTTCCCTTTCAGCAGCCTTTGGATAATACTGATATTCACTGTGGTTGCCACAGGACTTACTCTTTACTTCATGTCGAAGAAGATTATGTTCTGGTGGCATGGCATTGTCATGCTTCTGCTCTACGCGACCTTCCTGGGCGTGCAGTGGCTGCTGGGATGATGTGGTCTGTCCTCCCTGTTACAAAAGCATTTCTAAACCTTTATAAACAACCTTCTTACCTTCTGTTTCATGCAGAAGGAGTTTTTTGACGAGATCATCGAAGCGATAAAGCATGAGCCGCACTCTAAGATGGATGTCTCTAGGCTGAAGCTCAAGCTCTGCGAGAGGTATAAGATACGCCAGCCTCCGACTGACATCGAGATACTCCTCAATGCTGAAGAGAAAGACCTGCCTCTGCTGAAGAAGACCCTTCTTACCAAGCCTACCCGTTCCATCAGTGGTGTGGCTGTCGTCGCGATAATGTGCAGGCCGCACAAGTGCCCTCATGGTAAGTGCAGTGTCTGTCCTGGCGGGCCTGCTTCGCATTTCGGTGATGTGCCTCAGTCTTACACAGGAAGGGAGCCTGCGACTATGCGCGCTTTGCGCCATAACTTTGACCCTTACCTCCAGGTCTTCAACAGGCTTGAGCAGTATGTTGTCGCTGGACACATACCTGATAAGGTCGAGCTGATAATCATGGGAGGCACTTTTCCCAGCACCAGCAAGAGTTACCAGAAGAGCTTTGTGAAATACGCCCTCAAGGCCATGAATGATTTCTCCGGGCTCTTCTTTGCCGACCACGAACTCAGGCTTGCGGAATTCAAGACATTTTTTGAGCTCCCCGGAGGGGTGGGTGATGAAAAAAGGATTGATTCTATAATGAAGAGACTCCTGAAGCTAAAAAACAAGACAAAATCATCCCTTGAGAAGGAGCAGGCACGGAACGAGACTTCTAAGATAAAGTGCGTCGGCATGACTGTCGAGACAAGGCCTGACTACGGCCGCCTGAAGCAGGGCAACTTCGCTCTTTCTCTGGGCGCTACCCGCGTCGAGCTTGGTATAGAGTCTGTCTTTGATGACATCCTCGTGAACATAGAGCGGGGGCATGATGTCGCTGAGTCTAAAAGGTCGATACAGGAGCTGAAAGACATAGGTTTCAAGCTGAACTTCCATTATATGCTGGGCTTGCCTGGCTCTTCTCCGCAGAGAGATATTGATGGCCTGAACCGGCTTTTCTCAGACCCTGATTTCCAGCCCGACATGCTGAAGATATACCCTTGCATGGTCTTGAAAGGCACAAAGCTCTACGACCTGTGGAAAGCAGGGAGTTATTCTCCTTTGACCACTGACCAGGCAGCCAGGATAATCTGTGAGTTCAAGAGGGTTGTGCCTAAGTATGTCAGGATAATGCGCATCCAGCGTGACATACCTACAAAACAGACTGAAGCGGGTGTGGACCGGACGAACCTGCGCCAGTATGTGGATCAGCTGTGCAGGGCAAAGCGCATAAGGTGCAGGTGCATACGCTGCAGGGAGGTCGGCCGTGCTGAGAAGCTCGGCAAGGTGGGCATTACTGTCATGAAATACCCTGCGAGCGGCGGCACTGAGTTCTTCATCGCTGCAGAAGACACTAAGAATGATGTTCTCGTCGGATTCACCCGCCTCAGGTTCCCGGGCAGTCAGCTGCGGAAGGAGATCACGAAGAAGTCAGCGCTCCTCAGGGAGCTCCATGTTTACGGCCAGACTGCTGCTGTCGGCGAGAAGACTGCCACAGGCGCAGAGGCCAAGTCCCAGCACAGGGGATACGGCAGGCAGCTAGTCAGGAAGGCAGAGCAGATAGCTAAACAGCACGGCTACAACAAGATGATAATCATCTCAGGCATCGGTGTGAGAGAGTATTACAGGAAGTTCGGCTATAAGAAGGAAGGTCCGTACATGGTCAAGCGTATTTAGTCTTGTGATATCTCATCATGTGCTTCCTGAATTCGCTGTCTGTGTTCCTGAAGTCAAGCGCAAGAGCATAGAACCGTCTGTCGCATTCTCTCTTGTGCTGTTGAATCCTTCCTTTAAATTCTTTCATCTCGCCTATAAAGCTTACCATGACTGCTATCAGTGCAAATACTCCTGTGATTGTGATGCTGACTATGACAAGTATCACTTCTTCAATTGTAGGGCTGTGGTTGGTCAGTTTAAGGATGATCCAATAGATTGCAAGGATTGACAGTCCCCACATCAGTAGTTTGCTGGTTATTATTGCCCAGTCAATAACATCTTTGTTCATAGTGACACCTTTATTAGCAGGAGTATTGTCAATATTGTGAGTATCCCGAATACTGCTAAGGTGATAGGTTCAGGACCAGTCATGAACTCCTTGAACTTATAGTACGCATCCATGAGAATCAATAAGTTTTTCCGCTTAATAAAACTTTCCCGCAAAAAACCGAAAACCACGACGACAGAGTCGGAATATTTCCGAATAAAATAAATACTTCCTCGACTATGTAGGGGTTATGCCAGACATCGACTCCAAATTCATGCAGATCAAGCAGGCCTACGCAGAGCTGGAGGCAACTCTCAAGGGATCAGGCAAGGGTCTGGTCTACCGCACAGAGAAAGGCATCTACGGGACCACTAATCTTGACAACATATTCAGGTTCTTCAGGGAGATCGGGCTCCAGAACTACAGGCATTTCCTTGACCTTGGCTGCGGTGACTGCCGCGTTGTCCTGGTCGCGAGTCTTTTCACGGATGCGACAGGCATTGAGTTCAACAGCGAGCTTGTCAGTCACGGCCAGGAGATAAAGGACAGGCTCAACATTATGTGTGAGCTCATTGTCGGTGACTATCTTGATCACGACCTGACCAAGTATGATATCATCTTCATGAACCCTGACCATGAGTTCGGGGAGCTGGACGCGAAGCTGAAGGCAGAGCTGCGTGGCCCGCTTTTCATCTACAACGAGATATTCGCCCCGAATACGCTTAAGAAGGGGAAGAAGTTCTGGGCAGGCCAGATACCCATAGTTAAATACACTAATGATTAAGTTTAAATAATTCTGCAGATTATTTCGTGGTATGATAATAGTCAAGATACCTTTCTATGAGGGAGGGGATGTGTCGCCTGAAGGGGCTGATGCTGTCGCTGACCAGGCAGAGGGCTTTGCCCTGAACGAGTCAGGCCTGACTCCGCGCATCTTCCAGGGCAACATATCCTTGAAGGGCCAGGATGTCGATGGCCTGTGCAGTTCTGTCGCTGATGCTGTGGCAAGGCAGCCTTTCGGTGACAGGCTCTGCCTTGTGGGCGGTGACCATTCTGTGACCTATGCTGGCTTCAAGGCTTTTGCTGCGAAGAACAGCGGCGCGGGAATTGTTGTCCTGAGCTCTTTCCCTGGCTGCGAGGCAGGTGGTGATTCTGCTGTCCACAGGAGCTTTGTGAAGAGGATACTTCGTGAGGGCATTGTATCTGCTGACAGGGTTGTGCTTTTCGGGTTGAGGGAGTGGACAGGTGATGAGAAGCAGTTCATCGAGTCTTCGAAGGTCAGGTCTTTCTCGATGAGGCAGATAGAGATGAACAGCCTGTCTGATGTCGCTGACGGCCTGACTGAGCTGCTGAACAGCTGGCAGTCGATATATCTTTCTGTGGGGATTGATGTCGCTGACCCGTCTTGCGCCCCTGGTGTTGATGATACCAGCCCTGGCGGGCTTTCTGCGAGGCAGCTTCTTTACCTGGTCCAGCGCCTGAGGCTGATGCGTAACCTGAAGATGATTGATGTCATCGGTGTCGATGCCGGCAAGGATATCAACTGCATGACTTCAAGGCTTGCCGCGAAGATCATTGTAGAATTGTCCTGATACTATACGTTTTCTTGGTGTATTTCTGGTGTACTTCAGAGGTGTTTTACGCAGTTCACGAGATGGACTTGATGGTTGCCTTCTGTGTCTAGCTCTACGATGCTCACTGCAGTATTCTTTGTTTCGAGGTTGTTCTTTCTCACTTTGATGCCAAGTATACTATGTAGCACGCTGTATATGACTCCGCCATGCGTGACCCATAAGACTTTGTCGTTGGCGTGTTCTCTGAGCATCCTTTCCAGGAATCGCTTGACTCTGCGGGTCTTCTGAGCTCCTGACTCTCCTCCTTTAGGTTTCCACGTGCCGAATCTTATGTTGTGTCTTTTCAGGTGGGCATCGATCTCCTGGTGGGCCCTGCCTTCGAAAACCCCGAAGCCTCTCTCGCGCAACTCTTTCGCGTAACGAACCCGTGTCTTAGGGTGGTGCTTACGTATCTCCTTAAGGGTGTCTTTGCATCGTAGAAGGTCGCTTGAATAGATGATATCGAAATCTTCTTTCCTGAACCTGCGCGCGAGCCGCTTTGCTTGTGCTATGCCTTTTTTTGTCAGGTGACCAGGTGTCTGGCCCTGCATTATCTCGTCGATGTTCTCTTGCGTCTCCCCATGCCTGGCCATGATGAGCCGCATCTATTTCACCACTGCCTTGAATGCTGCTATCGCCACTTCTATCTGTCTCTTGTCCGGCTCCTTTGTGGTTATCTTCTGCAGTCCTAGTCCTGGCCAGACAAGGATGTTGAGCAGTGTGCTCTTCGGGAACTTTGCTCCCAGCTTGAGCAGCTCATAGCTTATCCCTGCTATCACAGGTAGCAGCAGTATCCTTCCTGCGAGCTTCATCCAGAAGCTGTCGCTCACTATGAAAGAGAATATGATTATGCTTGTGACCAGTACTATCAGCAGGAATGTCGTGCCGCATCTCCTGTGGAGCGTGGTGTACTTTTTGACATTGGCCACTGTGAGCTTCTTGCCGTCCTCGTAGCAGTTGACTGTCTTGTGCTCTGCTCCGTGGTACTCGAACAGCCTGCGCACGTCTTTTAGGAGCGATATCGCGAGGATGTAGATGATGAATATGACAACCCTTATCACGCCGTCGATGAGGTTGAACAGCACACCCTTTGTCTGGGTTACCTTCGTCAGGTAGAGGGGCAGGAACACGAAGAGGCCTACTGCGACCGCTATTGCGATGATTGTGGTTATCGCGAACTCTGTCTTTGTTATCTTTGTCTCTTTCTCGCCGAGCGACTCGTTCGCGGAGTAGTTGAGCGCCTCTATGCCCATCACGAGCATCTCTACCAGGTTGACTACGCCCCTGAAGAACGGCCATCCGAGGAACTTTATCCTTTTTGATATGAGTGTCTTCTTCTCTTTCTTGATCGATATCTTCTTGTCAGGCCTCCTGACTGCTATCGCTATTTTATCATCATTCTTCATGAGAACGCCTTCGATGACAGCCTGTCCCCCGATGTGCAGCTTCTTGGCCATTGTAAAAAGCGATACCGCCTTATTATATATAGTTAACCCTTCAGAGCCTCAGCTCTCCATCTATCTCTTTTGCTATGTCTTCGAGGTCATCGCAGGTCCGCATTATGTCCTTTCGCAGCTCTTGTATGAGTAACTGCAGCCTGTCCACGCGTAAGAAGTATCTTTTGCTTTCATGGATTACTATGCCTGCTTCCATGAGCCTGTTGATGTGGTGCACGACTGTCCCGCGGGTCAGCCCTAGCCGATAGGCAAGCTCGTCAGAAGATATCGGCTGTTTCCTTTTGGCTGCCTTCAGAAGTTCTATGAACACCCTGAAGCAGCTCTTGTCCTTGTCTCTGAGGTTGAACAGCCCCAGTGAGTTGCCCAGGAATTGGAGGTCGTCATTGACATTCTTCTCTGTAGGTCTTCGGATCTTTACTATTGTTATCTTCTGGTGTATGAATGCCAATTACCCACCCAAATTTTGCTCTTGTTGATATGTTGTTGTTCTGATATATAAACTTTTTCCAAAACATTTATATATTAGTAGAGTTTACATGGTTTCTGTTGATTTAAGCTCGACCAAAATGGGGGGTATGACTATGTCTAAAGACCCTAAAGAACCAAAGAAAAGCGACAAAAAAGAAGAGAAAGCCGACAAGGCTGACAATAAAGGATCTCAGATTGAAGAGCTCACAAATGACCTCAAGCGCGTCCAGGCTGATTTCGAGAACTACAAGAAGCGCGTTGAGCGCGACAACTCAAAGCTTTGTGAATACTCTAAGGCAGACATCATAAAGAAACTGCTTTCAGTGCTTGACTCTTTTGAGATGGCCCTCAAGAACACCGACAATCATGAGGAGTTCGTCAAGGGCGTTGAGCTGATCTACTCACAATTATACACCTTGCTGAATGAGGAGGGCCTGCAGCACATAGAGACTGTGGGAAAGAGGTTTGACCCTTACCTCCACGAGGTGCTTCTCTCTGAGAAGTCTGACAAGGAGGATGACATGATACTTGAGGAGCTCCAGAAGGGGTACATGCTGAAGGACAAGGTATTGCGCCACAGCAAGGTGAAGGTGGCGAAGAAATGATGGTGCACGCAGCAGCACTGCCGCGCCTGCGTCGGTCGGTAAGTGATGCGGAAACCGGCTTTGTGTCAGTTGACTTTGAAGTCGGCGTGAGCCTGTATCGTCAGGATATGCAGATGTTTGCCGGCACGCGCACCAGCCGCGCAGTGCTGCTGGGTTGAGGATAAGATGAGGATAACAAAAGACACATCACTTGAGGGAGTGAAAAAGATAGGTGAGAAGTGCGGCAGGTGCGGCAGGTGCTGCTCTTACGGCTCAGGTTTCATGCTCGAGTCAGAAGTCCCGCGCATCTCCGCGTTCCTGAATATCACCAAAGAGAAGTTCGTGAAGGATCTCCTCGAGGAGACAGAGATATTCCACACCAAGATATTCAAGATAAGGCCGTTCAAGAAGGAGGGCAGGCCTTACGGCCCGTGCATGTTCCTGGACAAGAACCTTTGTCGCATACATGCGGTCAAGCCGCTGCACTGCAGCATCGGCAACTGCGGGGAGCACGGCGATGACCTGCACGTGTGGTTCATGGTCAACTATTGCCTGAACATCTACGACCCAGAATCCGTCCGCCAGTACGCGTCGTATCTTAAGACCGGCGGGCGCATGATTCCGGGTGCGGAGATGGAGAGGCTGTTCCCTGACAAGGATGTGCTCAAGAAGATATTGAGTTATGAGAGATTCAAATGATATTTGGAGGATGATTTCGATGGAACAGAAGAACCTTAACGTATCAGTGAATGAGGGCGACGCATTTTTCTGCCATGAGCTCTCTGTGAACTATAACCCTTTGCAGTTCTTGCTTGATTTCAAGTGCATAACGCCGAGGGTGGACGTGCGCTCGAAGCAAGGGCCTGTGATAAACATAAAGCATAATGTCATCATGCTGGACCCTTATCATACCAAGCAGATGCTTGAGCTGCTCACCAGGGTCGTGTCTGACTATGAGAATGATTTCGGCAAGATAGTGAAGCCCAAGTCTGTCGAGAAGATGGAGAAGAAGATAAAGACCAAGGAGAGCGGTGACAAGAAGACCATCGCCGCCCCGACGTATTTCGGTTAGGAGGGTGAAGATGGATCACTGCCAGAATGATTTCAGGCGTTCAAGGTCTGCCCTGAACGAGTATTTCCTCGATGCGGGGAAGATACTGCGCTACCTGATAGGCAATGATGAGAAGCTTGATACGCTCATCATCTGCAACCCGTACAGGCAGCGCTTCGTGACGACAGACCAGGAGGTCTATCACGCCCTGGGCAGCGTCAAGGAGTACGACACGTTCAGGCTCAACAGGCTTTCCAAGCTTTTCGAGGCGGTCTCTGTCCGCACTGTCGCGAGGAAGCAGCTCCTCACAGATGACACCGTCGACAAGCTCAGGGCAGATGCATTGAGGGAATAAGATGAAAGAGATTGAAGTGAAGATACTGGAGATAGATACTAAGGTTATCCTTACAAAGATAAAAAGTATGGGTGCTACCTTTGTGGAGAAAGGTCTGGTCAGTCTCAAAGCGTATGACTTCCCTGATGACCGACTCGTCAAGAAGGGCCAGTTCATAAGGGTCCGCAAGATTGCGGGTCGTGTGGAACTGGTATTCAAGGATCCTCAGAAGGGAGACCGTATCAAGTATTGCGAAGAGACACAGGTGACTGTCAGTGACTTTGACACTACTTGCGCACTGTTCGAGAAGATTGGCATGAAGAAGTTCGCTGAGATGGAGAAGTACCGTGCCACATATAAGGTCGGCGAATTCAGGATAGAGTTCGACAAGTATGCAGGCATACCTTGGTTTGTTGAAGTGGAAGCGCCTTCAGAAGAGGCATTGGTTGATTTTGTGCAGAAGCTTGGATTTGACCTTGATGACAAGGAGACGGTTGTCGCAAAGCTAATCAAAGATGTTTACGGAGAGCATATTCACTCTGTCAATTTCAAGGAGAAAGGCGAATTACCAGACTATGACAGTCTGTTTGAATAATAAAAACTAACAATACAATACACAACTAGGAGGGTAAATAAAATGTCAAAGATAATCGGAATCGATCTGGGCACGTCTAATTCAGCTGCAGCTTTCCTGGAGGCAGGCAGGCCTAAGATAATCCCTTCTGCAGAGGGTGCTACGCAGTACGGCAAGGCTTTTCCCAGCGTCGTGGCCTTCACCAAGGACCACCAGATGCTTGTTGGCGAGCCTGCGAGGCGTCAGGCAGTGTCCAATCCTGAGCGCACCATCACTGCTGCGAAGAGGAAGATGGGCACCAGCTTCAAGTACAAGATGAACAGCAAGGAGTACACTCCGCAGCAGATATCTGCGTTCATCCTGCAGAAGATAAAGAAGGACGCTGAAGAGTTCCTCGGCGAGAAGGTCGAGAAGGCAGTCATCACTGTTCCTGCCTATTTCGACGACAACCAGCGCCAGGCCACCAAGGACGCAGGAACGATCGCTGGTCTGGAGGTTGTCCGTATAATAAACGAGCCGACAGCAGCTTCTCTTGCGTATGGCCTTGACAAGTCTGACCAGGAGCACAAGATCCTTGTGTTTGATTTCGGCGGCGGAACCCTTGACGTTACGATAATGGAGTTCGGTGAGGGTGTCTTCGAGGTGAAGTCAACATCAGGTGATACACAGCTCGGCGGCACTGACATGGACCAGATCATAGTCGACTGGCTCGTGTCGGAGTTCAGGAAGTCTGAGGGCATTGACCTGGGCAAGGACCCCACCGCAGTGCAGCGTCTCCGTGAGGCTGCTGAGAAGGCGAAGATAGAGCTCTCGACGACGCTCGAAAGCGACATCAACCTGCCTTTCCTCAGCGCGACTGACAAGGGGCCTAAGCACATGGTCATGAAGCTGACACGCTCGAAGCTTGAGCAGCTCATCATGCATATCATAGAGAAGTGCAGGCACCCGATGGAGCAGGCGTTGTCTGATGCCAAGCTCAAGCCCAAGGAGGTGGACAAGATAATCCTTGTCGGCGGGCCTACAAGGATGCCGATAGTCAGGAAGTTTGTCCAGGATTTCATCGGCAAGCAGGTGGAGCGAGGAGTTGACCCTATGGAGTGCGTCGCCATGGGCGCTGCGATCCAGGGCGGTGTGCTCGCAGGTGAGGTCAAGGATGTGCTTCTGCTCGACGTGACCCCGCTCAGTCTAGGCATTGAGACTCTTGGAGGCATCTTCACTAAGCTGATCGACAGGAATACCACTATCCCGACCAAGAAGTCGCAGATATTCTCTACTGCGTCTGACAATCAGCCCGCGGTCACCATCAGGGTGTTCCAGGGTGAGAGGCCGATGGCTGTCGACAACAAGCTGCTCGGGAATTTCGACCTTGTCGGCATACCTCCTGCACCGAGGGGCGTGCCTCAGGTAGAGGTCACGTTTGACATCGACGCCAACGGAATACTTAACGTGTCTGCGAAGGACATCGGCACTGGCAAGCAGCAGGCGATGACGATAACCGCGCCGAACAAGCTGAATGACACTGATGTCGAGAAGATGAGGAAGGAGGCCGAGGCCCACGCAGAGGATGACAAGAAGCGCAGGGAGGATGCTGAGACAATCAACAAGGCAGACACTCTTGTCTACACTGCTGAGAAGACCCTCAAGGACATGGAGGGTAAGGTATCCGAGGACAATCTTAAGCCCATAACTGCTGAGATCGCTGAGCTGAAGAAGCTTCTTGAGCCTGAGCAGAAGGATGTCGAGACCATAAGGAAGAAGCTTGATGAGCTCGAGAGGCTTGTGCAGGCTGCTGCGACTGAGATGTACCAGAAGGCCCAGCAGGAGTATGCGAAGACGCACCCTCAGGGTGGAGCCAAGCAGTCCAATCAGTCGCCGCCTGGCGGAGAGTCCGAGGAAGAGGGGCCCCCGCCGAAGAAAGGGAAGAAGGAGAAAGTGGTCGATGCAGACTACGAGGTAGAGGGTGACGCTCCCAAGAAGTCCGGCAGGAAGAAGGAGAAGAAATGATTTTTTCAGCAGCGCCGCCGTGAATATGCGGGTGCTGTCAAGTTAAGTGTCATGCCGCCTAGTGAGCTGAGTGCAAAATAGGCGCTAAATGTCGCAGTTCAGCAGAAATAGGCAGCGAGAGAATCGCAGCGAGCGCGGCATGACACACTTCTTGACTTTACCGAATATGCGAGGCGTTGCTGCTTTAATGACGAGGCCGTTGTCGGGGGACGTCCCTTACGGGGAGACAGGCCCCTTGACATGAATACGCGGACGCCGAGCTTCACGCGGCGCTGCTGTTCATCAGCTTAACAAATACATTAAGTTTAAATTGTCTTGATTTTTTCCAGTTGCTGAATATGGAATCCCGTATCCCGTCAGAGCAGGAATGCCTTGAGCTTATGGCAGAGGCCGGCCTAGCTTCTGCTGTGGTAAGGCACTCCATATCTGTCAAGAACTTTGCTTTGGGGCTCGCTGATGATGTGGAGAGGAGAGGCATAGCTGTCAACAGGCCTTTGCTTTCTGCTGCCGCGCTTCTGCATGACATAAAGAAGCTTGACGCAGAAGTCTGCCATGGCATTGAGGGTGGGGATTTTCTCCGGAGGAAAGGGTTTCCTGAGGTTGCTTCTGTTGTGGAGAAGCATTGCCTGATAAACCTTGATGACCCCAGCTTCGTGCCGAAGACTGCTGAAGAGAAGCTACTGATGTATGCTGACCTGAGGGTCAGCACAGGGAAGATAGTCTCGCTTGATGAGCGTTTCGATTACATAAGGAAGCGATACAGGCCCAAGAGCCCGCAGGAGTTACAGGAGTACCTGGCTTTCGCGAAGAAGCTCGAGTGGGATCTGTTCGGCAGGGTTGATGGCGGGAAGGATTGATTGGGATGGCCAAGGACTACTACAAGATGCTGGGCGTCGAGAAGAACGCTTCGAGGGATGAGATAAAGAAGGCTTACAAGCGTCTCGCAAAGAAGTTCCATCCTGACATTAACAAGGAGCTCGGCGCTGCTGAGAAGTTCAAGGAGATAAATGAGGCTGCTGCTGTGCTCGGTGATGACCAGAAGCGCGCCCAGTATGACCAGTTCGGCACTGCGGAGTTCCCTGGCGGCTTTGGCCCTGGCGCAGGGTTCGATTTCTCTGGATTCGATTTCAACAAGGAGTTCGATTTCGGCGATCTTTTCGAGAGCCTTTTCGCAGGAGGCCCTTTCGGCGGTTTCGGCCAGTCAAGGAGGCGCGGCCCGAGGCGAGGGGCTGACCTGCGTTATGATATGGAGATCGACCTTGAGGATGCTGTCACTGGTTCTGAGAAGCACATCACCATCCCGCGCTACGAGACATGCGGAAAGTGCAGGGGCACTGGTGCGGAATCCGATTCCGCGATACGCAGGTGCCCTGACTGCAATGGCTCTGGCGTCGTGACCAGGACGCAGCGGACTCCCTTCGGCATGTTCCAGACGTCTTCAACCTGCAGGAACTGTCATGGTGATGGCAAGGTCATCGAGGAGAAATGTCCTATCTGTCATGGCACTGGCAGGGTCGAGGAGGAGCGCAAGATAAAGGTTGACCTCCCTGCAGGTGTCGAGACAGGAACTACTCTCAGGCTCAGTGGTCAGGGCGAGGCCGGTGAGAAGGGCGGAAGGCAGGGTGACCTGTACGTCGTGGTCCATGTGAATCCCCACAATGTCTTCGAGAGGAGAGGGAATGATATCCATGTCGAGGTGCCTATATCTTTTGTCACTGCTGTCCTGGGCGACACTATAGAGGTGCCGACCATCGACGGCAAGGCAAAGCTGAAGATACCTGCAGCCACCCAGTCGAATACGCTGTTCAAGATGAACGGCAAGGGTGTCCCGTATATCAGGGGGTCAGGCACCGGCGACCAGTATGTGCGCGTCGTCGTTCACACACCTGAGAACCTGAGCGTGAAGCAGAAGGAGTCTTTGAAGGTCTTCGCCAAGTCTATGGGAGATAAGATATCTCCGCAGAAGTCTTTCTTGGATAAGGTCAAGGAGAAGTTTGTCTAGGCCTTGCCTAGACACTCAATGCAGGCTCCCCTGCAGGCACTGTTATGTCTGATCCTTTTTTCGGCCATTCTCCGAGGTAGTGTTCCCAGAAGACCCAGGTTTTGTCTCCTTCGCCCTTGACCGTGAAGTTGAACGGAAGGTCTATCTCGCCTCTGGAGGTGGCGTCTACCATCATGTCGTCGAATCTTATTGTTCTTTTTGTCTCGTCGTCATTTTTTACTATGATTTTGATCGGGAACCCGTAGTACTCCTGCAGCCATATCCTCGCGTCTTTGCCTTCAAAAATTATGTTGAATACCTTTGTGGCCTGGTTGCCGACCATCTCTTCCTTTACGAACTCAGGTTTGGTGGTCTTGTACAGGTACTCCATAGGGTCGTTCACATAGTAGTCTGCATATTCGACCTTCTCCACTTCCTTGTCTAGGTTAGGTTTCGGGCAGAGGTGCTTGCTGCAGTGTGAGAATGCAGTCTTTGTGGTCCTTTCCATGAATACTTCATCGTACATCTCTCCTGTGCTGTGCTGGTGCGCTTCAGGCAGCTGCGTCTTGACGAACCTTCCGAGCATGTAGAACCTCTGGTTAGTGATGCCCAGCTCGGTGTCTGTCAGGTTGTACTTGTATGATTGTATTGAAGATGCTCTTCTCAGCAGTTCGCTGAATTCTGTTATGTTTGTCTGGTATCCTCTTTTCTCTGCGATATCATGGTACTGCTCTCCTGTGATAGGATTTATATCCGGATTTATATCACCTGTCCCTGTTGATGTGTTCATCTCAGGGCTGACTGTTATGTTTGTATTGAATTCAGGCTTGCATCCTGCTGAGAGCGCAAGCGCGAATATTATGATGACAATTGCGGTTCCGGTTATGATTGTGTTTCTCATGTTAGGGTGTTGTTTTTCAGCAGGAGTATAAATAAATTTCCATAGCTTTTAAAATGCTTAAAAGCTTAAACTATAAATACCACCGAATCTTTTTCCAGGCCATGATCCGCAGCTCTTTCATATTTCTTGACAGGATAAGCCACAATACAGAGAAGAGGCTTTGGCAGCAGGGCATAACTGACTGGAATGCCTTTCTCGATGCGAAGAGCATCCCTCGCCTGTCGCCTGCCAGGAAGGGATACCATGATAGGAATCTCAAGGAAGCGAAGGCGCGTCTCGCTGACCATGACTCCTCTTACTTCAAGGGCAGGCTTCCCAGTTCAGAGGCTTGGCGTCTCTATGACCATTTCAGCGATGATTGCCTGTTCCTTGACATCGAGACTACAGGGTATTATGGTGACATCACTGTTGTCGGCATGTACGATGGGAGGGAGGTCATGACTCTTGTCAGGGACAGGAGCCTGACAAAGGAGAACATGAGGGATATACTCTCGCGCTACAAGATGCTCGTGACATTCAACGGCCTATCTTTCGATGTGCCTGTCATCAACAGATACTTCAATGGGGTCATGCCTGACATCCCGCATCTTGACCTGCGTTTCCCTCTTGCGAAGCTCGGATTTACAGGCGGGCTGAAGAGGATAGAGGAGAGGATGGGCATCCGGCGGAGCGAAGAGACCCAGGGCCTTTCAGGCGAGGATGCTGTCCGTCTCTGGCGCAATCACATGCGCGGAGATCCTCGTGCGCTGGATATTCTCGTCGAGTATAACACAGAGGATATCGTGAACCTCAAGCCGCTTGCAGGTTTTGTCTTCGATGAGATGAAGAAGAGGATGATGGAGCAATTCAGGTGATTGTGCAGTTTTTTTATCATTTTTCATCACCCATCTGATGTTTATCAGATTTTCCTGTTTTTCTGTTTTTTTCTGTCTTTTATGTCATTTTTCGCATTTTTTTCGCGTCTGATGTTTTTTTTGTTTTTGTCGTCGAGAAATCGGTTGCGTGATTATTTCATGTGATATCTTTTTACAAGAATATTTTATTTTTTTCCATATTTTTTTCGAAAAAAACAAAACATTTAAATAGTAAAATGCCCATGATTAGTATTGGAGCGCATCAATTGCGTTCCGAATTCCGAAACGAGGTGATTGTTTTGGCGAAAAAGAAGAAAGCCGTTAAGAAAAAGAAGCCAGCCAAGAAGAAGGCAGTGAAGAAGAAGGCCAAGAAAAAGGCCGTCAAGAAAAAGCCTGCCAAGAAGAAGGCTGGAAAGAAGAAGAAGTAAGTTCTGGTTTTTTTTGTTGACGCCCGGCCCCCCAAAACCGGTCGGGTTAGTTTTTTATTCTGGTTCTAGACTCATTTAGAATGCTCTGCTGCTCAGAAATCGCCGAGTCCTTTCTGTGCATCATCTGTCTTCTTTGGTCTTCCGCGTGGTCTCTTGCTGGTGCTTTCGCCTGCGCTCCCGCCCTTCTCTGCGCCTGCTTCCTTCTCTGCCCCTTCTCCGAAGAACTTCTGCGGGCCTGCGTACTCCCTCTCGCTCTCATCGAAGAGTGGCACGCCGTACACCCCATCATATCCGGGTCTTATTTTTATCCTTCTTTCGCGGTTCGCGATTATCGCCCTTGCCATCTTTTCTGTGGTGACCTTTGCGATATCCTCGGATGGCGCCTTGAGCAGCACGTGCATCTCTGGTCCGAGCTTGAGTATCCTGTTGTATTCTTCCCATGTGCCTTTTGTCGCTATGCCCTTGCCGAATATGTTCGCGATGAGCTCTGACAGCGGGATTATCCTGTAGAACTTCTTGGCGTCCTTCGGCACATATCCTTCTGGCCTGTCTGCGAGCTCTTCGACCCTGCTGTGCACTCCTATCGTCATCTGCCTTCTGCATTTTGGGCAGATGCCTTTCGCTGCGATGGTCTCTTTCGGTGTCATGCAGACATTGCACGCGCGATGGCCGTCCTCGTGGTACTTGCCGTATGCCGGATCAACTTCGATCGTCCCTGCAAGGCCTTCGCCGGTGCGTATTGCCTTTATGACATTGGAATATGTCAGCTCTTTGCCGCTGAAGTCGAGAAGGGTCGCTTCTCTCCCTATCCTCCACGGCCAGTATGAGTGCAGGTCAGAGAATGAGAGTATCTGTTTTCCGTCGAGCTGGCTCAGCCTCCAGTTCATCGGCGGGTCGCTGCTCAGCCCTGTCTCTATCGCGTGTATGTTCTTGAGCTGGTCGCCGAACGCCTCTTTCATCGTGTTGAATCCTGATTTGGAGCCGAACAGCGAGAACCATGGTGTCCATATGTGCGCGGGTATGACCTCTGTGTCTGGGCTTATCTTGTTCAGCATCTCTACGAACTCTATGCAGGATATCTTGAATATGGGCCTTCCGTCATAGTCCACCCGCCCTCTCTTCTTGAGCTCGTCGGTTATCTGCTCTGCGACTTCTATGCTGGGCGCGAGCACGACGTTGTGCACCCTTCTCCCTTTCCCGCCCTGTGAATATATGAGGGATATCTCTGTCTGCATGATGAAAGGGTATCCTGTGGCTGTGCGCAGCACTCCGCTCCCGTCATCTGTGAGCTTGGCTTTGATATCCTTTATCCATTCAGGGTGCGTGAAGTCCCCTGTGCCGAGAAGGTCGACTCCTTTCACTTTGGCATACTTCTCGAGGTTCTTCAGGTCGAGGTCCTTGCTGCACCCTCTTGAGTGCTTAGAATGTATGTGCAGGTCTGCTATGATTGTCATGAGGGTGCTGTGTAGCTGCTGATATAAAAATTATTCCATCGGTGCGTGGTCCAGGAGTATGAACGGCTGGAGGTATGCTATCTCTATCGCGACGCGCTTTCCGTCGCTGTGCCTGCTCCCGTCAGCAATGAACTCGAGCACTTTTGCCTGTTCTATCTCCACTTTCTTCGCGAGAGTGTCTTTTATCCCTGGTATCCCTGCCGGCCTGCCGCGGTAGATGTTTGGTATCCTCCAGACTATATCCAGCGGGTCAGGGTTGCCTGCGAGAAGGTGGAATGAGTATGCGGCAGGGTCGAGAGCTTCTTCCTTCTCAGGCTCTCCTGCCTTGAAGTATGCCTGGAACTCTTCCGGGCTCTTGGGCATCTGGTGGAATGGTCTCAGGCCGTAGAGGCTTACTCCCATAGTACCTATAGCGAGCGCGTTCCTCTTCTCTTTCCTTCCTATTATCACCCGGTCGTCTGCAGTGACCTCTCCTTCAATCTCATCGAGTATCCTGTATATGTATCTCTGGCTGTATAGTGTTCCCGGGATACCTTTTCTCGGGGAGACCCTGTCGAGCAGGGCAGATGCAGACGAATTTGCGACCACCTTCAGCGCAGTGAGCATGTTCGAGCTTCCGCCCCGGTCCTTCGGCAGGTAGTATTCGCTGAAGAAGTTGTAGAGGAACCCGTCTGCGTATAGTGTCATGAGCTGTACATGGTCGAGGTCTTTCGGGTGTTCCTTGTCATAGAGCATGAGTACCGGGACATATACTCTCCTGAACTGTCTTGTCCCTTGTTCAGGATGTATCCTGTTCGCTGCATCTATGTTTGCTGTGATATCCTCCAGGTCACCTTCCATCCTGTGGACGTCGCTGTATACATTGACCGTGCCGCGTGGCCTGTGGTATATGCAGGGGAGGAAAAGTTTCGATCTCTTGTTTAGGGCCATGCGGTTCATCGCCCTTGCGAACTCGATAGGTGTCTTTCTTTTTCCGAATCTCCTGTATGCCTGCTTGAAGTATTCTGTCATGAAGTAGTGGACAGCGCCGTCCCCTCCGGAGAGGAACGCAATCATTATTCTTTCCATGAGGACCTTGTCGCATATCGCTGTCACTTCCTCTTCTGTGGCAGTGCTCTGGACTCCGGATCCGGGCAGTATGCCTATTGTCCTCCTGAGGTGCATCAGTTCCTTCTCTACAGACCTGCCTCTGTTCTGTTTTGCCTTTCCATTGATTATCGCTTCGATGCTCAACACCATTCCTCGCAGGTCCGTCCTGTTTTTTATAAACATTTGCTGTCATTATCATTTGACGAAAGCAGCGCCACTGCCGCCTAGCGAGCTGACTGCTGAGATACGCAGCTAATATTGCAGTTGGGCAAAAAGAAGCAGTTCAATACGCGACAGCGAGCGCGGCAGTGGCGCGGTGCCTGACTTCACGGCGCCATCAACCACTTCTCACAAAAAGATTTAAATACTTAAACTACTTTGAAGTAGTCAAATAATGCTTTCCAGGCCTGTCCTGGTGCTGTTTGGGGGTTTTATTTTGGGAAGAATACGGCTTTTTTTGGTATTATTGTCAGTTTTCAGCCTTGGATGGCTTCTCAATACTGTCCTGACTAACTTTGTCTATTATGACGCAGAAAAACCCCTTTCTTTCGGTTTTGTGCCATTCATGAAGAGCCCTGAGCGGCTCTCGCCTTCAGATCATGTCAAGGAGAGCCAGATACACGTATATGACGACAGGGTGGTCATTGACGCTCCTGGCGCCAGCTGGGCCTCTTTCACTGACACCAATTCCATGGACCCTTTCTTTGATGAGACCTCTAACTCTATAGAGCTGCGGCCTGCGTCACCTGCGGACATAGACCCGGGTGATATCATATCTTACAGGTCTGGCATCACAGGAGACCTGATAGTACATCGCGTGGTCTCAAGGGGTGTTGATGATTCTGGTGTCTTCTATCTTGTCAAGGGCGACAACAACCCTACACAGGATCCTGAGAAGGTCAGGTTCGATCAGGTGCATGGTGTCTTGATAGGGATCATCTACTGATGGTCTGCCGAGTATTTAAACATCGGTTAAAAATTTAAACCAGGCTGATATATCTTTTTCAGGGGGGCTTGAATGAAGAAATATTTCGAGGATATTGTCGGTATTTTTCTGAGGTTATTCTCTACTCCCCAGACGGTACCCCCGTCAAAAGACAAGATTGTATATGGCACAAACCTGAGGATGGTGCGTGCAGGTGCAGTCATAAGGAAAAGGTTCAACGGCACTTACAAATATCTTCTTGGCAGGGCTGAGAAAGACGGTGAGGCTCACAACCCTGCGCTCAAGACCGCTGGCGGCTATCTTCACCTGTCGTCAGATTACCATGATGAGATAGACAGGTCATCCATAGACGGCCTTATTAGGGAGGGGCAGGAGGAGGGATTGAGCAGCATCATACCCGGGACCATATCTCCCTGCGGAGTCGCCTACTCTCCTTCGAAAGGTGTGCTGCAGTTCTTCTCTGCTGATCTGGAACGCTACCCTGAGAAAGGGTTCAACAAGGAGGTCCTGTTGAGGAGGAGGAAGGGTCAGAGAGTGTACATTCGGTGGTGTTCTATCGACGAAATCGTCTCGTCCATGAGTGGCAACGGTTCAGGCCTTGTCGTGCAGCCCGAGACTGTCAATGTCATAGCTTCGACGCATTTCTTCGAGAGCAGCAAGAGGGTCAGGTTCGGCAGGGAGTACATGCCTGATTTTGTTAGGCCTGACAGCAGCCTGTCTATCCCTCAGAGCGTCAGGAGAAAGGTCATCCGCGAAAGCGGTGTCAAGTGGCTTGACAATGAAGACTGCCTGCAGAGCTGCCGCGTGTATTACACTATCCCTGAGCTGGCGCGCCAGAATCTTGATGACTCTGAGGTCTCCAGCATCTTCAGCAGGTTCCTGAGCATGACAGGCACTGTTCCGCACATCAGGATATTCTTCATGGCTGATTTCTTCCTTTATGAGACTGTGCTTGGTGCACAGGATATAGCAGATCTCCTCGGTTCCCATGAATTTGGGAAGAAGAACAAGCAGTTCGCTGAATGGGCCCCTGATATCGTGAGGGGCTTCGTCAAGAAGAACTATGCGAAGATACTCAAGGAAGAGATGTTCAAGGAGTATATCCTCTAGTGCGTTTTATGGATCCTTTTTTGTTTCGGATCTTCAGGGTGCTGTCAAGTTAAGTGTCATGCCGCCTAGTGAGCTGAGTGCAAAATAGGCGCTAAATGTCGCAGTTCAGCAGAAATAGGCAGCGAGAGAATCGCAGCGAGCGCGGCATGACACACTTCTTGACTTTACCGATCTTCAGTAAAATATATAAATGCAGCTCTTTATCGTCCAGCTACAATGAAAACAGCTAATCTTATCGGGATTATTGTCATGCTGTCTTTCCTTTTGGCCATATCTGGCTGCGGCGGAAAGGAGGCAGAGCCTGCTCCGCTTCCTGCTGAGGATGTGACTGAGGCTGCTGCTGAACCAGAGCTGCCTGAGGAAGGTGTGCATGATGCTGGACCTGATGTGACTGAGGAGGTTGTTTCTCCGGAGGGTGCAGAGGAGTCTGCAGAAGAGACTGTCGAGGAAGTCGAACAGGTTGAAGAAGTTGAATCTGCCCCAGAAGAGGTGGAGGCTTCTGATTCTGAGCTCACTGCAGAGAACTACAGGGTCATTTCCTTGAAGGACCTCAAGGCATACCCTGAGGAGATGAACATCAAGGTCGGCACGACAGTCGAATGGCGCAATGTCAACGACAACCTTCAGCACATAATCGGCTGGAACGGCCAGAGATCGCAGGGTGTGAAGCCTGAGCCCATGCTTGCGGGTGAGAGCTGGAGCTACACTTTCAACAGTCCTGGAAAGGTGGTGTGGTTCTCCACAGCAAGGCCGACGATCCAGGGTACGATATATGTAGAGGAGTGATTGCTGATTTTTAATGTTTTTTTCATGAATTTTTTTCATAATCTTTTTTATTTTTCAACAATTATAAGGGGTGTGACATTGAGGAATATTAGACATGTGTGTGGGATTCTGTTTTTGCTTTCTTTGATGGTTCTGGCCGTAGGCTGTGGCCAGAAGGTGGTCTGCGCTCCGCCGAACGTGATGGTCGGCGACACGTGCTGCCTTGACGCTGACGACAACAGCCTGTGCGACACTTGGCAGGAGAAGGAGAAGGAGCCTGAGATAGTGTACACAGAGCCGGTCGCTGAAGAGCAGGTCTTAGAGGTCAAGGGAGGTGAAGAGTCTTTTGCAGAGACTTTTGCCCAGACCTGGGACAGGAAGAGCTACACTGCGCTCCGCAACCTTTTCGTCAAGGATGTCAGGCTGAAGTATTCTCCGCAGGAGTTCAACTTCCTTGCGAGGAGGGTCGATTCCAAGCTCGGCATAACATCAGTCTCGTTGGTCGGTGTCGAGGACGGAGCTGCCCAGTACAAGGTGTATGTAGGCAGCAAGTCGACGTATGTCTCTGCTGACATCGATGAGGAGGATGGCGGGTTCAGGCATGAGGCTTTCTATCTCTTTGAGGACCTGACCGCTGATGCAGCTTGCGGTGATGACAGCGGCTGCTTCATGAGCTTCGCCAAGCTCTCTGGCGACAGGAACTACTGCGACAAGGCTGGCAGCCTGAAGACTGACTGCGTAGCCCAGTTCGGCGTCTCGAAGAGCATCATCGAGAAGATCGACAACTGCATCGATATACTTGAGTACTATGACAGGGCAGAGTGCCTCACCCAGCTTGCTGTGAATGAGAACAACATAGAGCCTTGCTGGCAGGCAGGGCAGGACAAGCAGGTGTTCGAGTGCATGGGACAGGTCGCTGCCGCGAGGAAGGATGTCGATGAGTGCAATGCGTTTGTCGCCTCAAGAGGGTATCCTGGCACGCGGCTTCAGAAGACCTACTGCATCCTCGGGTATGTGCGCGAGACTACTGACACTGATGCCTGCGCGAAGATAGACAGGCGTGGCGATGTGATGCTCGGTGCCATGCAGGAAGGCTGCTACAAGTTGAGCTTCCCGTAAATGTTTTTTAGAATTTTTTTCTTTTTTTGTTATGTTCTATCTGCAGATTGTCTTGGTTTTGGGAATACTTCATCAGCTATTTCCCTGCGGGCAGACTTGCGGCATTCGAAAAAAGCTTGATAAGTGCTTGGCGAACGACCTGCCCGGTCTGTCGGATCTGCCAGCTCAAGGCGTCCTTGACTTTCAAGGAAGTCAGTTTGGGCATAGGCAAATAGACGCTCATACATCTCTACGTCTTTGATTGCAGCTATAAATTTGTTGGAAGAGGGGTACGTTCCTCTTAACATTTCTTCCCATGAGCTAAAACCCAAGTTTGACAGTTAAATAGAAAAGGTTCGTAGTTTTGTATGAATCTGCTATGAAACAAACAAAACTACGAATTGACTCTTTAGATACAAACAACAATATATCTTTTCCGGTTGGAACTGCCATTGCAGTAAAGAA
>JAHJSS010000023.1 GCA_018830225.1 Nanobdellota archaeon
CGTAGGGGGCGTCCCCCTGTCACCACTGCCTATGTCTCTGATGGCGCTGCGCATATTGGCGGTGGCACTGGCCAGGTGTGTATTGTTTCTGTTGCAAAACATTTAAATACTCCTATTCCTGTTTTCTGCCTGAAAAAGGGGTGTATCATGAAGATAATAATAGTTGGCGGCGGTGAGGTGGGTCTTACCACTGCTAATGTGCTTTCCACAAAGGAGCATGATCTTGTTCTCATAGAGTCTGATGAGAAAAGGGCCAAGAAGGCTGCGAATTCTATAGATGCGCTGGTCATACATGGTGATGGCACTGATATAGCCACCCTGAAGGATGGCGGCGCGAGCGATGCGGATGCTATAGTGGCGGCGACTGATGATGACAAGACCAACCTGATGGTCTGCGAGATTTCCAAGAGCCTGGGGCTGAAGAAGATAATAGCCAGGGTCAACAAGTCAGAGAATGAGGAGCTGTTCACCAAGCTGGGCATAACAGGTGTGGTCCCGACAGTGGGCATAGCTGTGACGACCATAAGAAACCTCGTCATGGAGGACCGTGCCGAGCGTGTGATATATGAGCTGGGCAAGGGTGAGGTCCAGGTCCTTGCGATAACCATACCTTCTGAGAGCAAGCTCATAGGCAAGTCTGCTGAGATAAAGAATGCCATAATAGGTGTCATCTACAGGAATGGTGCGCTCATTCTGCCCAAGGAAGGGACCAAGATAGAGGAGGGCGATGTCCTTGTTCTCACTGCTCAGACCAAGAACATGAGGAGCATAACTAAACAGATATATGGACCGGGCAAATGGAAGTCGTCCTGAAATATCTAGGATATCTCTTGATAATATTCGCTGTATTCCCTGTCTTGCCGATAGTCGCGGCGCTCTATTACAATGAGGCTGTGCTGCCTTTCTTCGCCCCTGTACTCCTCTCGTTGTTGATAGGTTATTTCCTTGTCTCGAGGTCGGCGGATCATGGGAAGCGCCTTTCGATAACTGACTTTGACCTTCCGAGGAGCATCTCATTGAGCGCGTTGTCATTCTTCACGATATCCATTCTTGGCGCGATACCTTATGCGCTGATACAGAAGACAGGCCTCATCGACTCGCTTTTCGAGTCAGTGTCAGGATTCACCACTACCGGCCTGACCATACTGACTGATGTCGAGTCTGTCTCGCGCTCCCTTCTCATCTGGCGTGCCGAGACCCAGTGGATTGGAGGGCTGAGCATAGTGCTCCTGTTCCTTATCATCGTCTCTGCGATGAGGAGCCAGGATTCCCTGAAGGATACAACTACCAAGGCCCGGGCGATCGCGAATCTTTACCAGGCACAGGGCGCCTCGGAGAAGCTCGAGGCCAACATGAACAAGTCCATCCGCAACACTGTGATGATATACCTCGCTTACACCATCGCAGGGATAATCCTCCTAGGTGTTGTAGGTCTCACGACTTTTGAGGCGATCGCGATATCCTTCACTGCGATATCCACCGCGGGTTTCTCTGTCACAAACCAGTTCTACACTGCCTGGCCGGTCCTTGCTGTAGTCTCTTTCCTCATGATCGCTGGAGGCATCTCTTTTGTCGTGCACAACAGGGTCTTCAAGGGCTATGTCGGAGAGCTGTGGAGGAACAGGACAGTGAGGTTCTACTTCCTGACTGTTGTAGTGGCGTTGCTGATATCTTTCTTTTTCCTTGCTGATTTCAAGGTCGCTTTCTTCGAGACTCTCTCGGCGTTCACGACCACAGGATACAGCATAGCCGACATAAGCGTCATGCCTTCTATCGTGATAATAGTTATGATGGTGGGGATGATAACCGGCGGGATGCTAGGCAGCACCTGCGGCGGTATCAAGACCAACAGGTTCAAGCTCATGCTGAAGTCTATCTCTTGGATGGTGAGGAAGACTGCGAGCCCGATGGGTGCTATAATCCCGTTGAAGAATGAAGGTGTGGTGGTTGATGACGAGAACATAATGATAACTCAGGCTTTCATCGCCTGCTACATGCTGATACTCCTGCTAGGGACAGCGGTGATAATTGTCACTGGCGAGTCTTTTCTTGACTCTTCTTTCCAGACAGTGTCTGCGCTTGGCGGCGTCGGCCTGTCGACCACGAGCCCCTCATTCTTCCACCCTGTCGCCAAGTCAGTGCTGATAGTCGCCATGCTCTTCGGCAGGCTGGAGATATTCCCTGTCCTGGTGCTAGGCAAGTTCTTCATTGACAGGATGCGGTTCAAGATAAGGAGGGAAGAGGAGGAATCTAGGAAACTTTTTTATATCAGGTGGGCGCCCTCAGGTCTATGGAAGAGGAAACCTTGAGAAAGTATGTTGAAGCGGGCAGGATCGCTGCTGAGGCGCTTGAGTTCGGCAAAGGCCTTGTCAGGCCTGGAGCGAAGCTTCTTGACGTGGCTGAGAAGATAGAGGCCAAGATAGTAATGATGGGAGGCATGCCTGCGTTTCCTGTGAACATATCTTTCAATGAGACTGCTGCGCATTATACTCCCTCCCCTGGCGATGAGACCGTGTTCAATGACCAGGTGGTCAAGCTTGATGTGGGTGTGCATGTCGACGGTTGTGTCGGAGGCGACACTGCCCTCACTGTAGACCTTTCAGGGAAGTATTCTGATCTTGTGAAAGCATCAGAAGACGCGCTCAACGCAGCGCTTAAGGTCGTGCAGGTCGGCACTACTCTTGGCCAGATAGGCAGGGAGATAGAGGATGCGATAATGTCTCACGGGTTCAAGCCTGTCCGCAACCTTTCAGGCCATGGTATCGGCGAGTGGGACCTTCACACAGGATATTCTATACCTAACTATGACAATAAGGATGACACGCCTCTGGAAGATGGCATGACTATAGCTGTAGAGCCTTTCGCGAGCACAGGCGTCGGCCTCATCCATGACAAGGGTGTGCCTTACATCCATTCTATCATCGGCAGGAAGCCTGTGCGCAACATCGTGACGCGCCAGGTGATGAAGAAGCTGGACGCGTACAACGGCCTTCCGTTCGCCACGAGATGGCTGACGAAAGATTTTCCTCTCTTCAAGGTCAACTTCGCATTGAAGGAGCTGAACCAGCTGGACATACTCAAGTCTTACCCCCCGTTGGTCGAGCGCGCCTCTGGTGCGTTCATCTCCCAGGCAGAGCATTCTGTTTACGTGGGGGATAAGGTCATAGTGATGACAAGGATTTAAATGACCGAAACCTATTTAAACGCAGCATCCCTTGGTTTCTTCTGGTGATCCTGATGGCGAAGATCGAGAAGACGCATGTCGAATATGTCGAGCTTAAGTTCTCTGAGCACGGCATGGAGCTGAAGCTTCCTGTCAATATCTGGACATTCATTAAGCTTGATAAGGCTGTTTCTCATCCTAAGAGGGGTTTTGTCGACCGTCTCTGCGTTTCGACCAACATCGATTACCGTCCTGTAGGGAGTGCGATATTCCATAAGCATGAGACATGGGAGACGCTTGTCTTCCCTGCCAAAGGGGACAGGCCCGACCTCTCCGCAGAGGCGTTCTTTGACATAGATGGTGGCAAGGGCCAGTCAAACCTTCGCGGCGCGCTGAAGGGCCATTTCAAAGTGGTCGATAATGTGCTGCATAAGCATGATTGAGAATTGATTGGACTGTTTTTCTATTTTTTACTTTATTCTCTTGACGACGCCCTTCAGGTCGAGCATCTCTTCTTTCCCTGTCTTCATGTCCCTTAGCTTGTACTTCTTCTGCTTGATCTCGTCTCCCCCGACGAAGAGCACATAAGGTATTGCGAGCCTGTTCGCGTACTCGAGGTTCTTTGACACTCCTCGCACCATCAGGTCCATGTCTGTGTTCACGCCAGCTTTCCTGAGCTCCTGCGCTATCGCCACGCACTCGTTGGCGGTGTTGATCGGGATTATGTAGAGCCTTGTGACTGTCTGCTGCAGAATCTCCTCCTTCTTGACCATGCTCAGCACTGCTGTTATCGGCTCGAGCCCGAAGCTGATCCCTACAGCAGGGTATTTTTTGATGCTTCCGAGGAACTCTCCTATCATGTTGTCCCATCTTCCGCCGCCGGCAAGTGAGCTGCCGAACTGCTTCTCGTCCTTCAGGAAGACCTCGAACACCGGCCCTGTGTAGTAGCTGAGCCCCCTCGACAGCGATAGGTTGAGCACCACATCCTTCTCGTCGATGTATGTGAAGAGCTCTTCGAGCTCTTTGAGGCCGTCTGCTGCCTTCCTGTTGTTGACGAGCTCTTTCATCTTCTCGAGCTTCTCGAAGTTGCTCCCTTTTGTGGAGAGTATCTCCATGAGCCTTTCGGTCGCCGCATTGTTGACGCCGAGCGCATGTATGCTCTTCTGAGCCTCGTTTATGCCGACTTTCCTGAGCTTGTCTATCTCGAGTATGACTGCCATGCGCTTGTCTTCAGGTATCTCGCAGGACTCGATTATGCCGTCGAGGAGCTTCCTGCTGCTGATCTCTATGTTGACGTCGAGGCCGAGGTCCTTGAAGAAATTCTGCGCTATCTGCACGCATTGGGCGTCAGCGAGCATGGAGCTGCTGCCTACGATGTCCACGTCGCACTGCCAGAACTCCCTCATGCGTCCGGTCTTGATAGGGCCGTCCCTAAACACCCTGCCTATCTGGTATCTCTTGAACGGCATCTTCAGGGTGGGGTTCATTCCCACGAAGCGCGCCAGCGGGACTGTCAGGTCGTACCTGAGGCCGAGCTCCCTGTCTCCCTGGTCCTTGAACCTGAATGTCTCTTTCAGTATCTCTGCGCCTCCTGCGTACTTCGCAGAAAGCATCTCGAACCTTTCGATCAGGGGTGTCTCTAGCGGTGAGAAGCCAAAGAGCTCGAATGTGGTCATCAGCGTGGCTATTATCTTCTGGCGTACTATCTTCTCTTCTGGCGGGAAGTCCCTTGTCCCGCGTGCGTTCATAAGTTTCATAGCTCTATCCTATCTATTGATTATTTATAAAGCTTTGCGCTTGGGGGTGCTGTCAAGTTAGGTGTCATGCCGCCTAGTGAGCTGAGTGCAAAATAGGCGCTAAATGTCGCAGTTCAGCAGAAATAGGCAGCTAGATGATTGCAGCGAGCGCGGCATGACACACTTCTTGACTTTACCGCGCTTGGGTGGCTCTGTTGAAAATTGCGTTGCCGCCTTTTGCGAGCCGCTTTGAGTTGTTCTTCCGGGCCGTCGTCGGGGGACGTCTCCGAGCGTAGCGAGCGAGACACTCAAACTGTTCAACAGTTTGGTGTGCCAAAGCATCTCTGATGCTTTGAGCACCCCCTACGGGGAGACAG
>JAHJSS010000024.1 GCA_018830225.1 Nanobdellota archaeon
GACCATCCGAAGTCCAGGCTCGGCCAGATGGCCTGGCCTCTTTCAGTATTTTTCGAGCATCGCGGGTTCTTCCACTCTTTTTTTGGCATCGCGACATTCACATTCCTATTGTTCCTGATATCAAACTCGATGCTTTACAGCATCGCGTTCCTGCTCGGCTATGCCTCGCACATATTCGCAGACGCTCTCACCACTTCAGGCATAGGCCCGCTCCACCCGCTGATGAAGTTCCGCCTGAGAGGTGCCATGCACACAGGAGCATTCTGCGAGTACGCATTGTTCTTTGTCCTGATGGCTGTCAACATATTTCTTCTACTAATCATCTAGGCGCCACTAGACACCCAGAAATTTTTCGCCTAATTCTTATTCACTTTGTTTGTTAGTTTTCAGCCCTTCTGCCTGCTCCACTGCCCACTGGACATGTTCGGATGAGCTATTTAAACGATTCCAGCATTATATGTCCTGTCGCGGCTTGGAGATGATGGGCCACCACCAAAGTGGGGCATTGATCCGGGTTGAAATAAGATGCGATAAGCAACGCGAGGTGTTGTAAATGGAAAAAAATAAGGAATTCGGCAGCAATCTGCCAGAGATGAAGTTTAAGGCTGGTGCGATAACAGCCACGGTGTGGAGGAACACTCTCACTAACAAAGAAGGTAAGCAGGGCGATGTTCTTTCTGTCTCCTTTGACAGGCGCTACCTGGACAAGGAGTCAAATGCTTGGAAGTCGACTAGCTCTTTGAGGGTTGGAGACCTTCCCAAGGCAGTGTTTGTTCTCAACAAAGCCTATGAATACGTTCTTCTGAACGGCCAGAGCAATCTGGCCGCAGAAATATCGTAAAATCATTGAAAATGATTTTAAGATGTCAAAATCCAGTTTTCTGGATTTTCAACATAAAAATTAAAATATGAGGTGGTATTAGATGATGGCAGAAACAGCAAAGCATGATGATTCGTTGGTTTTGGGGGTCATTGATTCAGTTTCTGAAGAGATTCCTGAGAAGAAGTCTCGGAGATACGCGAAGATGAGCGAAAGACAAGAGCCGCAGGAGAAGGAAGAGAAGGAGATTACTGTGTATGACCTGCCTGGTGTCGGCGCAGCCACTGCCGAGAAGCTGAAGGAGGCGGGTTACGATAGTGTGATGAACATTGCTGTGGCTTCTCCTGGCAAACTCATAGAGGATTCTGGTGTTTCAGAGGCGGTCGCGAGGAAGATGATACAGGCTGCGCGCGATTCATTGAAGATGGGCTTCATATCAGGCATAGAGGTGCTTGAGAGGAGGTCGAAGGTGCAGAAGATAAGCACCGGCAGCGCTGCATTCAACACGCTCCTCGGAGGAGGTTTTGAGACCGGCTCTATCGTGGAGTGTTTCGGTGAGTTCGGCTCTGGGAAGACCCAGGTCGGTCATCTCCTTGCCGTTAACTGCCAGAAGGATGACCCTGATGCTGTGGCGGTCTACATCGATACAGAGAACACTTTCAGGCCAGAGAGGATAAAGGAGCTTGCTGAGGGAGCAGGCATGGATACTGAGAAGGTGCTGAAGAACATCAAAGTGGCGAAGGCATACAACTCAGACCACCAGATGCTGCTTGCAGAGAAGGTCGCTGACCTGATATCCAACGAGAAGATGAAAGTCAGGGTTATAATCGTCGATTCGTTGACAGCCCATTTCAGGGCTGAGTTCATCGGTCGCGGCACCCTTGCCGAGAGGCAGCAGAAGATCAACAGGCACATGCACACTCTGCTGAGGCTTGCTGACATGCACAATGCGTGTGTGTACGTGACCAACCAGGTGCAGGCTGACCCTGCCCAGTTCTTCGGGGACCCTACAAAGGCGGTGGGCGGCCACATCGTCGCTCACGCATCCACATTCAGGATCTACCTGAGGAAGGGCAAGAAGGGTTCCAGGGTCGCGAAGCTCATAGACGCGCCGAACCTTCCCGACGGCGAGTGCAACTTCTTCGTCGAGACGTCAGGTCTCAAGGATGTCTGATTGTGGTGCTGCTTTTGCAATAACTCAAGCTTTGCTTGAGGGATTGAAAATCGTGCTCTTTAAAAGGGATATATAAGAGGACGATTTTAAATAAGTTTATAAATACTTTCTTCTTCTTTTTCTTTTATGCATGGCTTGGCCGTGCAGATCGATATAGGATATATAGGTGAATATGTGATGTATGGAGAAGGTGGAGATAGGAGAGGCGGTTTCAAGCCTCGTGGTGGATCCGGCGGCGGTTTCGGCGGTGGATTTGGCGGTGGATCCGGTGGTGGTTTCGCGCCAGTGAATGTTGGTGAAGAATTGGATGTTAGGATTGAGGCTGTCGGCGAGAAGGGCGACGGCATCGCCAGGAAGCGCGGGTTTGTCTTGTTCGTCCCGAACACGAAAGAGGGCGATGAGGTCAGGATCCGTGTGACAAAGGTATTGCGTAAGGTTGGCTTCGCAGAGGTTCTCGGCCAGGCGCAGTCTACTCCTGTTGAGGAGGACGCGCCAAGGAGAGAAGAGCCAGCGGTCCAGCCAGCTCCTCCAGCTCCGGCTCCTGAGGACACCGAGGATTTCGGTGAGGAATCAGAATCAGGTTCGTCTGAGGAATCTGGTGAGGAAGCTCCTTCTGAGGAAGGTGACGAGGATTTGGAAGCTCCGCCTCTGCCCGACGATAGTGGGGACGAAGAGGAGCAGAAATAAGTTAATATTATTTTTTTTATTTTTTTCAAGATGAGACTTTTTATCGCGTTCGAGATCCCTGAAGATATAAGGAATATTCTGATTGCTGTTCAGGACAAGATAAGTTTCTCAGGCAAGGCCACAAAGACCAAGGAGTTCCATCTCACTCTGAAGTTCCTCGGAGAGGTGGATGAGGGAAAGGTTCCTGCTTTGGTAGATGCATTATCAGAAGTTCAGTTCACCAGATTCGAGGCATCTCTCTCGCGTGTCGGTGCGTTTCCTAATGCCAATGATCCGCGCGTGGTGTGGGTCGGCATCGAGCCGCATGAGAATATAGGTGCGGTCCAGCAGCAGGTCGATGCCTGCACCCAGAAGCTCGGCTTTGAGCCTGACAAGAGGTTCCATCCTCATCTCACACTCGCCCGCATAAAGTTTGTTGACAACAGGAAAGAACTCAAGGGCTGCATAGAATCAATCAATGTCCCTGAAGCCAGCTTCACTCTTGATTCCTTCAAGCTCATAAAGTCAACACTGACGCCCCAAGGCCCTGTTTATGAGGTTCTCGAGTCATTCAGTGCCCAACAAGCGCTGTCCAGAGAGTAGGCAGCGCCAATTTGCGAGGCTCCTTCAAGTTCATGGTCGAGGCCGTTGCGGGGGTTGTCTCCGAGCGTAGCGAGCGAGACACTCAAACTGCAAAGCAGTTTGGTGTGCCAAAGCAAGAGTGCTTTGAGCATTCCGACCGCGCGTAGCAAGGTCGATAGCCCTTACGGGGAAACAGGACATTCTATCTATTATGTGATTGGCCGAACCTGGCGCTGCCTGAGCCGTCAGGCGAGTCTCTGGACAGGATTATTCAACAATAATATTTATAAACCTCCTTCTCACCCCACAGTATATTGCCCAGCACACGGGAAAGCCTGTAAAGGGACCGCGTGCGAGTCGCAGGGCGATAATAATGCGGCGATAGACGTTTCTGGTTCTATTGCTGTCTCAATACCGTGTTGGAGGACAGAAAATGGCAGACGAACAGCTTTTGGTGCCGATTGACAATTATCTGAAGGCAGGCATCCATATAGGGACCAAGTTCAGGACAAAGTACATGGATAACTTCATCTACAAGACAAGGCCCGATGGTCTTTATGTCCTGAACCTGCAGAAGATCGATGAGAGGATAGGCATTGCCGCGAAGTTCCTTTCGCGCTACGAGCCTGAGGACATCCTGGTTGTGTGCAGGAGGGAGAACGGCTGGAAGCCTGTGTCTATGTTCGGCAAGGTGACTGGCTGCAGGGTCTTCGCAGGAAGGTATCCTCCAGGAATCCTGACCAACACGAACCTCAAGGATTTCATAGAGGTCAAGGTTCTCTTGGTTGTCGACGCCTGGCCTGACAGGAACGCCATCAATGACGCCATCAAGGTGGGCGTGCCGGTAGTTGCGTTGTGCGACACCAACAACCAGACCAACAACATCGACGTTGTCATGCCTTGCAACAACAAGGGAAAGAAGGCCCTGGGCCTTTTGTTCCACATACTTGCCACGCACTACCTGAAGCAGCGCGGTATGTTGCAGAAGGAGCAGGAGCTTGATTACAGCGTGGACGACTTCACAGAGCAGTGATTTTTTTTTAGATTTTTTGGTATTTGTTTTACCTTCTCGCATCAGCGCCGCCAGCCTCGCCTGGCGAGCTGACTGCTAAACTATGGCTAAGAGTCGCAGTTCAGCAGAGAGGGGCAGGCAAAGAAGCGCAGCGAGCGCGGGCTGGCGGCGCGGGGGGGGGGTATGAAAACAGCTAAACAAATACTTTTTTCTGTTTTTTTAACCTTTGAACTCTTCTATGCCTTCGTTGATTATCCTGAACATCGCTTCCCTGTCTTCTGCTATGCTTCGGTGTTTCTTGAGCACTGCTTTGCGTATGCCTTTGTGCCCTCGCTGCAGCTCGATCAGGCATTTGCTTCCGTATTTCAGTATGTCCCCGCCGACAGGTTTTACGTTCTCCTTCTCTTCGAAGCTTGAGTAGACTTGGTTTGTCACCAGCACAGGTATGTTTTTTCTGCGGGCAATCTCGCTGAGGTATGATATCTGCATCCCGAGGTCCTTGTTCACCGCGTAGACGTCATCTGTCTTCCCGATCTCCAGCCTGTAAAGCATGGATATTGTGTCGACGATGATGATGCCTATGTCATCGTCTATGAGCTTGCTAAGCTTGCCGAACGCGTTCCTCTGTTCCGAGAAGTTGATGGGTTTCAGGAATATTATCCTTTCTATGAGCTCCTTGTAGCCATCCGGAGCTATCTGCTTGAGCCTCTCGACAGAGAAACCTCCTTCGCTGTCTATGTATATCGCTTTCTTGCCTTTTTTGACAGTGTCGACAGCAGCTATTATGCATATGTTGGTCTTGCCGCTGCCTGATGGTCCGTATACTGTGGTGACTGTGTCCGCCTCGAACCCTCCGTCAAGAAGCCGGTCGATGACCTCTGATCCAGTCGATACCCTGGTCATTTCCATGTTTTCTTATACCCTTTGCCGTTTTATAAATCTTTTGCCAAAGATATAAATACCCTGTTTTGATAACCGCGCGTGATGGCGAAGAACAGGATTCACATCTATCTGCTCGCAGCGGTCTTTGCATTAGCCCTTGCTGTGCGCCTCTATCTCGCTTTCCAGATGCCTAGCTTCGAGATCGGCGAGGCGTATTTCAATTATGAGCAGATTGATTCGATAAGGACCAGGTTCCTTCCTTCTTATTTTGAGGGTTCGGGCTATTCAGGGATGGCGCGGATATTCCCTCCTGCATACTACTATGTGCTCGCGGTGTTTTCATCCTTCATGGGGACTGTCCTGGCTCTGAAGATAATACCTAACCTTCTGGCCTGCTCGCTCATAATAATAATCTATATGATTGTGCTGGAGCTGACCAAGAGCAGGAACATCTCGTTGTTCTGTTCTTTTGCGGCTGCTTTCATGCCGATATTCTTCTCAGCCACGGTCAATTCAGCCTCAAGGGTGACGTTCACATTGCCCCTGATCTTCTACACGCTGTATTGTTTCATGAGGATCAAGGAGAGGGGTTTCCTTTACCAGTTCCTCATCTTCTCTTTCCTGCTGTCTTTGTCGAGCGCGATATCGTTCCTTTTTGTTTTCGCGCTCATCATCTATCTCCTGCTCGTGAAGCTGGAGTACAAGCTGCAGAACAGGATAGAGCTGGAGGTCATACTTTTTGTGACCTTCCTCACTCTTTGGGTTAACATACTCATCTACAAGAAGGCCTTCCTGTTCCATTCGTATGCATTGATCTGGCAGAACATCCCTCCGCAGGTGCTCGCGTCTTATTTCAAGGATATTGACATCATCGCCAGCGTGACAAACATAGGGCTTCTGCCTTTGCTTTTCGGGATATATGCCATATACCGGTACATGTTCAAGGAGAGGGACCGGCGCACGTATCTTCTGATGGCCTTCGCGCTTGCAGTGGCATTCCTGCTCTGGTTCAAGCTCATCACCCTCGGGGTCGGGCTTATGTTCCTCGGGGCGATACTCATACCTTTGCTAGGGCAGTCGCTGAGCCTAATATTCAAGTACCTTGAGATGACCAAGATATCATCATATGGCTGGGCTTTTTGGGCGATCCTTGTCATTCTTCTGGTACTGACATCATTTTTGCCTGCTGTCGCGAAGGCGTCTGTGAGTGTCAGCGGTTCAGTTAGTCAGGGCGAGATTGATGCACTTGTTTGGCTGAGGGATAACACCCCTGCGGATGCGGTTGTGCTTTCGACAGTGGCAGAGGGCAGCCTGGTGGAGGCGCTGGCTCAGCGGAAGAGCGTCGCTGATGACGACTTCATACTGGTCAGGTCCTCTGATGATGTGTTTGACGATGTCCAGGGCATGTATACCTCTATCCTGAAGACCCGCGCAGTGGAGCTGATGAGCAAGTACGGGGTCAATTATGTTTACTTCTCTCCGAGGGCCAGGCAGGAATTCGGCATCGAAGAGCTCAAGTATGCCGAGAAGGACTGTTTCGAGCTTGTACATGACGGAGAGGTGAAGATATACAGATCCCTCTGCAAGATAAGGTCTGATTGAGATGGTTGCTGAAGAGATAAGCATAAACCTGAAGAAGCGGAACATCATGGTTTTCGCGATAGTCGCGCTGCTGATAGTCCTTGTGCTCCCCACCCTTTTCCGTTTCTACGCAGGGAACAGCTCTCTTATCGGCGCAGAGTCATATTATCATTTCAGGGCTGCGAGGGAGCTGCTCAAGCAGGGGGCATATAATCTTTTCGACCCTCCTGATGGCGTCCCTGATATGTCTTACTCTCCGCGCAGCTACTTTTTCAGCCCGTACCATTACATCTTGGTCTATGCTTCCAGCATAGTCTCCCTGGCGACAGCTTCCAGGGTGGTCCCGTTCCTCTTGGGTGTGCTGAGTTTCCTGATCTTCAACCTGATACTGAAGCGTTTTGTCGAGGAGGACTACAAGAGGCACGTGATACTTCTGCTGCTGGTGCTGAACCCTGCCTTCATCTACACATTCACTGTCTCTAATCCGCATTCTGCAGCCATTGCGCTGTCCCTGCTGGGGTTCTATTTCTTCCTGAAGGAGGGTAAGCACAATCTTGTGCTTTCTGTGCTGTGTTTTGCAGTGGTCTCCTTGTTCAGCCTGTTCAATACACTGCTGGTCATCTTGCTGCTGTTGGCATATGTGCTGGCGAAGAGGAATATGCAGAACAGGTTCATCGTGACAGTCTTTATCCTGATGATGTTTTCCCTGGCCAAGAGGGCCAGCTTCTACTACAACTACACCTACGCCCCACAGGCCAACATATTCGGCAATCTCTTCTCTGACCTCGGCGGCATGCTGGGGTTTGGGATATTCAGCATTGTTCTGGCTGTTTATGGGGTCGTTTCGAACTGGAAGAGCAAGTCTAAGTTCATATACTTCTTCATCATATCACTGCTTCTGATCGTTTCGCTGTTCTTTGCGGGCAATGTCTCAAACATGTACCTGATGTTCTTTGTTGCTGCTGCCGCAGGCATAGGCTTCGTGAAGCTTTATGAGCAGAAGTGGAATGTTCTCGCGGTGAAGAATATTTCAGTGCTCATCCTGGTCTGCGGGCTTCTGTTCTCTACTGCGTCTTACCTGACCAGGCCAGGGCTGCTTGAGCCGGAGAAAGAGGTATTTGAGAGCCTCGAGTGGCTCGGCTCGAACACGTTCAAGGACGGTTTTGTCCTCAGCCATTATGATAATGGTTATCTCATCTCAGGCATCGCGAGGAACCCGGTCCTTACTGACTCTTTTTCAACGTCTGATTATGACCAGCGTTTCTTCTATAAGGTGCAGGACTCGATGTTCTACTCGAGGAAGATACAGACCACTAAGCAGCTGTTTGGCGTGTATAACATAAAGTATGTCTATATAACGCCTGAGATGAAATCTGGCAAGGTGTGGAGCAGGCCTGACGAAGGCTTGCTGTTCCTGTTCACGAGCAACAGCACCTTCAAGAATGTCTATGACAAGGATGGCATAGAGATCTGGGAAGTGATCAATACGACCGTGGAGTGATGGGCTGTCGGGTGCTGTTTTCAATTCTGTTTTTTCCGTACTTTGACGAAGTCTCCCAGCGTGAACCCTTCCCCTTTTGTCTTCGGTGTGGACAGGGGTATCTCTCCTGCTTCGTCATATTGCTCGACCAGGCGCACGTGCAGTTCGCTCTCGAGCTTCCTCGCCATGTCTATTGAGGGCCTGAACTGCCCGACCTCTATCTTCTGCATTATGGATGTCCTTTCATTGAGCTTTTTTGCGAACTCCTCTTGGGTCAGCTCCATCTTCTCCCGTGCATTCTTTATCTTGTCTGCGTAGTCTGCGACTATTATCTGCAGTATCTCTTTTCTTTTAGGCCTTAGGGGTGCTTGCCTTTGCGGCAGTCCCTTTGTCCTGATAGCGGGCCTTGAGATTATCTCGCCGAACCTTACGCATTCGCCGCACACGTCCAGCGTCGTGCCTTCTATCCTTGCCTTCACAAGATCTGATTCCTTGCCGCACATGTCGCATGTTGACATAGTATCACCTACTTGGTTTTTATGACAGTGACTGCAACCGTCCTTTTGCGTGGACCGTCGAAGTCGCATAGGAATATGCCCTGCCACCTTCCGAGCCTGAGCTTGCCGTCTTTTACAGGTATTGTCT
Source organism: Nanobdellota archaeon (assembly GCA_018830225.1). Classification (GTDB taxonomy): domain Archaea; phylum Nanobdellota; class Nanobdellia; order Woesearchaeales; family UBA11576; genus JABMQF01. The sequence continues at coordinate 8,843 of JAHJSS010000024.1, forward strand.
CGCTCGGCCCGACTATCGCTGCCTTTATGTGCGCTGCTGCGTTGTTGTCGATACAGTCGTGCCTCCAGCCGCTTTCCTTCACTGTCTTGTCGAGGGCGTCGATTATGTCAAGGGTTATGTTCGGGTCTGCGTTCTCATTTATCGCGATCGCTGCGGTTGCATGAGCCACGTACACGTTGCAAAGACCTTCCTTAGCCCCTGATTTCGCGACAGCTTCCTCTACCTGGTGGGTTATGTCGACAAGCTCCTGCTTCTTTGTTGTAGAAACTGTAAATTCCATTTTAACTCGGATGAAAATAAAGAGGCGCCGGAGGGACTTTCAACGCCCTGGCGTTGGAAGATTCCACGCCAGTGGACATGTTTGAACCCCCAAATGATCGCTGTCTTCCTCTCATCACGCTTTCGCGCTCGACACAGCAATTGTGCCAGTCTGCAGGCGATTGCCTTACCGGATTTGGCGACGGCGCCGATTTCGCTCTTCTTTATTTTTTCGTCCTGTTGAGCGGAGTGAAACAGGACTGGGTGGCGCGTGTCAAGTGAGCAAGACCACTTGCTGTGGTTTGGCGACGGCGCCAGGTTCTCGAAATGATTTTACGGCCCCGGGGGGACATTCGCTCTTTGCGAGTTTCGAACCCCCGATCTACAGCTTAGAAGGCTTTAGCGGGACATGATTGTCCTGTCGCCTTATTTGCCCTAAGCTTGGGCCTATCCAGGCTAGGCTACGGGGCCTTATTTAAACATTTTCATTGAGTTGTTGAGCATTTAAATAATTTGTCTATGGCAGCCAGGTCTTGTCGTTCTTCAGCTTCTCTGGAAGGTATTTGTCTATGACATAGTTCAGGCTGTGTGCTGCGAATGCCTGCTGCTCTACCCTTTTTTTCATCTTGACCATGAGGTCGAGGGCCTTCTGCCATTCCTTGTGGTACTGCACGAATGGGTCGTTCTTCATGCCGTCCTTGACCCTCTTTATGTCTATGTCCTTCAGCGGGTGTGTCGGCAGCTTGTAGTCTATGATGTCCTGCGGCGTGACGCCCATGAATTTTGCCTGCGGCACGCAGAAGAACTTATTTATGTGAGCTGCATTTCCGCTTCCCACCTTGAGTGTCCTGTATATGTTAAGGTATCCGTACGGGTCCCCGTCTGTGAAGACATAGACAGGTATCTTCATGCTGTCCGCAAGCCTTCGTATGAACCTTCGGCAGGCCCTTGTCGGGACGCCTCCCATCGATATGAGTATGCAGTTTGCCTTCTTCCAGTACTTGTGCTTGACGAGCCTCTGGAACATACCTGCTGTCTCTATCGCGAGTATGAACTTCGCGTCTGTCTGGAACTTGAGGTGCTCGACGCTGCTCGGCACAGAGTATGCTCCGCTCCCGAATTTTGTGCAGTCTATATTGATCTCTTTACCTGTGTCAGGGTCCTTGTCTATTACCCTGAGGTTGCCTGCCACGTCGCCTCCTTTCTCTTCTGGGATGAATCCAAGCTGTTCCCTGTTGACCAGCATCATGGCTTCTATGTCGTCCATGACCGTGTCTGATTCCGGCTGCTCGTTGAACCTTGCATCACCCCAGTTCTTCGAGATGTAGTACATCTCCCTCTTCGTGGCGATGTCGTCTGTCTCCACTATCTTGCGGGACTCATTCATCATCAGGAGCGTCTGTGCGAATGTCTTCACTGTGGATGCTGTGAGCGTCCTCTCTTTCATCTTGCCTTCAAGCTCGAAGAATCCTTCTTTCGGGTCGTACCTGACGTTCTGCAGCGCCCTTATGGGCATGTTCAGTGAGGGGAGCTTCTTCTTTGTTATGGTGCCGTAGACGTCTTTCGCTATGCCTTTTATCCCTTTGACCACGTCTTGGGTCACTGTCTCCTTACTCATTGTCTTCACCCCCTTCCTGCTCATCGTCACTATATAGATCCTCTTCTGCGTTTCCTCCTATGTTCGCGAGCTCTTCGTCGTATTCCTCGTTCTTTGCCTCTATGCTTGCAATTTTTCCCCTGCGCTCCTCGAGAAGGCTCTTCAGGTCTGTCTCGACGCCTTGCATCTGTGCGGGGCTGAGCTGGAGGAGGTCTTTCAGCGCGGCCCCTATGTGGGGTATGTATTTTTCTATGTGGCTCCTCTTCTTCAGCTCGTTGTGGAGCCTCTGTTTCTTCAGCACATAGCTTGCGAGCTGCCTGCCGCATTCCTGTATCGCGAGCTTCACTTCCTTGATTATCTCAGGGTAGTGCGCTATCGCTTCTTTTGACTCTGATGTGAAGGGCACCCATACTGATCCGAGGTGGATGACTATGGTGCAGGGCCCTATCGGCAGCGCCCCCTTGCTCTGGCTGAGGCCGTAGCTTCGGAAGTTGGTCTGTATGAGCGACTGTGTTATCGCGCATGCGCTCTGCTGGTACTGCAGCGGGACCCTGTTAGCGTATCTCAGCACCCTTATCTGCTTGTCTGACTCCTGCTCCCCGCCGTATGCTATTCCGCAATTATGCATTACAATATTATTTGCTATAAAATTGCCATTTTCAACAGTTAGGTCATACACGAATTCCTCATTTTGGGCAAGATCTATACTGACGATTTGATCCCAAAATATATCAGAAAACGCTAATTTTTTTAATGTCTCAAGAGCACTTCCCACTAATGCCTGGGTTAAAAGAATTTGTTGCAGATTGTTTCTTGTCGGATTTTGTCTGTTTTTTTCGATTTGTCTGATTGACTGATCAGAAAATCCCAACTGGTATTGGGTCAGATTGTTTTCTTCTCTCAAATTAACAAGAGCAGCACCTACAGGAATAACATCACATCTGTTAGAAGGTTTGATTTCATTTTTCATGCATTCGGTTAATGTTTCAAATCTTTTTTTCTGCCTGAATGAAATCAGCGAGTAGAATTTTTGTGCATTTTCGTAACTGGCAATGACAACATTATACTTAGGCTCTTTCGTTATGATCATTCTATCGCCAATTTTGCCGAATTTAGAAGGTACGCCCTGTTTTTCAATTTTAGAAATAATACCAAATCTTAAAAGTAAGGACTGTACTAGTTCTGCTTTGTCTTTTTTTGCTGTTGCGATTCCAACAGTCTTTAAGAAGTTATTATTTGTTGTTTGTATCCATCCATCCCCATCAACAAAGCCTTTGAGCCAGGCCGATATCAAGGTATCATGGAGCCTTGTTAAGTTTTTCATGACTGCTTTAAAGATAATAGACAGCGCTTTGCTGTTCACATAAGTTGAATTTTTATAGTGACTGGCTTTTAGGTCAAAGAGTCTTTCAACCTTCTCTTTGAATAACCTGTGCAGGTTCTTGTCAAGATTAATAAAAGACACAGCATATTGAGAAATATGCCCATCAGAACTTACTAGACCGGCGACATAAAGCAGATCCTCATCTAGGTCGGGCAGAGAGATTGTGTTGGGATTTTTAAAGTCAGTATCTACATACCTTATTTTTCTTATTTTTCCCTTTATGGAATCAAAATCTTCCCCAATTTCTGAACACATCATTTCCAAAGTTTCAAGATTGAATCTTGTCGCATTGCCTTTTCTTTTGTAAGCTTTGAACCGGTCATAGTCTATGCCCAATCTTTTCGCAGCGTTCTTATAACTGCCGAATTTATTTCTTAGTTTATCCATCACATCCAAAATAACCTTTGTTTCTACAACTTGGGTGTGGGAATGTTCAAGTAAGTCAATTATTCTCGGTACCTCACCAAATGTTTTAATCTGCCGTGGAGTGGCTATAAAATCACCAATTAGGCAGTCATCGGCTATTTTCCAGACCACTTCTCCGTTTTCAATAATTGGCAATTCGTTATTGCTCGTAATCTTCAGGTCTTTGCCAGTTCTTGTTTTTATTTTCAGTATGTTGTGTGTGTTTTTTATTTTATGGACCGCCACAGTTCTTGAGGCAACTATTTTTAGGTCTTTATCCATTGAGAATACCTTTTTGTTCACAAGGTCGGATTCGACAAAGTTTTTTATGGTCATGATTTCTCCGTTCTCTAATGTCACTTTTGTATCCCCTGTGCAGCATTCCACTATGAAAGGGTTTCCCCTGTACACTGCAGGGGGCCTTGTGGTCGCTGCGTAGAACTCTGCCTTTATCTCTTTCTTGAGCCCTCTTTCCAGCTGTTCCGCGCCTATCGGCGTCACGCAGTCTGTCGGGGGGTTCATGAGTTTTGTGTTGTCTATGGCCTTGATGACCCTCTCTGCCTGGTCTCGGTTTATGTTCTCTGGCTTGAAGTTTGGGAGTATGCCTGCTTTCTGCAGTATCTCTTTTGCGCTTCCTGCGCCGACCCTTGAGAAGTCTGTTGTCAGGAAGCTCTGCATGGTCCTTGATTCGGTGTCGTTGAGCATCTTTATGAGTATCCCGAGCTCCACGCCCTTCGGGTGGGGCTTTATCTCTTTAGGCTCTGCAGGGAGCTGGTCTGTCGCCCTTGGGAATATTATCTGCTCTGCTTTAGGGTTGGTGTATATTATTGTGCAGTGGGGGTTGACTATCGCTGTCTGCTTAAGGTATGCGTCGATGCTCTGGCTCCCTTTCTGGTACATTGCCTCGAGGTCTATCTCCACCCTTGTGCCATGCTCCTTGTTCCATTCGACATCAGACTCTTTCAGTATCTCTGGCTTGTTCTCTGTCGTGTTGATGTGGACTTCGCAGTAGTATGCAGGGTATTTCGGCCCTATCTTGGTGGTTATCCTCGCGGGCTTTCCTGTCGTGAGCTGTCCGTACATGACTGATGCTGATATGCCTATGCCCTGCTGTCCCCTGCTCATCTTGAGCCTGTGGAACTTGCTTCCGTACAGCAGCTTTGCGAATATCTTTGGCACCTGTTTCTTAACTATGCCAGGTCCGTTGTCCTCTACTATGACCCTGAACCTGTTCTCTCCCATCTCTATCACTTCGACGCTTATCTCAGGAATTATCCTTGCCTCTTCGCACGCGTCGAGGCTGTTGTCGACCGCCTCCTTTATGGTGGTCATCAGAGCTTTCCGGGGGTTGTCGAAGCCGAGAAGGTGCCTGTTTTTCGAGAAGAATTCTGCTACGCTGATATCGCGTTGCTTTTTTGCCATCTCATGGGCTTTCGTCTCTGTCCCGCCCGTTTCTGTGAGTTTCTGTTGAGCCATTCAATCACCTTCTTCTTTTTCCTCTTTCAGTTCTATTCTGCTCATGCCGAGCGCCCTGTTCCTCTCGAGATCTTTCTTCTTTTTCTCGAGCCATTTGTATACTGAGGCGTGTGTCGCGCCTGCGAGCAGGCTTTCGACTGCGCGTCTTGCCAGCATGACGTGTTCAACTTCGCCTATTATCCCGATGGTCTTCCCGTATATGCTTAAATTTGTTTCTGTCGCGTCCTCTATGTACCTTCTTGTCTTTCCTTCTGTCCCTATCACCCTGGCTTTAAGCCTTGTCGCAGTTTTTTGCGATTTGCCGACGTAGTCTGATATGTTCAGCAGCTCGAATGCGTAGTCTGACTTCAGTATGTGTATGGCGATTTCAGGGCTGAACCCCCTTCCGACCGCCTTTATTATCTCCCTTGCGCTGAAGAGCCCGAGGCTGTCCTCTCCTGTTATCCTGACGTCGCCTTCTTTCGAGTCGATGAATATCTTTGAGTTTGTCTCCTCTTCCAGCATCTTCTTTATCTCTCCCTTTGTCCCTATGAGTACTGCGATCCTTTCTTTTGGTATCTTGAGTTCGTATGAGTACTCCATGATTTTCAGCTTCTTGTTATCTGTTTTTTCACATCTGATTCATCGAGCTTCAGGCCGATCTTTTTTGAGAACCTGCACATGTTCTTTATATCTCTTTCCAGTAGCTCTGCCGCGTTTATGCTCTTGGTGACTGTCCCTTGTGATATGTCTATGAACACTGGTTTCTCATCAAGGTTGAGTATGTTGAATTCCGAGAGGTCCCCGTGCACGAGGCCTGCCTTCCACATCTTCTTCATGTAGTCTACGACTGTCTTCATGAACCGTTCGGGATCTTCTGGGTGCGCGTCTTTCAGCTTCGGTGCCGGTTCCTTGTCCCCTATTTGCTCCATCAGCAGGATGTGGTTCTTGCATTGTATCGGCAGAGGCACCCTGACTCCTGCCTCTCTTGCCTTCATGAGGTTCCTGTATTCCCTCTGCGCCCAGGTGAATATTATCTCTCTCCTTTTTGCGTTCAGGTTGAGGTAGCGCGCGTCATACTTGATGTAGTCGTACATCCGGTTGAAGTCGCAGGTCTCGAGCCGGTATATCTTGACTATTATCGGCTTGCCATCCTCAGTGTCTGCGGTGAATATGTTAGCTTCCTTGCCTATTGAGACAGGGCTTTTCAGCTCCAGGAAGTGTCCTTTAGAACTCATCTCGAAAAGTTGGCGTATCGTGAACTGGTCGAAGACGTTTCCCCATGTCTTGAACTTCTCGCGGGTTATCTTTGCCATTTTGGTGCGGATCTCTTGCCTGGAGGTGATGTGCAGAAATAATTTCCGCCTCTATTTAAATATATGCACCCAAAAGGCAGTTGTTTTGTCACTAATATGTAGTAAAACATAGAAAAGCTTAAATATTAGTTTTGTTTCACTACTTTTTAGAAGTTAAAAAGAGATTCACACTAACAAAACTCATGTTAAGCTGTCTAAACACCTCTTTCATTCAGTCCGCAAGGGCTGAATGTGCCAAAGACGTAAGTCTTTGAGCATCCCGGCAGATCCTCACGGATTTGCTGGGTTTTATGTTCAACAGTCACAGTCAATCACCAATCATAATCACCTCTTTTTCCCCAGCGGACCTGTTTCGGCAGGTCCGCCAGGGTTTATGATGTTATGATAAACAGGCTCTTTTGCTCAAGTCCGAAGGACTTGAGGTGCAAATTGAGCAGGGCTCAATTGCACACAAGACCAAAGGTCTTGTTGTGCCAAAGCAGAGGGCTTTGAGCATCCCCAGCGAACCCGTTTCGGTGGGTCCGCCAGGGTTTTAAAGCTCTTAAACGCATTTTAGATGCGGTTTGGTGATTTTCTGGCAGCCTTAACAAAGGGTTTAAATAGGTAAATAGGATAATGTTCATTTAACGCCAATTGTGCAAATGGGTCCTTTAAAGAGCTTGACTTTATGTCTGGCAGGGATTTGAAGACACTCTTGCGCAATACAGCCCGACACGAGAGTACTCAATGGAGCTGAAGATGAATATCAAGCTATGAGCTTGGGAGTTAGTGTTTCGGGCGACAATTTTTTTTTTAAAGCATTTAATGATTATTAAAAGCGCTTTGAAGCGCTAATCAAACATAACCGCGTATCGGAAAGCTTAGGACCGTAAGAACAAGATTTACTGTTTTCATGCTCATCAAGATCTTCAAAGATCTTTTAAATCGTTTTTGAAGGTTCATTGTAATAACTGGTTGGTCTTGTTCTGCGGTTCATAAGAGTACGAAGAGTACATCATGTCAGTATCAAAATACTCTATTTGTGTATTATCAAGGGTTTTGCTTACTGGTCATGCTTTTTCTGATATGCAGTAAACCAAGGTGAGAGTATGGCAAAGATTAGTCAAGTTTCAGCTAAATATATAGTGCATGCTACCATCGAGATCGATGGTGTTGTTGAGAGGCCAGATGTCATCGGCGCGATTTTCGGCCAGACAGAGGGTCTTCTCGGACAGGACCTGGAGCTCAGGGAGCTTCAGCGCTCTGGAAGGATAGGCAGGATCGAGGTCAATTCTGAGACAAGGTCAGGCAAGACATCAGGAACTATCATAGTACCTTCCAGCCTTGACAAGGCAGAGACAGCCATAATCGCGGCTGCTCTTGAAGTGATACAGAGGATAGGGCCTTGCAACGCAAAGATAAAGGTGAATAAGATAGAGGATGTTCGCGTTTCTAAACGCAACTTTGTTGTCGAGAGGGCGAAGGAGCTGCTCAGGCACCTCACAGACACTGTCCTTCCTGATTCGCAGGAGCTCGCTGATGAGGTGGCTCACTCTGTCAGGATGATGGAGATTGTCGAGTACGGCAAGGACAGGTTGCCTGCAGGCCCGGCCATCGAAGAGTCAGAGGAGGTCATAATTGTCGAGGGCCGCGCTGATGTGCTTAACCTGCTTAAGCATGGTTTCAAGAACATCATTGCTATGAACGGCACTTCTGTGCCCCAGACCATAATCGACCTCGCCAGGCAGAAGACCACAACAGCTTTTGTTGACGGCGACAGGGGAGGGGACCTGAACATCCAGGAGCTTCTCCAGGTCAGCGAGCTGGACTTCGTGGCCAAGGCTCCGGATGGCAAGGAGGTCGAGGAGCTCACCAAGAAGGAGATCCACAAGAGCCTCCGCGCAAGGATAGCTGCAGAGCAGGCGAAGCATGATTTTGTCGGCAGGAAGCCTATGCCTAGGCCCACGCCTTCAGCTCCTCCGGGAAGGACTTTCCAGAGGCCCATAAGGCCGCAGCAGGGCCCTATGCTGAGGCAGCCTTTGCCGCTGCGGCAGCAGCCGAGGCCTATGGTTAGGGGTCCGAGCATTTCCGATGATGAGAAGAAGTCTTTCAAGCAGATGCTTGAGGATCTTATCGGCACCAAAGGCGCCTACATACTTGACTCCAAGCTCAGCATCCTGGGAAAGGTTCCTATTCCTGAGCTCACTACAACCCTGAAGAGCTTGAGTTCAGGGATATACGCTATAGTGCTTGACGGCGTTGTCGACAAGGATCTTGTCGCTGCTGCAGAGAGCGCTGACGCGAGATATCTCATATGCACTGAGGCGAAGGCAAGGGGCGCCAGGACAGTCGTCTTGACCCTTGATGCTTTGGAGAATTGATTATTGCAGAAGGCGCAAGACCTCTTCTTTCAAGATGAGGATGTAGCGCCTTTTATTGCGGATTGCACCTTCTGCAATCCCGCAGACTCGCTTGTCAAGAGCGAGTCTGCGTTATCTTTTTGTCTTTTTTATTTTAATCTTTTTCATCAGCGATACATAATCGACTTTCTTATCGGTCTCCACGACGAGGATATTGTGGCCTGCTTCTCTGGCTTCGTTCAGGCACACGTCGAATATCTCGCATTCGAGGTTCTCCTTGATCTTGTGTTCAGGATAGCCTCTTTTTTTAAGTATCATGCTCAAACGTTTGAGGTCGCACTTGGTCACTACACATACTTTGACTAGTTCTGAGGGCAGGTAGTGCGAAAGGTGGGAATCTATAACGACCTCTGTTTTGGAATTCTTTATTATGTTGCCCAAAAATCTGTTCAGTTTCTTTATGTCTACAACCTTGCACTTGCGCTTGCGGTCGTATCCTTCGCTCAGCTTGTTCTGCGATACCACCTTGTTGGCATCTATGTAGCTGTAGCCGAGCTTCTTAGCAAGGGCTTTGGCTACAGTTGTCTTTCCTGTCCCTGGAGTCCCTGTGACAATTATTGCTTTCTTGTCCATATAAAAAAGAAATAGAAAAAGATTATTTAAAGCTAATTATTTAGCAGCGCAGCCGTGATTCTTTGAGGCGGTGCTACCGCTTCCGCGTCGGTTGTTGGGATGGGCGGAAACCGGCTTCATCACCAGCAGTATGCAGTCAGGCGTCAGCCTCAAGCAGTTGATGGTGCGCGGCTCTGCCGGCCCATTGCCATAGCAGCGTAGCACCGCCGGAGTGGCAGAGCGGCGCTCCTCTCTTACTTCCTGCCAATCCTCCTGCTCTTCCTTACGCTCCATCTGACAAGCAGTCCTATGAGTGTCCCGACCACTGCGAGCGGGAGCAGCCATCCTATGAGCTCTATCATCCACCTGAGTGTTGCGAGCGAGTGGTTCAGCGCGTTCTTGACTGACTGCCATATGCCCCACTGCTTGACGACCGGCGCGGGCTCGTAGAGGTAGGCTGTTATGGTTGACATCTCTACCCTGTTGTCCATGTACCTGAGCTGTCCCTGCATGCGCTCTATCTCTCCTCTGACCCTGGATAGCTCCCTTTCGACATTCATCATCTCGTTGACGTTTGTCGCGTTCTGGTACATCTTCACCAGCATGGCTTCGTGTGCCTTGCTGTTGTTTATCCTCGCCTGGAGGTCTATGTACTGCTCTGTGACATCGCTTCCGTCAGTGTTCTTTGACTGGATCTCTCCTAATAGCGAGAGCTCTGCGATCACTGCGTCGAAATGTATCTCTGGCACGCGTATGGTCACTGTACCGCTGTGTCTGCTGTTGTCATCTGCTCTCGCGTCTGAGTTTGACACGTACCCGCCGTATTTCCTGGCGTATGCTTCCACTTTCTGTGATGCGAGGAAGTGGTCCTCGACTTCGAGGTTCATCTGCGCGTTCCTTATTATCTTCAGCTCGACCTCGATGTCATCTCCTGATCCGAAATGATCTTCAGGAGGGTAGTATTTCCTATATATCGCAGGCTCTGCGTAGCCTGTGTCGTATGCTTCATCATACATTGTTTCCACTTCGACAGGTGGCATGGGTGCAATCATCGGTTTTGCTTCCATTACGCTTGCCCGCCCCATTCCTGAGGAGCTCATGCCCTGCTCTTTTTCCTCGAGCACGCTCTTTGTGCAGCCTACTGCAAACAGTACTGCGAAGATTGCAAATGCAATCAATGTCCATTTCATATATGTCTTCATTTTCACACCTCGTAAAATCTGATACATATCATAAAGCATAGAATGTATTTATACCGCTGACTAGGCTGCGAAACCGGTTGAAGTGATAAACACCAAGGACAGGTCTCGGGGTGGTGTTTTTCAATAGAACTTTGGATTTCAGTGGTGGTGGAATGGACCGGTTATTGCCAGGATATGATCAATACCGAAATTCGACTAGACTTTGGCGGATTGCCCTCCGCAGGACCTTTTGTGAGAATTAATGGCTTGATGTGCTGATTCGGGCTTACCTATTCCTTATTCTCTTGACGATGTAGTCTACAAGAAGATAGACTGCGATGCCTGCTGCTGCTCCTATGAAGAACCAGAGCGCTATCTCTGGAGCATTGCTTGCTGCCTGCCTTCCGGTCTCTATGAATTCAGGCGCCCTTTCAACCACCATCTGCTGTGCTGCAGGGGCTGCTTCCATCACTGCCTCATCAGCAGCCATGCGCGTGGCTTCGTATGCAGCTTCCTCTGCAACCTCTCCTGCTACTGCATACATCGGCTCTGCAGGGGGTATCGCTCCTGTCGCAACAGATTTCATCATGACTGGCGCTGCAGCTTCTTGAGCGATGCTGAACGTCCCTGAGAACAGCTTGATTATTGCTGCTGCCGCGCCCATTATGAGTGCAGTGGGTATGATTGACTTCAGTTTTTCCCTTATTGCGTGTTTCTCTCCTTCCGGCGCTATGATGACATACTGGTTCGCGAGCCTGTAGTGGCTCACCTCTTTCCCTTTTGCGCTGTAGTGGTACTCGTCGCTCTTCACGAGCCTTGCCTCCATCAGCGCCTTCATGTTGTAGTGCACTGTGGAGATGGGTATGTTGAGCTCTTTTGCGATCTCTGACTCTGTCACGTCCTTTTTCTCTGCCATGAAGTCCAGTATCTTGCGGCAGGTGTTGTTGCTTATGACCTCAGCCAGCTTCTTTGCCTTGCTCTCATTGAGCGACACCAATAGGAATGATTTTTTTGTCATGGTTATCTTGTACTCATTCGTTTATATATAATTTACTATGGTTTCCATCCGGTTTGTAGTCATTATTTTTATTCAGTCTCCTGCATGTAATCGACGACGATGCTGATAATCTTCTGCACAGTTTCATTACATTTCTTGAAGTATATCCTGTCAAGCACATCTGTTCCATATTTTCTGAGGACGTCACTGATTAGCGCATGGATGAATGACTGGGTTGCGGATTCTACGCCTTCAAAGTCGAGTGTTATTTCCTCCCCTTTCTCGAGCGCAGGGATTACCTTTTTTATTCTTATATCTCTCGCAATGTCTTTGTTTTCTGCGAAGTTTCCGATTAGAGGAAGTAGTTTTATTTCAATCATATGAATCTTGGTCTCCGGTATTTTTCTTTTTTCCTTTCTCTCACTGTTGTGACATATGTCTCCCGTATCATGTCGAGCAGCGCTGAGAATTCTTTTGTGGAGTCAAGCGATATGTCGACGCCCACGACAGTGCCTTTCCATTCTGGCAGTCCCTCTTTTTTTGAGTGCCGGTCCTTGAATGGGTCTGCATGCAGCCTTATGTGCTTTTCATTAGGCTTGTTTTTCAGGAGTTTGTACATTGCGTCTCCGCTGTACATGAGGAAGAAGTCCCTATTGACTGTTGCTATGGATTTTATGAAGAATAAGCCTGCCCCTGCGTTGAATTCTGTGCCCCCTTCCCTTTTTGTGGTGCCTGTTATCCCGGGCATTAGCGCGAGTCTTATCGCTTCAAGGTGTGTTGCAGCTGCATGTGACTTGTTTATCGTCTTTTTGATGCCGACACCTATATCTGCAATCCCTATCCGTATGGTGTTGCTCTTTTTGTAGTACTGTGCGGAAAGTATGGCGCCGTAGTCGGATCGTGAGTGTTCTAGCACGTTCCTTACGAGCTCGCTTACTACATACTTTATCGGGGCAGCCTCTTCGGGCTCTAGGTGTAGGAGGGGTATCATCTCAGTTATGAATTCTGTCAGCCCGTCTGAATTGTCTATTTTTGTCAGCGGTATGAATCTTCCGGCAGGTTCGTGTTCTGTTATCCTGATTTCGGATTTCAGTCCGAGTATTTTGAACAGGCCCATCCTTTCAAGGTAATGTTTGGATGTCGCTTCTAGTTTTTCGAAGTGGATGTCTTTGGTGTTCAGGGTGAGCCCTAATGCTACAACCATTGACAGCACTACGGGATGTACAGAGATCCATTTCTTGTTGGCAGTTATCTCTAGTTTATTCAGGTCTGACCTGTCGAATGCCTGTATGAATGGGTCTATATTGCCAAGGAATGCGCTGTTTGGAAGATGTATCCTCATACTTTACCGGGAAGTTACTTTTATTTATAAATGTTATTATTTTCCCGGGATTCCCGGTAATATGTGTATTTACCTGGAATCCTGGTATTTGCGCTTATGGAAATCGTTTTCTGCGCAAAGCCAGCGTTTCCGAAACATTTATATACTCTATTTCTTACTTTCAGAAAATAAATCAAATATTCAACGACAATTACTTAAAATCAGTTATTTCATCCAAAAATCCAATTTTTATTTAAATTTTCAGTAAATTATTTAGCAAATCAGCAATAAAATCAGAAATTCAGAGGATAACTTGAAGAAGTACCCGAAGATTGTCCAGTGCGACGCGCGCGGACAGATAGTAATACCTAAAGACATCAGGCAGGAGCTTGCCATAGAGGAAGGTAGCGCATTCTGGATGTACTCGATAACCGAAGAGGGCATCCTTCTGAAGCTTGTTCCTAAAGAGGATCTTTCAGAGCATTCTGTCATACTCGGCAAGATCAAGGAGAAGTCCGACAAGGTAGGCATATCTCCGAAGAACATTGACAGGACAGTGAAGGAGTACAAGAAGCTGCCGAAGGGCAGGCTTGAGGAGTTGTGAAGATAAAGATGGTGTTTAGACAGCTCAGGTCAAGACGCGCAGAGGTCCTCTCACTAGTCATAGTGCTCGCAGTCATAGCTGTGATGGGCGTAGGAGCATTCCTCATGAGCAAAGGAAGAGGGAGTGAGATAAGTTTTTGTGGGACAACATGAAAGATGAAATAAAAAAACTGGTGGCGAAGAAGGAAAGCGCTACGTTGGAGTTCAAACCAGGCCTCTCTGAGCCTGACAGGATTGTCGAGGTTGCCTGCTCTTTTGCCAATGCTAGGGGTGGCGTTATTGTTGTTGGTGTTTCTGACTCTGGTAGTGTTGTCGGTGTTGATGTCGGCAGGCAGACTGTTGAGCAGTTGTCTAACAAGGTTGTCGACAACACTGACCCTGCGATTTATCCAGAGATATCTGTCGAGAACATTGACGGTAAGGACGTCATCATGGTAAAAGTAGCGTCTACTCCCAATAAGCCCCACACTGCCTTCGGCAGGTCTTTCATCCGCGTCGGCAAGACGACGAAATTAATGAGGCAGTCTGAGTATGAGCAGTTATTGTTGAAAAGAAAGAACATGGCTTTCGACAGTCAGGTTTGCGAAGATGCTGGCTTGAATGATCTAGATATGAAATTTGTCAGGTCATTTATATCTAAATACGAGCTGCTTAACAAGACTAAGATTGCCGGAACTCCTCTAGGTTTGCTGGAAAGCCTGGGCGGCGTTAAAAATAAAAAGCCGACCAATGCGGGGATTTTATTGTTTGGTAAAGATCCCCGGAAGTTTTTCCCGAACGCTTTCATCGCCATTGCGAGATACAAAGGTGACGAGATAGGGGTTGAAAGGCTTGATTATAAAGAGTTTGAAGGTCGCCTGTTCGACCAGGTTGACGATGCGGACAGGTACATCAAAGAGCACGTAGCAGTCATGTCCCGCCTCTTGCCTTACAAGGTTGAGCGGCAGGATATTCCGGAATATCCTTTATTTTCAATCAGGGAATTGGTTACGAACGCTGTAGCTCATAGAGACTATTCGGAACAGGGTTCTAAAGTCATCGTCAAGATGTTTGATGGAAGAATGGAGTTTTACAATCCTGGCGGACTTGAGAAAGGGATCACGTCTAAAAACATAGCCGCCAAGCAGTACTCCAGAAATCCAGTCATAACAAAGGTGCTGAGTAAGGTCAAGTACATAGAAGAGCTCGGCGAAGGCTGGGACAAGATATTGAGTGAGCATGATGAGCACCCATTAAAGCCCAAAAAACCTGAGATTGGCGCTGATGAGTACAGCTTTAGTGTTACCGTCTTTTCGACCAAGGGGAAATTTGAGGAAGAAAAAGCTCCCCTCCAGAGTGTTGAATTGAATAAGCGCCAGAAGAAGGCTATTGAATATGTTAAAGAGAAAGGAAGGATAACTAGACGGGAGTATGTAGATATCTCCAATGTTTCAGCCAAGACAGCGAATATAGATATTGATGATTTAGAAAAAAAAGGCATTATTCAAAAAAAAGGAAAAGGAAGGTCAGTCCACTATGTGCTTAAATGAATTACACGATTATTACACGATTATTACACGATTAGGTGATGATTAGAAATCAACTAAGAAAGGAACAACAAAAAATATGATTCCCAGACAATTCACCTCAAGACGCGCAGAGGTCCTTTCACTAGTCATAGTCCTCGCAGTCATAGCAGTCATGGGC
>JAHJSS010000025.1 GCA_018830225.1 Nanobdellota archaeon
ATCAGCAACCTTTTTAAACTTCTCAACCACAATCTTCATTGGCATCACCTCGTCGATAAATTGGTCATAACAATCAATCTCTCGACGAGAGATGCTATTTATATATTTCTATTAAGAACCGAGGATTTCATATTAGCCGCTTAGAACTAGCAGTTGAAACCTCTGGCGTAGTCGCCAAAGCCGATACCGTAGGCCTTTGCCCAGCAGTCGACATCCACCCACCTGTCCTTGCTGACCCTCACTTTAAAGTATTGATGGGGAGAGATGTAAAGGACTGTGAGCTTAGGGACGATGCCAGACTCGCTGAACCTGCCGCTCTTGACAAGCAGAGTCCGAAGCATATAATTCAAATTAGTGCAGTTCATGAAACCTGACCGAGGCCACCAGTAGAAAGGATCACAGCGGAACAGTTCCCAGAACCTGAAGTAGACCCGCAGCTTATACCCCCTGTACTTGCCCGTGAGGATCCCGTATGCATACTTAAGGCAGTCCTCCTTGCCCTTACACTGCTTCAGCCCTTCAATCAATTCAAGCATGCCTTCAGGCAATGAATCCGGCAGAGGCCTCTTCGAGAAAAGATTAGGTATCATAAGACAACACTTCCACAAATACTCCATCAATAAAGCATCATATGTTTATTATCTTGCCCTTCCTTCCTACGTTTATGACCCTTGTCTTGCCGATCTTCTCTTCCAACCCCTCTGCCTCGTGCACGTGGCCGCACAGCAGGATGTCAGGCTTGAACCTCTCGACAGCCTTCTTGACAGCTTCTGACCCAGGCACGAACCTGGAGAGCTTCTCCATCTTAGTGTCAGTAGGGTGTATGTGGGTCACCATTATCTTCTTCTTCAGGTAGCGTATCTTGTCAAAGCCCTTCTTCAGCAGGTCATACATCTCATCCTCGTCGATAGGCGGCTGAGGACCGACATTGGTGGCGCCGCCAGCGCCGAATATGCCCACATCCTTATACTTCACAGAATAGCCATGGATGTTCCTGGCCTCTGGCTCGTACAGCTCAGCAAGAAAATCAGCAGTAGCGACAGTCTCGTGGTTGCCAGGGATGAGAAGCACCTTCTTATGCCTCTTCGCGAAAGGGCCTATGAGATTCTCTGTCGACATCTCACCCAAGGTAAGGTCACCGCAAAGGACAACCAAATCAACGTTCTCCTTCTCAGCCTGCTCTGCAAGCTTCTTGACAAGGTCTGTGTCACCGTGGATGTCAGAAGCAGCTAGTATCTTGAGCCCTTCAGAACCAGCGCCTTTCCCAATCTCTTTCTTCTTTTCCATAGCCCTATCTCTCAGTGATCTTAGGAGGGGTCTTGGTAAGGTCGACAAGCGTCGATGCCTTCCCGCTTATCTCGCCGTCACCGATGGCGAAATCGACCATTGTCTTGAAATTATTCGGTATCTCTGCGATGGACTTGTATGGTTTCTGGCCGTGGATGTTCAGGCTGGTAGTGATTATTGGAAAGCCTGCCTTCTTGACAACATCCGCGAACCAGTTCTTAGGGATTCGCACGCCAAGCGTGTTGTTGACAGGATTGACATCATCCGCAACACAATCCTTGATCTTCTTCTCAAATATAAGAGTGTACGAACCCGGAAGCTTATCGAGCCATTCCTCGTGCCTCTTCTCCACCTTAAGATTCTCCCTTATCCAGTCCTTGGAAGGCACGATGACAGAAAGCGGAAAGCCATAACTGTTCTTGATCCTGCGCACTCTCTGCACAAGAGAGTTGTTTCTCGCGTCACAGCCGATGCCGTAAAGCGTGTCAGTAGGATAGATGAAGACAGCGCCAAGGCTCAGGTTCTCAATATAATGGTCAAAGTTCTTCAGGAACTCTTCTCTCAGTATCGTGTGCATAAGGATACAGAAGAGAGCATCATTTATAAAGTTTTTTTAAAATAAAGCCCCTTACGGGGCAGAATTAGTCACCAGAGGTCTCCAAAAGAGGCGTCAAAAAGAACATGAAAAATCAGGCTTCCAGATAGCCGGACATGAATCCTTCTTCCTTATCTGAGATGCAATCATTGTCCATTGCTTTCTCAATTCCTGTAAGGGTGAAGATGTCACCTTCTTCTTCCTCAATCATCTCCCGCTCCAAGTCCCGCAGGAACCGCAGGGTCTCAAATCTCCTAACCTTCTTGAAGTTCTTTGTCATCGAATCACCTCCAAATTTATTTGGAGACCAGCAAACCAAAGGTTTGCGCTGCCTCCTTAAGTTCATTCAGAACCATGCATCGCTGAACTGAACATCAAAAGTCCCTACCTTATCATTGAGGCTTGAAGGCCTGACTGTCAAGGACCTTATCTGCCTGTAGAACAGCTCCTGGATAGTGCTGTGCGAAAGGTCTGAAGGGTCTGAGTTGAATCTCTCTGCCATCATCATCACTCACCTCCTTGATGTCTCATTGATGGGAATCAGAGGCAGGCATAAAGGCATAAGGGGGATTGCCGCCTGCCTGCCACGCAGATATGAGTATGACCGGAATGGTTTAAATAGCTCATCCGGGCAGATGTCCAGTGTCCAGTGAGGAGCAACGCGACGAGATGGGCACTGGTCCAGCAAAACCGCAGTTTTGCGCTGTCCAGTGGGAAGTGGGTCGGGATGATGCAGAATCAGGTTTCAGATGCTGTGAAGCAGTGCAAGAGCATTGGACTTAC
>JAHJSS010000001.1 GCA_018830225.1 Nanobdellota archaeon
CATTTTGCCGTTATTAAACGCGCCGGTGGTTGAATGGTACAATGGGGCGTTGCCAACGCAGCGAGACAATCAGAGATTATCTCTGGTGTTTTTGCTGACGCAAAAACGCTTCGGCCCGGGTTCGATTCCCGGTCGGCGCATAATAGAAATGCATTTCGCCGATGAGTTCCGAGTCGGCTAAATGCATTTTGTTATGCTCGAAAATGTCAGAAATCTATGATTTCTGATCATGATCAAAAACCAAAAGTTTTTGACATGCCGATGACTAACAGGAGTCGGCATTTTCTTTGCATTCAAAGCGCATTCTCTATTCTTTCTTAGGATGTAAGAAATCAGAATAATAAGCTAAAAGAAAAAATTATTGCGGCTTCTTACGCGTGGACGTGGACTGCCTGCCTTTGAATGCCGTTCGACTGGTGGCTCCTGCTGCTGCGCCTGAACCGTCCAGGCCTCGGACCCCTCTGCTCGCCGCGGGCTTCCATGCCCTGCCACCTGTCGCCCTGACCGAACCTCCTGTTGAAGAAACTGCCTCTCCTGCGGGAGCCGGCGTCGAACTTCAGCCTCTGGAAGTTCATGTTCGGGAGCAGGTCGACCTTCACGTCGAAATACCTGAGCACGTTGCTGAAGGCGTCGTGATCATTCGGGCTCAGCAGAGTTATCGCCTTGCCTTTGTCACCTGCCCTTGCTGTACGGCCGATCCTGTGGATGTACTCCTGCGGGTCCTGCGAAAGGTCATAGTTGAAGACGTGGCTGACATCCCTGATGTCAAGGCCTCGCGCAGCGACGGCTGAAGCGACAAGGATGGGGAACTTCCCCTTCTTGAAATCCTCCATTATGCTTAGCCTCTTGTTCTGGCTCAGCTTGCCGTGGATCATCTCTGCCTTCACGCCCTGCATGCGCAGGTTCTTGGTGACCAGCTCGACAGTGGACCTCTTCGCGCAGAATACCAGCGACTGGTCTGTCTTCTCGTTCCTGAGAAGGTGGACCAGAAGCGAGAACTTGTCATACGCCTCCACATTATAATAATACTGCTCAAGATACTCCTCCTTCACATATGTCTCTGCCTTTGCGACAGAGGGGCTGTTCATGTGCTTCCTCTTGATCTTCTCGATGTCGTCGGATATCGTCGCGCCGAACAGGAGGACCTGCTTCTTCCTCGGCGTCGCCTGCAGGATCTTGTCGACATCCTCGATGAAGCCCATCTCGACCATCTTGTCAGCCTCGTCAAGGACGACGCACTTCATATGTGAGAGGTCGACGTTCCTCCTCTGGAGGTGGTCGAGCATCCTTCCCGGCGTGCTGACTATGATATCAGACCTTCCCATCTGCTCGACCTGCGGCCCGAGGGCCACACCGCCGAACACTGTAGCGACAGAGAAGCGCAGGTACTTCGCGAACTTCTCGAGCTCCTGCGATATCTGCGCAGCAAGCTCGCGCGTCGGCGCCATTATGAGCGCCTGCGGGCCGTTGCCCGGGATTATACTCTCGATGAGAGGGACCCCGAAAGCGACTGTCTTGCCCGAACCTGTATTTGACATGCCTATGACATCTTTCCCTGTCTTTATGATGGGGATCGCTGTCCTCTGTATCTGTGTGGGCTCTTCTATTCCCATCTCCTTCAGAGATCTAACTATCTCTGGTCTTACACTTAATTCTTCAAAGTTCATTTTACTTTCTCCTTGGAATACTCTAAACCGGACGTATGTCAATACTTAACTCTCAAATCTTCGGTTTGAGGGTACCGATATTAGTGAAACAGAATGAGCATAAAAGTTGTTTTCATACCCTCTGTTTCTGCCTTCCAATATATTATATAATCAATTCCGTGGCGGTAGTATTTAAGGCTTTTGGTCGCGTAAACTCCCTTAAAGCCTTCCAGGCCATGCTGAGCTCACTCTGACTCTCCCCTGAGCTCGCTGAGCAGCTCCTCGCAGCACTGCCTGACATAAGCGGCAGCATCCCTGTCAAGATTCCTCGGGTCAGCCCTGACCGTGACTCCTGCGATAGTCTTCCCTGACCTGGGATTCACGCATACGCACAGCTCGCTGACATGGACATCTCCTGAAGCATCCTTTCCAGAAAGAGGCCTTTGCAACTGGACTGTCGCGTAGAATCCGTCTCCCATATGGTCTGTCACCATCGCTTCGCAAGACTGCTCTCCGTAGTTGCTGCTAATCCTCTTGAGCACTGCAGCGGCCTCGTCCCTACCGAACGTCCTCTGCAGCAATGAATACGCCATCAAATCATTCCTTGATGCGCGTCCGATGTGTATCTCTCCTGTTCTCATGTTTAACCTCCAATGATAGTAATGTTATTCTTGTGTTTTCCCTCTCAAATGCTCGATTGTGCTGACGTAATGCGTCGGGTGATGGAAAGGGAATCCTCTTTCGAGTTCTGTGGCTGCGTATACCTCTGCCTTCCCTCCGGCTTCAAGCGCGGCCTTCAGCGAGTAGTACTGCTGCATCATCGTGAACAGCCTTGTCCTTACATTCGCCGACGGGCGATGCGTATCAGAAGCAGTCTGTCCCTGCCTTATGTGCCTGTACTTATCTATCAGCAGCATAGTCTGATCGTCGAGATAATTCCTGACATCAAGATTTATGAGCGGCGCAATGACCATCTCTGCGCTAGGGTTCCTGGCGACCGCGCCAGCAATCGGCTGCACAAGGTCATTTATCCTCTCAGCGACGAACACGACTTTCCGACGAGGATTCTCCCTGCAATACCTATCCATCCCTTCCGCATCCATAGCATCCAGGTGGAAACTTATGTTGGTGAATCCATTCACCCCATACAACTCGTTGATGCTGCCTTCCGGATCCGAAACATCAAACTTTGGCTTGGTGTGGAACTTCCAGATTTTTCCTCTGTTATGTTGGTTAAAGAGGAAAAGTGCAAAATCCTCACCAGGCACCTCTGGATTGTGCACGTGCACATCCGCAGTCGGGTTCTCCGAAGCGACCCAAAGTCCGAACCTCTCACCGTACAGGCTGCATATGTCGATGACGATCACATCCTCGATCCTTGATACCGCATCTATGAATCCTTTGAGACTGGCCTGCTGGAGACTGCGGTAAATCTGATTGAACCTTGTGAGATGCAGGTCTATTGTATCGACATCTTCAGGGTCCATCCTTGCCTGATACGCTGGTATCTCTATGCCGAAACGAAAATGCCTGGCATCGCTCGCCCTTCCTTCTTCAGCGAAATCTGCAAGGTAGTCTTCCAGATATCTTCCTGTCCTATCAAGAAGTTCCTGCTTTTTCATACAGCAAATATTTTAAGAGGTCGTATATAAATCTTTCTATCTGTAGTCCCTTTTAAGTAGTGATAAATGGGGTTGGTATCTGGGAGCCCTAAATGCCTGAAATCGCTGAACGCAAACTTTTATAAACACCCTTCAAATCCTGAAAAAGAACATTGCGAGCCCGTAGCTTAGTCGTGGCAAATGGTCTTGCTCATGCTCAAAGCATCGAAGATGCTTTGGCACGCCAAAACGCCTGAAGCGTTTTGAGCGTTTGATACGCGCAAACGGGTTGGGTATTTCAGACCGTTGGTCTGTAATCCCCCAAACAAGTTTGGGTTTTCACTGCGTTCAACCCAACGCATTAAGTTGAAAAACTGCAGTCTTGAAGGTGAGCCCGTAGCTTAGCCTGGTGCTTACAGCGCTTCACTCGCTCTGGCGGGTAATTGGAGCGCCGGTCTTATATGGCGACGCTTCGTACAGCTTAAGTAAACCGGTGGTCCCGGGTTCGAACATGCTCCCTGGCGGGAGAGCAATCAAAATGCTTCGCATTTTGGTGTGCCAAAGCTTGTTAAGCTTTGAGCACTTTCAACGCCAGGGGCGTCGAAAGTCCCGGCGGGCTCACTCATGCTCATGCATGATTAAAACAGCTTGGCAAAAGCTGCTGTTAGTTATCTGTTCACAGTGGTTGGCGCGGCTTATGCCAAGCTTCATATTCATTTACGGACTGTAACGTTTTGCTCCCGCGCGCTTACGGCGCTCCCGTGGTGTAGCCGCGGCAAGTGGTTACACGCAAAGCCTGCGGGCTTTGGTGTCCTAAAATTATGCAGGGCATAATTTTATGACGCTCACTTGACACGCAAGGTCAAGGACGGTTTCGCTTTGCTCAACCGTCCGAACAGAAAAAAGCAAAGCAAACAATCGGACGATATGCTCCCGTGGTGTAGTCCGGCCAAGCGCAAAAGGCAAGCTTTTGCTGTGGTCCTTTTGCGGACCAATCATTTTGCCCTTTCGAGTTTTGTCGTCAGGCAAACCGAAGAAAGGCAAAGACCCGGGTTCAAAAACACCAGAACAATGGTCTGGTGATGAAAGTCCCGGCGGGAGCATTTCATGTTTCCAATGGCAAAACATATAAACAAGCCAAAAACATCAGCAACAAAAACTCAATGGAGGTCAATGTAGCAGCGATCTATGCTGTGAAGATGAACGAAGATGAAACGAAGTTCGAGGCGCTGGAAGAAGAAGAAGCAGATGCGATGGAAGTGGCAGCGCAAAAGGATGAGAAAAGAGAAAAGAAGAAGGATTGCAAGAACAAAGTAACGGCATAATTCTCCTTTTTATCAGTTTTAGCAACCAATTACTGGTTATTTGTTGATATAAACTTCTTTAGATTTTTATTACGCTTTTCCAGGCGTTCCAAGCCATCCTTGGCTTTAAAAAAGAAATAAGGGGAAATATCGAAAATCAAAGAAACCCTTGATTTCCGACGATAACAGCTATCCGAAAGCTTTATAACCCCCCTCTTTTTCTAGATGACTACCCATATGGATACATCAGCTCCATAATTCTCCTTTATTCAAAGGAAATAAACGTG
This sequence comes from Nanobdellota archaeon, assembly GCA_018830225.1. GTDB lineage: Archaea > Nanobdellota > Nanobdellia > Woesearchaeales > UBA11576 > JABMQF01. The sequence goes on from JAHJSS010000001.1 coordinate 4,839, forward strand.
TATACTTGATACAATGGTGTCAAGTATGAATTAGGGAGTGTTTAAGGCGAAATAAACTCCAAAATTCCGTCTAGATGTAATATCTAGACTACTTGTGTTTGTTTCAGCTAAATAACCGACAAAACGACCGATAGTAACACAATTCCTGTTGATCCTGCAGGAGATTGCTGCTATCAGGGTTCGACTAAGCCATGCAAGTCCAGGGGTCGCAAGACACCGGCAAACTGCTCAGTAACACGTTGATAATCTGCCCTTAGGTCTGGGATACCCTCGGGAAACTGAGGTTAAGACCGGATGGGAGACTAGTTCTGGAAAGAATTGTCTCCTAAAGGCAACGCCTAAGGATGAGTCAGCGGCCGATTAGGTTGTTGGTGGGGTAAAGCATTCCGGAGGAATGATTAAATTTCTCGGAATTTATATGCCCACCAAGCCGACGATCGGTAGGGGCCTTGAAAGAGGGAGCCCCGAGAAGGGAACTGAGATACAGTCCCTAGCCCCACGGGGTGCAGCAGGCGCGAAAACTTTACAATGCACGAAAGTGTGATAAGGGAACCCTGAGTGCTCAGTTATACTGGGCTTTTGCCAAGAGTAAAAACCTTGGCGAATAAGTGGTGGGCAAGACGGGTGCCAGCCGCCGCGGTAACACCCGCGCCACAAGTGGCAATCGTTGTTATTGGGCCTAAAGCGTCCGTAGCAGGTCCTGTAAATCTCTTGTGAAATTGTTGCGCTCAACGTAACAGCGCGCAAGAGACACTGCAAGACTTGGGACCGGGAGGGGTTAGAGGTATTTCTTGGGGAGCGGTAAAATGCTATAATCCAAGAAGGACCACCTATGGCGAAGGCATCTAACCAGAACGGATCCGACTGTGAGGGACGAAAGCTAGGGGAGCGAACCGGATTAGATTTCGGGCATCTTTGAATAACAATTCTTGTCTGTTCGTCGACAAAACTACTGGATAAGATAAGAAATGAAGATGATAACCTGACTAAATACCCGAGTAGTCCTAGCTGTAAACGCTGCGAGCTAGGTGTTGCACAATCTTCAAGATTGCGCAGTATCGAAGCGAAGGCGATAAGCTCGCCGCCTGGGAAGTACGGTCGCAAGGCTGAAACTTAAAGGAATTGGCGGGGGAGCACTACAAGGGGTGCGGCGTGCGGTTTAATCTAACTCCACACAGAGAATCTCACCAGAAGCGACGGCAGGATGAAAGTCAGATTAAAGGTTTTACTTGACGAGCCGAGAGGTGGTGCATGGCCGACGTCAGCTCGTGCCGTGAGGTGTCCAGCTAAGCCTGGTAACGAGCGAGACCTGTGCCTACAATTGCTAACGGGCGCTTTTGCGTGACTGAGCACATTGTGGGGACTGCCCTGGAAACAGGGAGGAGGGTGCAGGCTACGTTAGGTCTGTATGCCCCGAATCTTCTGGGCTACACGCGCGCAGCAATGGTAAGGACAATGGGACACAACTCCGAAAGGAGAAGTTAATCCTCGAAACCTTATCCAAGTCCGGATTGAGGGTTGTAACCCACCCTCATGACGATGGAATCCCTAGTAATCGGGCGTTATCAGCGTCCGGTGAATACGTCCCTGCTCCTTGCACACACCGCCCGTCAAACCACTCGAGCAGGGTCTAGATGAGGCCCAGTTCTTTGACTGTGTCGAATCTAGGCTCAGTGAGAAGGGTTAAGTCGTCACAAGGTAGCCGTAGGGGAACCTGCGGCTGGATCACCTCCTTTTATTTTTTATACCTTCTACACTCCCTTTTTTTATTTTCACATCATCTCTCGTCGACAAGACGAGGGCGTATCCAATTCAGATGGGCCTGTAGCTCAGCCTGGTAGAGCATCGCCCTTGCAAGGATGAGTTGGGTCAACTTACTCACAACAAGTAAGGCGGGGGCCTCGGGTTCAAAAAGATGGTGAACGAAGCACCGTCATGAAAGTCCCGACGGGTCCACTTTATTGTCCTTACGGATAAAATATCATATTCACACACTTAGGAAATGCAACAAAAGTTGCTGGGTGCAAGAATGAATTTTCTTGTACTGAAGGCGAGACATGAGATGCGCAAAATCTCTAAAGAGATTTTGGCACCAAAACTTACGGTCGTAAGTTTTGGCTGCTCAGACACAAAAGCATCATTTTTCCCACATCATGTTAATGAAGCCGCGCATAGGAAGTACGATTTAAGCTATTAGGTGGATGACTCGGTTCGAGACGCCGATGAAGGGCGTGACAAGCTACGATATGCCCTGGCGAGCAGCATGTATGCTTTGAACCAGGGGTGCCTGAATGCGACTTCGCTTTAAGACCGAAAGGTCAGGGAACGCAGGGAACTGAAACGTCTCAGTACCTGCAGGAAAAGAAACCAAACGGGATGCGGTTAGTAAGAGCGACCGAAAACCGCAGAAGGCAAACTGAATCTTGCATGGAAACATGCAAGAGATGTGGTGTTTGGACCGCCTCTTAACCTTCGCTAGTCGACCTGAAGTCTGCTGGAAAGCAGCACGCCAAAGGGTGATAGTCCCGTAAGGGAAGACTAGAAAGGTGTGGCGAGCTCCAGAGTACTGTCAATTGGATATTTGGCAGGAATGCGGGAGGCATCAACTTCCAACCTTAAATACGTCTCGAGTCCGATAGCGTACAGTACAGTGATGGAACGTTGAAAAGAACCCTTGACAGGGAGTTAAAAGACTCTGAAACCTAATAGCTACGGTGAGTTACGGCTCTTAGGAGTTGTAACGTCCGTTTTGAATAACGTGCCAGGGAGTGCATTTGAGTGGCAAGGGTAACTCGTAAAGAGGCACCCGCAGGGAAACCGAAAGGCCCGCAGGAAACCAGGGGCTAGGTATGAAAATGCCTCAAGTCACTTGAATGCGACCCGAAGCCGCGTGATCTAACCCAGGGCAAGGTGAAGCGGGGGTAAAACCTCGTGGAGGCCTGCAGAGAACTTACGTGCAAGTAGTCTTCTGACCTTGGGCTAGGGGTGAAAAGCCAATCGAACGCGGTGATAGCTGGTTCCTACCGAAATTGGCCGCAGTCAAGTCTCGGAGGAGATAGTTGGAGAGGTAGAGATACGGATTGGGGATTTAGGGAGGGAAACTTCTCGGTTCCCTGTCCAACTCCGAATGTTCCAACGTCGTAGATTCCGGGAAACGGCTACTCGCCGTAAGGGTGGGTAGCTAGAGGGGAACAACCCAGACTGGAGTTAAGGTCCCTAAATATACGCTAAGTGTTAAAGGGTGAAAGGCGTTTACATTCAAAGACAGCGAGGAGGTTGGCTTAGAAGCAGCCACCCTATAATAAGTGCGTAACAGCTTACTTGTCAAGAATGTAAGCCCTGAAAATGGACGGGGCTAAGCGTATTACCGATACTCCAGACATCCGCAAGGATCGTGGTAGGTAGGCGTTCTGCGAGGGCAAAAGCTTTCTTGAAAGAGGGAGTGAACCTCGTAGAAATGAGAATCCTGGTGAAAGTAGGATCATAGCAGAGTGAGAATCTCTGCCACCGAAAGGGCAAGGGTTCCTTGACAATGCAGTTCAGTCAAGGGTAAGTTGATCCTAACCGTTCTCCTAACAGGTTGAACGGGAAAGGGAAAAAGGTTAAGATTCCTTTACTGTCCAAGTACTCGTGGCAACACAAGTCTTGTTTCCGACAGTTCTGGCTAGATTGACACAAGTCATCCATTGTGTTAACCGATGCAATTCAAGGGAGGATCGTAATGATGAGAACTTGAATAAACCCGGGAATAGTGGGCCTTTGGTCCATTCAGTCGATGCCTGGACTCCATGAAAAGGGAACAGGAATGGAACCTGGACAGCCATACCCAGAACCAGCACAGGTGCCCCTAGGTTAGAAGCCTAAGGTGTGAGGGATTAATCCGTTTTAGGGAACTCGGCAAATTAGCCCCGTACCTTCGGTATAAGGGGTCCCTACGCTCGTAGCCCTATGGTTGCGAGTATAGGGCGCAGTGACTAAGGGGGTCCGACTGTTTAACAAAAACACAACTTTCTGCTAGCCTGAAAAGGTGTGTACAGAAGGTGACGTCTGCCCAGTGCCAGTACTTCAAACTCCTTTCCAAGGGAGCTAAGAGCTGGTAAACGGCGGGAGTAACTATAACTCTCTTAAGGTAGCGAAATGCCTTGCCGTTTGAATGACGGCCTGCATGAATGGCGTAACGAGATCCCCACTGTCCCAAGACGGAATCCCCTGAAAACTCTTTACTGGTGCAAAGGCCAGTGATTCCCAGTGGGAAGCGAAGACCCCGTGAAACTTTACTGTAGCTTGTTGTTGCGACGTGAGTTTTGTTGTATAGTGTAAGTGGGAGTCGCTATGTTATGGTCGCCAGATCATGAATAGACGCCGATGTAACACCACTCTTCAAGACTTACGCCGCTCACTTGGAGACAAGGACAGCGGCAGGTGGACAGTTTGGCTGGGGTGGCACACCGTTGAAAGTATATCAATGGTGCCCTAAGGTTGGCTCAACCGGGTCAGAAATCCGGTGTAGAGTGCAAGAGCAAAAGCCAGCCTGATTGGATTCCGGACAAGGAGGGATCCAAAGACGAAAGTCTGGTCTAGCGAACCTCTATGGCTCCTTGATGGGGCCTAGAGATGACCGAAAAGTTACTCCGGGGATAACAGAGTTGTCGCGCCCGAGAGCTCATTGTCGGAAAGCAGAGCTTTCGGACGAGTTGATCGACGGCGCGGCTTGCTACATCGATGTCGGCTCTTCCTATCCTGGCAGTGCAGAAATATCGAAGAATTCCGTTCTTCGGAACATCCAGTTTCTTCGGAACTGTATGCTGCCAAGGGTGGGGGTGTTCACCCATCAAAAGGGATCGTGAGCTGGGTTCAGAACGCTGTGAGGCAGTTTGTTTGATATCTACTGGGAATGTTTGGTGTCTGAGTGGAAGGATCCTCTAGTACGAGAGGAACGGGGATTCGAGGCCTCTGGTCGACCTGTTATCTGACAAGGTACGCAGGGCAGCTACGCCTTACGGGATAAGTGCTGAAAGCATCTAAGCACGAAACCCCCCGCAAAAAGAGACACCTTGAACTCGAGAAAAAGACTCGTTTGATAGGCACGGTGTGTAAGTACGAAGCTTCGGCGACGTATTGAGCATGCGTGTACTAACCGTTCGTAATGTACTTCCTATGCGTGGCTTTCATTTTTTTTTCTTCATTGGCCATCGAGAATTAGCGTGAGCTTTCTTGATAATTCAGTTAGTTTTATATAATAACATTTGTTTGCCAATCCCATGAACAGGATGGTATCATTCGTGATATTCTTCGTGATATTCTTCACGATATACCTTGCCATGCACTTCTATGTGTTCTGGCGGATGAGCTATCTCCTCTCTATCAGCAGGAATGTGTGGTTCTATGTAGTTATGATTGCGCTGGCGCTTTCCTTCCCTGTCACAAGCTTTGTCGAGAGGTTCATCGACGGGCCGGTCTGCAGGTTGCTCTACACGCTCGCAGCAACCTGGTTGGGAGCGCTCTTTCTCATGCTATTCATACTGTTGGTCTATGAGGTTGTGAGGCTCTTCGTGAAGATAAGCCCGGCCGCAGCAGGAATAACTGTGCTATCACTGACATTGATTATTGTCATCTATGGGATACTCAACGCAGTCCCTATCAGGGTCAATGAGATAAATGTCCCTGTGCCTGGCCTAGAGGATGAGAAGACAATAGTCCAACTCTCTGACATACACATAGGCACGATACATAATTCGGACTACCTGGCTCGCATAGTCGAGAAGACGAATGCCCTCAATCCTGACATGGTGCTGATAACCGGCGACTTTGTCGACGGAAGCGGACGCATAGATGAGCACAGCGTCGCTCCCCTCAAAGACCTCAATCCCCAGGCTTTCTTCACTACAGGCAACCACGAGATGTACGAGGGCATCGGGATAGTGACTGATCTCCTGGAGAAGACGGGAGTCAAGATACTGAGGAATGAGACTGCTGATTACAAGGGTGTGCAGATAATCGGGATAGACAACCCTGGAGACAGGGTCAAGGACGAGAACCCTGCTTTGCGCGGAATGAAGATCGACAAGGCAAAGCCGTCAGTGCTCATGTTCCACCCGCCTCTGGGGCTCAGTGATGCAACCGAAGCTGGAGTCAATCTTCAGCTCTCAGGCCATACCCACGCAGGCCAGATAATGCCATTCAACATATTCACGCGCATGTTCTATCGCTATGTCTGCGGGCTTTATGAGAAGGACGGCACCTATCTCTATGTCTCGCCAGGCACAGGCACCTGGGGCCCGCCCATGAGGATAGGCTCGAGAAGCGAGATAACGCTGATAAGGCTGAAGATTGCCTGAGTTAAATTTCTTATGCTATGTGTTGGGCATTTTTTTCTCAATTGCGATAATAGAATTGGAGTGAACCTGTCTACGATAATATCCCTTTTGATATCATCCCGTCCATGAACCTGCCCAGGCATTGCTTGACCTTTCTCGTCAAGAAACCTTCTTTCTTTATCTCTTCAAGGTCCCTCTGATATGCTCTGCCCATCATCTTCTTGTACCCGTGCCAGGTTATCAGGCGGTGCTTGTTAGGTATCCCTAATTGTTTACAGGCTATCTCATATTCCCTGAAGAACCCCTCCATGTCTGTGCTGCTGAGCCTGTGGATTATGCTCCTCGTATACTGTTCGGGAAGGTTCATAGGGATCTCAAACTTCTCTATGCCTTTGTCCAAGTTAGCCACTATGTTCTTAACCCCTGCATTGATCTGCGCCCTTCCTGCCTGGTTTGGTGCGTATCTCTTGAGCATCTTCAGCAGGATCATCGTCGCCATGAACGTCCCCATATTGTGCGCGCTGCCGATCATCTCTTTCAACGACACACCTTTAGCATCCCCTGTTGCAATAGCTCTCATACAGCTCTTTGCCAGCTTCACGTCTATGAATATCCTTCTTCCGGACAGTTGCGTCTCCAGCGAGGTCACTGCTTCCTTGCGGGCAGCACTTGCAGAAGCGAAGACATATGCCATGTTGGTCCCTTGTCTGAAGAGGTTCTTCAACACAGTCATGTCATGCTGGAAGATGTTCTTCTCTGAATGATGCCTCAATTCATGCTGCAGATATGCGGCCAAGACCGTCCTAAGGTCATCCATGACCGCAGGCATGCTGCCCTTGCGCCTTTCGATGGCGCGTTTCGCTTCCAGATTTATCGTGTTCAGGTTCACGGTGACAAACGCACAAGGAGCTGAAGATATAGTATCATGATATACTGCCATTATGTTGGACGGAAGCCGCTTTATCGAGATATTGACTAAAAACGGGTCTGCGGTTATGAATCCAGGATTCTTGTGCAGGACCCTTTCAGTAACTGAAGTGCAAATCTCCAGGACATCCTGTGTGCTTATCTGTCCAGGCAGATCATGACTAGAAATCGCCTGCTGGGATGCCAAAGCCGGCTCTTCTTTTTTTGCGAAGAATGTCTGGATTATAGATCCGACAATACCCATCCTTTCAGGATTGTAGGTCACATTCACTTCGACTTTCTTGCTATGGATGTGAGTCTTTTTTGAGAATGAGTTTGTCATGATAATCCTTCTACATAATAGTCTTATTTAAACCTTGCTCCTTTTTGAGGGCATAATCCTAAAATCAAAAAATAAAAATTAAGGTTTACCTTCTCGGCGTCACGTCGTCATCTGAAACTCCGCCGATGTCCAGGTCATCATAGATGTACTGTGCGTCCGCGGTGTTAGTAATCACGCTGTCTATCCTTGTCTTGCCGTTGTACACCTCTACGCGGGCAGGCCAGCCCTTATAGTCGTTGACGTACACCCTGATGACCTTGTCTTCCATGTTGTAGTCGATGATGTGGTAAAGCTGGTTGCCGACCTTGTTGTCGAGGGCCCAGCGGAAGTTGTTGTCCAGCTCAAGAAGCCAGTCTTTAGGTGTCTTGATGTTGTTCCTTCTGGCAAAGTTCTCAGCGAACGGCCCTTTGCCTTCAGGGCAAGACGATTTTGTGGTCTCGCAATAACCTTCTGCCTTGAGCGTGGCCCTGTTGAGGTAGACCATGTTGTACTTGTTGAAGATATCAACCTTGTCTGCCCTGATTATCGATCGCTTCATCAGGTCCCCTTTGACCCAGACATCGCTTTGGGCGACCCCTGGAGCAGTGTACCTGAAGAAATAATTCTCTTCCCTCTGCCGCGCCTCATCAAGAAGCCTTCTGATTGACTTTATTTTTGTCTGCTCCACTTTGGGCAGAGCATCCAGGTTGTAACCTGCTGGCTCCTCTACGGGTTCAGCCTCTGCAGGCTCGGCTGCCTCTTCTGCAGGCTGAGGTTCTGGCTCTGCTTCTGCAACCGGCTCCTCCTGAACAGGTCCAGGCCCCACCTCTTCGGGCGCAGCAGGCATCTGCTGAGCACAGCCAAACACAAGCATTGAAATGATGATTAAAGAAATTAACACCATTCTCTTATCCATCGTACCACCCCTGAATCAATGATGATTGCGAGGTATTATCAAACCCCTTGCGCATTTAAAGGTTTTGTTCTGAGGCATTCTGAGGCTTAAAAAAATAGAGCATATATATTTTATATAAAAAAGCACAAATAATGCAAAATGCGCGGTTTTAATAAAAAATCTCTGACCAATCTTTAAAAACCGTCGGAACATAATATACACCATGATGTCTGTTGTGGTGAGCAAGAAAATGGAAGTCTCGGGTTCAGGCGCGTCAGCGTTCCGCAACATGGCAGTTTGGGAGGGGGGCTACAATGTCTGCATCGAGGTCTGCCGGACAGCAGACCAGTGCAGCGAAAAGAACAATGCGCAGGTACAGCAGCTCAAGTCTGCCGCAACACTGATCCCTTTGAACCTTTCCAAGAGCGCAAGCTACAAGATAGGAAGGCAGTACATACGGCACTTGAGGGGAGCGTTCGTCTCCACAAAGCAGCTTGAGACGCTGTTGCTCATCTGCCATGACCTAAACTATATACAGACAGAGCGATTCCTGGACCTCAATTCCAAGCTGAACATCTTCTCATCAAAGCTGTGGAAGTACATCAAGTACAGCGAGAGGAAGTTGAGGAACAGGACCAAAAAATAATGCACTTTGCAGGCCTGTCAGCAGAGGCAGGTCAGCAGAAAGTCGGAAATATTTCCAGATTTCTTCTATCTTTGACGTAATAATTGCGTCTAGCCTGCCTGATTCCGGATACTTATATATCCCTGCCGCATAATTGTTGTTCTCGTCGGAAACATTCTGTATTTCTCCTGAAAACTGTTATTTAACCTGAAGACATATCTCTACACATCTCAAGACTGACATCAAAACAAAACTGAAAATAAAATCCAAAGGAGGGTGAGGATATGGGATTCATCAAAAAAGCATTGCTTTACGGAGGCCTAGTGGCCATAGGAATGGGCGCGTGCTATTTCTCCTGCGTCGACAGGAAATACGAGGTCGTCGAGCACTGCGGCGAACTCTATGTCAAGCATAGGCCTACAGGGCTGATGGCTGGAGTGGATGCGGATTTCGAGAGGATACCTCTCAATCCAGGCAGCGGGACAGGCGTCTGCGCAGCAAGGGACGGCATCACAGAAAGGATAGAGGACGCCTACAAAGCGCTCACTCGATGAGATCAAGGAGGTGTTTGAAATGGGTGATGATGATGGAAAAGCATTACTTGTGCTGAGGCGGCAGATGCTTGCCAAGATATCGGATTTGAGAGAGGAGAACGGATTCAGCCCTCTGGTAATACCACCGAAGCGCGAGCTGACATGGACGCCAGAGATAATAGACGTCACGCCTGAATATGCCCCTGCTGATCGAGGCTATGGCAACAGGGCGAGCTCACTGATACTTCCGAACAGGGATCTCGACGGCACAGCCAAATTCGAGGCACTTAGGAAGAAGACTGCGGAAGTCCGCAGCCTGCAGAGAAAGATTGATAGGGAACTGGGATATGATGAAGCCGGCGGGCTTGCCAGATGGGCCAACAACATGATGAACGAGACCAAAAAAAGGCTTGGCATGAAGGTCAGGACACTCGAAGACCTGTTTGATGAGGAACAGAAGCTGGTCGAGGAGACCCACTCAGCACTCTCCAGCATCTACATGCTCTGCACACAGAACCAGGAAAGCCTCAACTCATTCCTTGAGATGGGCGACCACAAGATAGATGAGATAGCTGCAGCAAATCCAGGGAGGATACAGTCACTTCATGGAGCAAAAGACGATTTCGAACGGTCTATGAGAATGCTGTCAGGAGCGCAGGCAGGGACGCCCGGCTTCGGAGCAGCGAGATCAGAGGCAAGAAGGATGAGGAACGCAGTGGCTGAGGCAGCGCACGTGATAGACTATAATGACCGGCAGTACAAGGACATCAACATGTTCCTTACCCGCCTGGACCTCGGCCTACAGATACTCATAACAGGGACCCATACAGTGCACAACCTCGGCGGCACATACGAGGTGGCTTCAGAGTTCCTCAAGGCCTGGCCTGCATTCAGCACCATACGCAACCTATTCAAGTATTTCTCGACATTCAGAGGGGTCAATGACGCACTAGGCACTGCGTTCGAGCAGGCAAGGCAGATAGAGGCAAAGTTCGAGAACCCAAGCATGCTCGCCAGGATATACCACGAGATGCCGACACTCCAGCCTGGCCAGGGCATGCCGAGAGTCCTTGACAACCTCAACAGGGAGCTATACCTGTGCGGAGCCCGTGCAGCACTGACAAAGGACCATTAGCTGAATGTCTTCACGAAGATGCCTAAAAAAAGTTCCATCGATGAGGAAGTGAGGTCTACAGCCTATCATTCCCTCAGGGATAACAGCTTCATGGGCAAGCTGGAGCCCTGCCACTTATTTGATGAGCCGTCAGTCACGGGTTTCGCAGCACACCCAGGATGGAGGGAAGGTGTCATAGACCTCTTCACGCGAGACATACCGACGGGCAAGAACAAGGTCAAGCCCACAGGATGGGAAGACATCCCAAGGGAGTTCTGGCCTGTCGGCGTCGATATAGACTCGTACGGCAATGACGGCAGAGCGCCTTCATACCACAAACACACGCACAAAGGGCCTGTCACGTTCCTGGATGTCTTCAACGAGAGATACGAACACATGAGCCCTGGCGAGCGCAGGAAGTTCATAAGGAGATTCGCAGACAAGGATCACCCACTCAGTCTTCTGGAAGGACGACCAGTCACTGACATCGACCCATATGCGCTGGATATCCTTACAGAAGAACTGATAAGCATAAACCCGAAAAGAACGCCTTACAAACAGAGCCACAAGCATAAGATAGAGTTCGCGGGGTTCTGCCTGGCGACGGTGCTGACTTTAGGAATAATATATGTAGGTATGACAGATGATTCTCCACGTCGGGCAAGAACCACCCATCCTGTTCCTGCTGTCCCGGCTCAAGCAGCCTCTCAACCAGCGCCCCAACCGCCATCTCCAGAACCAAAACCCCCTGATTCGCAGTCGCCTATTGAGCTCGCTTTGGCAGATATACCTGCCGACATCCTGCAGACCAACCCAGCACTGATCGAGTGCCAGGGAGAGACATACCAGCAGATGTCAAAGAGGCTCAGCGGCTCGACACGATACGCAAACATGATAAAAGAATACAACAAGACACACATCCCCTCTTTCGATTACCACAGCAACAGGTGCGAGAACGGCAAGCTGCTTCTCTTCCCTCCGAGGATGATCGATGAACTGACAAGGGAGCCGGCAAAGAACTACCGTAGGCACAAAGGGCCAAGATGAATCCTGCTAATCCTGATGCGTGTTAAGAAAGAAGCAAAAAGAAAAAAAAAAGAAAAAATTAGGGTATAGACCCTATTTATTCTTCAGCAGGTGCTTCGCCAGACACAGGTGTCACTGTGAACTCTGTTGCAGAGGTTCCAGTGACCTTGACTTCTGTTCCTACAAGCTTGCCAGCTTCCTGGTATGTCTTGTAGTCAGCCAAGACCCTTGTAGCCCTGGTCGTGTCCTCAGCTTCCCAGCCAGCGACAACGATGGCAACCTTCTCGCCGCTCTCGTAGAGCTTGACGATTCCTTCGCCTTCGCCGAAGCCAGAGTCAGCGCCGCATGCCGGATAGGTCAGGCCCATTATCTCAGCAGTCACTGAGTTGATGCATGGACCACCGACAGTAACGATGTTCGCTGCGGTCGGGTCAGAGACCTGGCTTGCAAGCACCGCGGATCCGATCTCAATCCTCTGAGGCCTTTCCACTGTTATGGTGCCAGCGCCGCCTTCCATCGTGACAGTCTTCTCGAATGTCACGAATGCCTGAGGCAATAGCTGTGCCTTCGGGTACGTTATGGTCAGGCTGTCCGGGTCGTTGTCCTCGTTCGTCTCCTTGATGAGCACACCGTAGTCAGTCATGCCCATGTTGATGTCGCTGTTGTCTTCAGGCGAGTTGAAGCTCAGCCCGATCGAAGAGTTGCTCAAGACATCCAGGTCGACCTCAACGCTCCCAGAGACGTTCACGACGAACACTTCGTCACCTGTCAAAGGCGCTTCGTCAAAGTTGTTGTCGTCTGTAGTCACATTCAGCCAGAACCAGCCAGCAGCAACTGATGGCCTGTACGCGGCAGCAGTCTGATCGCCGAGGTCAAGCATGCCTCCGCCATTGACAACCACTCCTGCTTCTCCGCCGACAGTGCCGTCGTCGTCAAGGTCTACCAACAGCTGGATCTGCCCTTTGCCTGTGCTGCTTGAGTTCAAGCAGTAGAAGTCAAAGCTGTATCCACCAACGTTGATAAGACCCTGGCAGTTGGTCCATGTGCCAGCCAGTGTTCCGGTGAACTGCGAGTTTATTGACCCGCCTGTACCGACATCTGTCATCTGGATCAGGCTGTTCGACACGTCTACAGAGTCGAGCCTCAACATCCTTGTCACGCCAGTATCTGTTCCACCATTGTGCGAGAGGACCAAATAGTCGCTCTTCTTTATGGTGAAGTTTCCAGCATCTGAGCCTGTACCCTGCTCGAAGATGAGCGCATCGTCATCGTCACCATATAACAAGGCGGTGCCGTTTGCATACACAAACCTCACGTTGCTGTACTCGATACCCTGCGTGTTGGTGAAGCTGAGCCTGTACTCATCATCACCGCTGGACTTGAGCCTGATCTCGGTTGCTCCTGGGTCTGAAAGGCCCTCGTACCTGAAGTCCCATGCGTCAGCAAGCAGTCCTTCGGGCTCGTCGAGCTTCTCCTTGTAGCCCTGGCCGGGCGCGATGTATGGCTCGTCGCCGCTGATGCCGTCAGTGAACAAGATGTATCCTATCTTGTTGATCCTTACGGTGTCAGTGGTGTTTGTCCATTCTATTGACAGGTCAGAGTCCTCAATGTTCTCCTCATTGACTTCTGTGTTGCCATCGTAGAGAGTGCTGGTCGTGTCCTCGAACTTTATCTTGAACGCTCCAAGATAGAACTCAAGGATATCGCCGCCAGCGGTCTCGCCCGCTTCGTTGGGCAGGACTTCCCTGATGCCGATAGTCGTCCCGTCGTTGAGGATCTCTGTTGAGCCCTCCTCCATCTGCTTTGTGACCTCACCGTTCACCTTCAGCTTGACATTTGCGCTTCCAACTGCGCCAGCCCAGTCTGAGATGATCAATGCGGTGACCTCATACTCCTTGCCCTTCAAGGTGTATGTCTTGGTCTCGCCTTCCTCGATCGTGTCGTGGATAGCGCCGCCCATCAGGTTGAGGGTCAGCTTTCCAGCAGTTGAGAACGATGCGGAAATGACCGCGAAGTCCTCTCCGAGGATGTGCAGTGTCTCGTCTTCCAGGTCGTCAAGGCTCCTGTCTGTCGCGATGTCTGACTCAAAGCCTTCCACGAACTCCAGTTCGTACTTGAAGGCCTCTTCGCCGTCCTTGAACCATAGGAAGTCGCCGACATTGTCGTCATCATCCTTTGTGTACATGACTCTCGCTGCAGATGCATCAGCCGGTACCGCGGTATTGTTTATAGGAGAATTCCCCCAGTTGAACCTCAGGTACTGATTGACGTCTGTTGTTCCCTTGTCATTTGACACTGTGAAGCTCTTTAAAGCCTCAGCGTCAGACGAATCCATAGTCTCTGTGACACCGCCCAGCCATTCTCTCAGCTCGAGCACGTCCCCAGACCTCTGGATCTTCACAGAATCGCCGCCGAGCGCAACGCCAGCTTCACTGGAAACCTTGATGGTCTCCTTGATTGTGGAGCTGTACTGCAAGCTCATGGCAATGTCTGTGACGCCGATGATGTCCGCAGGAGCGGCGTCATCGCCCACGACCATCAAGCCGTTGAACATTCCATCCTTGATGAAAGGGGCTGGAAATTCGCTCAGGTCGTACGGGCTAGCTGTTGCTCCGATAAGTGTGGCTCCCAACATAGAAACGCCTACACCCAAAGCAACAACCTTCTTAATCGCTTTCTTTACGTTCATTACCTAAACACCTCCGTGTCTACGGAATAGGCTATTTGTGTTATTTCAGGTTGTTTTTTGGTGTAAAGAAGTTAGTTCACCTCTTTACAGGTTGTGGTTTAGGCAACCAGTTGTTAGTGTCGCTCTTGTAGTCGCTTAAGACGTCATCGCTGTGAGTCGTTAGTCTATGCTAATTGGGTTGGAAGATTACAAATCTGTTTTATAAAACTTTCGTAAGTCCGTCGATAGAACTAGCCGTTAAAATCACGTAAGGCTACGTGCTTTTCGAATTCGGTGTGTATGGACTTTCACTATCTGACAATAGCTAATTTTGGTGGTGTGCTGAAAATCCTTATTTCTTGAGGGATGTGCTGGTATTAGTCTTGTACTATTATTTTAACTGGAAAGGGGACTTTGCCTTATAAAGATAAGGGGGCTTTTCATGGTTAGGTGGCGCGAGGTGATGCTTTTTTCCAGAGGAAATGAAGGTCACTATTGGTTTTTTCCATGGGTTTATAAATGCGAGTTTTTGGGGCAGAACCAATCAAGACAGATTACTTCATGACAATGCATGACAATGTCAAATGTCAATACTGCGGAACCGCAAATATCTGGCAGTTCTTAAACGTGCTCGCTGGGCGGCACCGACGCTCTTACGAGCAGTCTGTGGTGCAAAGCAGCCAGC
>JAHJSS010000002.1 GCA_018830225.1 Nanobdellota archaeon
GGTGGTGCTGGCGCTGACTGTTGGGTTCGTAATGGAGAATTAGATGCTTAATCGACCATCTCAATCTCGATCTTGAGGCCTTCCGGCAGCGCAAATCAGAGATTTGCTGGCCATTCGGTCTTGAACTGAAAGAATAATCAGAATTAATCCACCATCTCTATTTCAATCTTCAAGCCCTCAGGGATGGGTACCCTCATGACAAGCCTCAATGCGCGCTCGTCAAGGCCCAGGTCGACAAGGCGCTTGTGCACGCGCATCTCGTAGCGCTCCCAGGTCGCTTTCCCGTCGCCGCAAGGGCTCTTACGAGTGGTGATCTTGAGCTTCTTAGTAGGAAGAGGGATCGGGCCTCGCATAGTAACGCCTGTCTTCTCAGCGATATCTATGATATGAGAACATACCTGATTTATCTTATCGATATCGTTGCTTGTCAGTTTTATTCTCGCTTTTTGCATTTTACTTCTGCTCCGCCCGTATATATCCTCAGAATCCCTCAGGGATTCCGAGCGCCAAAAATGGCCAGGCCATTTTCGGCATAACAAATCTTGGGTTTGCTATACCCGTCTAAACACCATGAAAAGCAAAAAATGAAAAGATTGAGGAGACAATCACAGCTCCTTCTTGACCAGGTCTATGCACATGCCTGCAGCGACGGTCTGGCCAGAGTCCCTGACCGCGAACCTTGACATCTGCGGGATCTCTTTCTGCTTCTCTATGCACATCGGGTGCGTAGGCTTGATCTTAACTATCGCAGCATCGCCGTTCTTGATGAAGTCGGGGTTCTCCTGCAGCACTTCACCGGTGGCAGGGTTCAGCTTCTTCTCGATCGCGACGATCTGGCAAGCGACCTGGGCAGTGTGCACGTGGAACACCGGCGTGTAACCTACGGTTATGACGCTCGGATGGTTCAGCACGACAATCTGCGCTGTGAACTCCTGTGCCACAGAAGGAACATTGCTCTCGTGGCCGAGGACATCGCCCCTGGTGCAATCCTTCTTGCCGATCCCCCTCACTGAGAAACCGATGTTGTCGCCAGGCTCTGCCTGCTGCATCTGCTCGTGGTGCATCTCTATAGACTTGACCTCGCCCCTGACTCCTTTACCGTCTCTCGCAGGGACGACTATGACCTTGTCACCGACCTTCATGATGCCGGTCTCGACCCTTCCGACAGGCACGACGCCTATTCCTGTGATGTTGTAGACATCCTGCAGCGGAAGCCTGAGCGGCAGCTGTGTAGGCTTCTCCGGCTCCTTGATGTTGTTCATCGTCTCGACAAGAGTGATGCCCTTGTACCACGACATCTTCTCGGACTTCTTGACGACATTGTCGCCGACCAATGAAGCTATCGGTATGAAAGGCACGTCATCAGGCTTGTAGCCGACGGACTTCAAGAGCTTGCTGACCTCTTCCTTGACCTGGTTGAACCTTGCTTCGCTGTACTCGACACCCTTGATGTCCATCTTGTTGACAGCTACTATCAGCTGGTTCACGCCGAGTGTCCTTGACAGGAACACGTGCTCCTTTGTCTGGGCCATGACACCGTCGTTCGCCGCAACAACGAGAACGCCGACATCTGCCTGGGCAGCACCAGTGATCATGTTCTTGATGAAGTCCTTGTGGCCCGGAGCGTCGATTATGGTGAAATAATACTTAGGTGTCTCGAACCTCTTGTGGGCGAGGTCGATGGTGACTCCCCTCTCCCTCTCTTCCTTGAGGTTGTCCATAATGAAGGCGAACTCGAAGCCGGCCTTACCCAGCTCTTGAGCCTTCTCTTTCAGTTTCCTCAAGGTTTGTTCATCTATATTGCCTGAATCGAACAATAAACGTCCTACTGTAGTGGATTTGCCGTGATCAACGTGCCCTATGAAAACGATGTTCACGTGTGGTTTTGTTTTAGCCATATTAAAACCTCCGTTCTTTTTTTTGATTTTAAAATCTAATTAAACCAGCTTTACTTTTTTCTGGCTTTATTTAAGCCTGTAAGCTATTGCCATAGGATATGGCATTTCTTTAAAAGGTTTTCTGTGAGATGAAAAAAACACAAAAACGCGGAAAAACCAATCAAAAACGCTTTTTACGCCTTCTTCAGGCCTACTCCTCTAATTTGAGCCCCTTCCTTTCCCTAATCTGCCTAACAATCTTTTGCTGGAGCTCTCCAGGCATCCTTTCGAAGTTCTGGTCAATCAATGAAGAGTTGCCTCTGCCGCCTGTAGCTGACCTGAGATCATTCGAAAGCCCGAACATCTCACCGACAGGAAGCTTGCCTATCACTGTGATCATCTCTCCTTCCTGCTGCATGTCAAGCAGCTGTCCGCGCTTGTTGCTGATGAGCTTCGAGATCTCACCCATGTATTCTGCAGGAGCCTCAAACCTCAATGTCTGCACCGGCTCGAAAAGCACAGGGTTCGCAATATTCATGGCGCCCCTGATACCTTCCCTGACCGCAGGGTACATCTGCGCAGGACCCCTATGGATAGTGTCCTCGTGAAGCTTACAGTCCATCAGCCTTACCTTCACTCCCAGGCAAGGCTCGCGCGCGAGAGGACCTGAATTCATCACGTCCTCGAACATGTCCATGACCAGCTCGATGATCTCGTGCAGGTAGACGATACCTCTCGTCTCCTCGATCAGGACGTTGCCATTGAACACTTCAAGCACCTTCTTGGCGAGCTTCGAGTCGTAGCCCAGCTCGACGAACTTGTCGAACACAGCAGTGTCCTTCTTCCTCATCCTTGACTCAGGTATCTCCCCTTTCTTTATGGCCTCGGCGACATTCGGCTCGAGAGGCTCCACCCTGAAGTAAAGCTTGTTGTGCTTGTTCGGGGACTTTCCCTCTGCCTCTGCTGAAGAAGGCTTAGTTATGGTCTCCCTGTACACGACGATAGGAGGAGAAGTCGTTATCTCGACGCCCTTCTCTGTCTTTATCCTGTTCTCTATGACCTCGAGATGGAGCTCGCCCATCCCGTGCATGAGATGCTCTCCAGTCTCCTCATTGATCTCGATCTTTATCGATGGGTCCTCTTTTGATACGACCCTCAATACCTCCACCAGCTTCGGGAGGTCTGCAGGGCTCTTCGCCTCGATGGCCTTCGTGACGACCGGCTCGAAGATGTGGGATATCTTCTCGAAAGGCTCTGTCGGCTTGTCAGTGATGGTCTCTCCAGGATAAGACTTCAGGCCGCCGACAGCGACGATGTTCCCGCAGGGGACATCATTGACTATCTCCCTCTTGGCGCCGTTCATGACGAATACCTGCTGGATCCTGGCATTCTGCTTGCCCAGGTTGAGGTAAGCGGTCATCCCTTTTGAGATAGTTCCTGAGAACAGCCTTCCGGTCGATATCTCTCCTGCCTGAGGATCGACGACAGTCTTCGTGATGACAAAATACATCGGTCCCTTGGGGTCGCAGTTGACCAGCGCCTTGCCATCCTCGCTCTCAAGGTCGCCGTGCCACAGCCTCGGCACCCTGTACTTCTGCGCCTCGCCAGGGTTCGGCAGGTGGTCGATCACAGCATCGAGGACCACCTTGTGCAAGGGGCATCTCTTCTTGAGGTCCTTCCAGGTGTCATTCTGGTACGCGTCGATGATTTCCTTGAATGTCACACCGTGCTCCTTCATGTAAGGGATCGAAAGCGCCCAGTTGTGGAACGCGGACCCGAAGCACACGCTGCCGTTCTGTACATTGACCTGCCACTTCTCGCCGTACTCCTTCTCAGCGATCTGCTTTATCAGCTTGTTCACATGATTTATTATCTTGATGAACCTCTCCTGCATCATCTCAGGAGTCAATTGAAGCTCCTTGATGAGGCGGTCTACCTTGTTGATGAAAAGAATGGGCTTCACCCTCTCCCTCAGGGCCTGCCTGAGCACAGTCTCTGTCTGCGGCATGACACCCTCTGAAGCGCATGACAGGACTATCGCGCCGTCGACAGCCCTCATCGCCCTGGTGACGTCACCGCCGAAGTCCACGTGCCCCGGAGTGTCTATTAGATTCACAAGGAACTCCTTGTCCTCGAACTCGTGAACCATCGATACTGCTGCTGAGTCGATAGTGATCCCCCTCGCCTGCTCGTCAGCATGGAAGTCAAGCTGCAGCGCCTTGCCTGCCAGCTCCTCTGACATCATGCCCGCGCCAGCGAGAAGGTTGTCTGAGAATGTGGTCTTACCGTGATCGATATGCGCGCAGATGGCGATGTTCCTGATCCTCTCAGGGTATTTCATCGCACCCATAACCCTTTCAACCATCTTAGCCATTAGGTATCACCTTGTTTGGTAGTATTCTGGTATTATATTATTGTATAATGGTGTGTAGCACTCAATGCATTATCTTCCAGTCAGGACGTTCATAATCAAATATCTCATCCTTCTTGAACCAGAGGTTCACCTCGTTCTCTGCCTCTGCCTTTGTCCCCGAGGCATGCACAAGGTTCCTCACAGGCCTCTGCAGCTTGTCAGCTATCTCGTACGAGTCAACTGTGAAATCCCCCCTTATCGTGCCGGGAGGAGCGTTCTTCGCGCTTGCCGTGCCGACGATCTTCCTTCCAATCTCGATCGCGTGAGGGCCTTCCCAAACCATCGCGACGATAGGGCCTTCTGCGAGGTAACCCTTGAGCCAGGTGTTTATCTTGCTGCATATCTCCTTGTCGCTCTCCTTAAGCTCAACCCCCTTGGCAGCCCATGACTTACGGGTGACTGCCGCAGTGTTCCTCACCCACTCGTCACTCATAGGGTAATGCTTCGACGCGAGCGTCTCATCCGCCTGCACCATCTTGATGCTCGCAAGCCTGAGGCCGCGCTGCTCGAACCGCTTTATGATCTCGCCGATGAGCCCTCTCTGCACGCCATCATGCTTGACAGCGATGAAAGTCTTCTCGATGAACTCCTTCATTTTCCCTACCTCTTTCAGTCCTTCTTGCCTCGCTCGTCCCTCGACATCTTCGTCCACTTGTGCTCCCTCGGCTTCCTCTTGAGCTTCAGGAGGTTCTTTTCGCACTTTGTCGAGCAGAAATACAGGATCTTGCCGTCTGTCTTGATGAACATCTTCCCTGTACCCTTCTCGATCATGTGTCCGCAAAAACTGCAATTAGCCATGACAATCACCCTCCAGGTCTATCTCCTTCTGCCCTTGTTGAGGGCTCTTGCCTCGATCTCTGTCTCACGGAGCATCAGTATGTCACCGACCCTCACAGGACCCTTCACGTTCCGCCTGAGGATCTTGTTCTGGTCCCTGCCTGCGAGTATCTTGCACCTCACCTGGATGGCCTCTCCTCGAGTGCCTGTCCTGGCGATCACTTCCTCAACCTTTGCAGGAAAGGCGTCAGTGAAGTAGACAGCGCCCTTGACGCCTTCTTCAGGCTGGTTTCTCCTGCCTCTTCCGATATTCCTTTGGTCAGCCATTTTCAAGCACCTTTATCCTGCCTGCTCAATCGGCCTGGTCAGCGACCTGCTTTATCAGCGCCTTTGCATCACCCTCATTCACGACTGCAACAGAGACTGTGGGGACAGTCAAGCCAGCGGCCGCTCCAAGCTCCTCCTTGCTGCCGACCTTCACGCAAGGGATACCTTTCTCCTTGCACAGCAGCGGCAGGTGCATAACTATTTCAGCAGGGTTCACATCGCTCGCATAAGCTACGAGCTTCGCATCACCTTTCTCGATAGCTTTAGTCACTTCATTTATGCCTTTCTTTATCTTCCCAGAGGACTTGGCAGTCTCAATCGCCTGATATACCTTTTCGACAACTTCTTTCTCGGACATTTCGCTCACCTCGCACCTAGTGGTGCTTCTTAGTGTTTATTGTATAAGGAGAAGTAATGCTTTACTCCTCGCTCGGGCCTTAAGGCCGTCACTGCTCATAAGAGCTTGATGCTTAGGAAAAAGAGGGCATATTTAAAATTATGTTTTTCACATAATTTTTAATCCCTCAAACCCTCATAAACGTCGGTTTTGAGGTATATAAAGGTTTGGGAATTGCAGCCGTATGGCCTATTTGTGTAAAAAAGAAGAAGAAATGATAAAAAATGCATAAATGATTATTCCATCCTCACTGCAATGCTTCCTGTCGCTATCCTGTGGGACTTGGTTGTAGGCACATAATATTTTATCTCGAGGCTGCCTGAGACTCCGCTGACATCAGGGTCTACGAAGCACTCGAAAGCCTTGTTATGCCCTGTCTCAATGAATGTGTTCGCAGGATCACAGGTCTCCCCATCCAGGGTGAGGGTCACCTCATCCGCCTTAGAGGAATAATCCTGGTTCTTTATTGTCAGGTATACGATGCCGCTGTTCGCACTGTACCTGGAACACTCGAACGGGAAATTCATGTCGCACTTCTCTGTAGCTTCCTTATCACGCCACGGGTCTCCCAGCTTCTTGAATGTGACTGACTCACCTGTCTTGGACTCTGTCACTGATATGTGTTCAGGCTCTGGTTCTTCTTCTACAGGAGCAGACTCCTTAGTAGCGGTCTTGGTGGTCGTCGCTGTCTTTGTATTGGTGGCTGTTGATGTGGTGGTCTTCTCAGAAGAGCTCTCCTTGCTCTCACCAGCTACACCAATCTCATTGGCGGCGCAGCCCGCGAGGAAGACGGCAATGACAAGAATAGCAATAACGGCCAGTTTATTCATCCAAACACCCCCAAAGCAGTATATTATAATATGACCTTTATAATATGACCTGTTAGTCGCTCAATGTTTATAAAGCTTTTTCTAAAATAATTGTCATAACACGAAAAACAGTATCACTGGCAGGATAAGGCAGCCCATCTGGTGGTACTCAGAGAATTCCTGCGGAATTCTCTGGTCGCCCAACTCCTTCGGAGTTGTGCATTTCTTGCAGTGCCTGTCAAAGCACAAAGAATAGTATTACGGGCAGTATTAAACAGCCCATCTGATGGTTTCTCGCAGTTCCTGTTAACCCTGGGATTATGCCTATCGCGGTCGATACTATCAGGACAAGGATGCCGAGCAGACCTGAGAAGTAGAAGACCAATCCGACTATCAATGATATTACGCAGCACACGACTAAACCATATTTCACTTTACTTACCAGCTTCGCAAACACTTTGGACAGTTTCAGGGTCAGGAAGGTGGCTGCTGCTCCTGCAATGAGTGCAGCGCAGACAAAGACAAGCAGGATCGTGAGAGAGTAATCAGTCAGGAGCTTCGAGACCACGATGACAGCGCCGTTGCGTGCTTTCTCAATTGTATAGAGCGTGACCAGAGAGAAGACAAAATTCACTGTGTTGATGCCGCCTACGAGAATCATGAAACCATAATCACCGATGTTTCTTGTAATCTGGCTTGCGAGGACCGCGCCCTGCGCAGGGCCCAGGCCTGGCAAGAAGCCTGTGAGGGCGCCGGCAAGGGTGCCCGCGCCCACTGCCTGGGCGATGTGCCCCTTCTTCACGCGGATTGTCTCACTGAATGTCTGCTCTGGAATCTTCACCTTCTGTGTCAGGCTGACGACGAGCATGCTAGTGCCGAAAAGCCCTGAGAGCAGAGGGACCAGAGGGTCCTTCAGCGTCGGCATGTTGAGCACGATGAGGCCAAGGACGCCGGAAGTGAGGAAGACGATGAGGTTCATGAATCTGTTTTTGTCTTTCATCACCATGAAAACAACAATTACAATCAATAGATAACCAATATAACCTTTCAGGAAAGGATAGATGGTCTTTGATATCATCAGCATAGGGGGGATCATCACGGCGGCCAGCAAGAGACACAACAGCGATCCGACTACAGTCAATTTTACTGCCTCAAAACCTTTCCCTTCCAGCAGAAGCTTGTGGCCTGGGAGCACATTCAGCGCCTGGTCAGCATCAGGAGCTCCGAGGAAGATGCTTGGGATGGCGTCAAGGAATGTATGGGTGATTGCCATCGAGATTATAAAACAGCAGAGCACGACAGGATTTGTGTAATGCAGGAGCACTGGCGAGACTGAGAGAAGGATGAGCGAGACTAGGTTTATGTGGATGCCTGGGACGAGGCCGGTGAAGATGCCTGCTGATATGCCGAGGAAGATAGCCGCTAATACTTGCCAAAACACTGTCTTGAGCGTGTCTCACGAATGACATACAAACGATTTTTGCCAAAATCTTCGTCCACCCAAGGCGTAAAAGATCTTATTCGCCCCAGGAGTACGTTGTATATAAACACGCATA
>JAHJSS010000026.1 GCA_018830225.1 Nanobdellota archaeon
AGCCTTTAGGCGCCGCGCAAGCGGCGCGCGGCTATGGTCACTTCTAAAGAAGAATGAGAATATAACGTCTGCGGCGGCCTTTCAACTGCGGGTCTTCGCTAACCGCTCAGCCCACGCAGAATTCCCGGCCGCACGAATTAACAAACAAAACATATAATATATACTGGTTAGAGGGTGTGGAGGAGTTAAACACGTTCTAGACTACACAGTGCTGCGTGCTCTCTGACCCTGAGGCGGGAAAGATCGAGAGAACCAGACAAACCAAGCCAGGGGAACAGACGCTCGAGCTGGCGATAGCCGAGCAAAGGATAAGGGCAACTCTTTCTGGAATGGCAATGAACAAGATAGAGCAGTTAGTCAAGACTCTCAAAGAATCGGTCTCAGAAGCATTCAACAACAGAGAGGCGTACGAGACGCCCTGCATGACCATGTACAGGATACCTGAACAGACATTCCACAAGATGTACTCAAGCTCTCAGAAGATATACCAGATAATCCTCGCCACCAGGAACATGAACGTCCCAACAAAGAACGGGACCATTATAACACCTGGCACAGGACTGGAGTGCGACCTGGAGAAGCTTGTCGAAGGAGCAGTACCCATCCATGAGGCAGAATACCCTATCGCCCCAGAGACAGACCCGAAGAAGGAGCTGAACCGGCTGAGGATAATAAATGTTGTCTACGGCCTGATATTCAGGACATTCATCAACCCTGCCTTAGCAGCATACATGAACGTCGCGATGATAGAAAAAGCAGGCATACGCGAAGGGATGGCTGTCACAGACACTGAGAAGTTCAGCATCATCAACGAATCCGCCGAAGACCTGAAAACAAAGGTCAAAGAGAGCAGAAGGCTCCTGCTTGACGGCACAGATGGAACAGAGAAGACGCGCCTGGCAAGCGCAGTAGAGTCAGCGGTGCAGATCACCCGGCTGCACTACCTGCTGTCAGACATCAGGTTATACGTCGATGACATCCCACAGGACATCTGCATAAGAGGGAGCGAGCACGAAGTCAGGCAGGCACTCCTGAACATACTCCTCGACAAGCCGTACATACTCAGGCACAACGAGAAGAAGGAAGTGCGTGTCGGCTTCGGCACGTACGGGGACAACGTGGTCATATATGTGAGAGACAACGGACCGAACATACCCCACCAGCCTGAAGACCTCATATTCAAGATGGCTGCGCGGCACGCGAACTCAGAAAGGAGAGTCGCAGACACGTCATGCGCAGAGAGATACATACAGAGCATAGGCGGGGAACTGCACGCAGCCAACCTCGCCGAAGGGGTGGAGATGAGCATAAGGCTCCAGACCCTGCCGCCACCACCGCCGAACTAGAACCTGAAAAGATATTTCTTGATATCGACCTTGCCGCACCTGACCTCGACACCCTCTTTCTCGAGAAGCTCGATCTTCTTCTTCGTTCCGAGAGCGAATCCGCCGACCCTTCCGTCGCTGTTCACCACACGATGGCAGGGCACCATCTTCTCACCATGGGCCGTCCACGCACCATAAGGGTTCCTGTTCATGGCATTTCCGACTGCCCGGTATGCTTTCGTTCCGAGGGCGCGCGCGAGTCCGCCGTAGGTCGTGACCTTGCCTTTCGGGATTCTCTTGCACAGTTCCCAGACGCGGGTGTTGAAGTCCATAAAAAAAGAGAAAAAGAAAGAGAATATAAAAAATTTATGCTGCAAAATAGATGCACACCATGACGATGCCGCGCTCGCACCGAGTATTGCTCCGCTTATTTTTGCCCAACTGCGATACTGACCACATAATTCTGCGTCAGCTCGCTAGGCGGCATCGTCTATGCGGTTTACGCACATCATGCTGCGCGCAGCTCGTTCAAACGTTCCATGTAGTGCTTTGCCCTTGCAGCGTGCTCCTCAGGACCTGCAGCATTGTTGTTGCCAGGGAACATCAGGTCCCTACCCACGTTCACGATGACAGCACCCTTTGCGAAGTACTTCCATATGGCCTCTGCCTCACCGCCCTGCGCGCCCACGCCTGGAAGCAGGACAAGCATCCTATCGCTGACCTGACGCCTTGCGGTGGCGAGCTCTTCCTCAGTGATGTGATTCTTACTGCTCGGCGCGCCGATGACAATGCCGTCGATGCCGCAGAGCTCTGCCTGGCGGGCGAGGTGGACATACTGATGAACAAAAAACCCATCATATCCGGTTTCTTCATCCCTTAAATAAATGATATCATTCTCATCATACTGGCCCACGCAATCCCATACATTGACTAGCTTCTTCTTCTCCCTGTCGTACTCAGGATTGCTCATCAGGCACATGGAGATGACGCCGACGCCCCTATCATGGCCCTGCTTAGCAGCCTCTGCGATGTTGCCTGCAAAAGGCGAGAATGTCACAGCATCAACAGGCCTCCTGCCTGCGTAGAAGAAACCAGCATCATTGGTGTCAGCTATGTCAGCCAGCTTGCTGTCATCGATGACCAGCAGGCCACACTCCTCAGCTATAGCGCTCACAACCATCAGGGATTCCATATCCCCCTCATCCTTCCAGTACTGTATGTTCGGCTTGACAGCTGCGCAGTAAGGGGCGACAGCCCTGATGAACCCTAATGCCCAGTCCCTCCTGTTCACACCTTCAGGCAGGCCTTTCTCACCCCTGCCCATCTTGAAATCAGCAGGATCCAACCCTGCGCAAAGGACAGAATCCTTCTTGTCGACAGCTTCCAGCCACTTTTCTCTGAATGACATGTATAAAACACCCCCACAAAATCGCTCACTGCAAAAAGAGCAGAGGGATCGCATAAATAATTATTGATGTCACAAGAAAGGGACAAGAGTCAGTCACCGTCGAGAAGCCACTTCAGCTTCAGCCTCATCCAGATGAGCGCAGTCGCGGACGCGCACACCGAGCCGATGACAACAGCGACAGCGACAGAGAGATAACTGTAACCGAGGACAAACACAAATAAGTACGCAAGAGGGACAGAGAGGAGCAGCGAGCGGACGAGATTTATCACGAGACCGGGCATGCCAAGACCCAAACCCTGCATTGAACGCCCGACAGTCAAACTTATCGCTACAAGAGGCAATTCAAACACAGCTATGCGCGCATAAGGTATGCCAAGAGCTATTATGTGCGCGTCAGGCGTGAATATCCTGAAGAAGACCTGAGGCAACGCGAAGAACAACGCAGCCATGAACGCAGTGAAACCGACGCATATCTTCATCGTGTACCAGACGGTCTGCTTCACCAGGTCATAGCGCTTCGCCCCATAGAACATGCCGACCAGAGTCAGGGCAGCGAGGCCGAAACCGAAGATAGGCATCATAGCAGTGCTGCCCAGACGCCACATTATCCCGAACGCAGCCACAAAGTCAGTGCCGAAATAAGCCATTATACGATTAACAAAAATCACGTATATCGACATCAGTATCATCATGAAAGATGCTGGCGCGCCCACCTTGAAGATGTCGCGCACCATGTGCCACCTGAACTCGAAACACTTAAGGCTGATGCATAGATACGAGCGCCTGCGTATCATTATGATGTAGAGCACAAGGCTGACAAGCATGGCAATGATTGTCGCGACAGCAGCGCCCTGCACGCCCCAGCCCAGTACGAATATAAATATAGGATCAAGTATTATGTTGATGACCAGAGCTATTATCTGCACTATCATCGGCGTCTTTGTGTCACCCTGCGCGGTGAAGATGCCGCTCATCACAAAGGAAGGGAACATGAAGAACACGCCCCAAAGTATTATAGACATGTATCCTATCGAAAGCTCAAGCACGCTCTCTGTCGCGCCGAACAGGTGGAACAAGGGCTTGAGGAAAATGAGCCCTAGGACCAGGATGACGACAGAAGACACAAGAGTGATCAAAAGGCCGTGCATAGCAGTGTTCTCAGCAGCCTTTTTCTTCTTCTCACCGAGATAACGCGATATCCTGGAGCCCATGCCTGCGTTGAGCCCGCCGTTGATGGCAATCAGGAGGAAGAACAACGGGAAAGCGAAAGTCAGAGCTGCTATCGAATCAGCACCCAGGCGGCCGACGTAAGCTGTGTCCACCACGTTGTAGAGAGTCTGGACAAGCATCGCGACCACGGTGGGCAATGCTATCGTGAACAGCGCTTTCTTCGGGTGCTTCATGAACTCTTTCAGACGGTGGTTCTTCATATTGCAGAGGATTGAGGGGCGATTTATAAAAGTATCCTGCATCACGGCTCTGTTGAAAATATCGCTTTCAGCGGTTGTCGCCAGGCTCGCCTACTAAATATGTATCCAGAAGTCCTGTCTCCCCGTAGGGGGTGCTCAAAGCATCAGAGATGCTTTGGCACACCAAACTGTTGAACAGTTTGAGTGTCTCGCTCGCTACGCTCGGAGACGTCCCCCGACGACGGCCCGGAAGAACAACTCAAAGCGGCTCGCAA